>JBPBQT010000253.1:0-1580 GCA_050955065.1 Janthinobacterium lividum | reverse complement strand
GCGCGTCTTGCCGGCCTCCATCGGGCCGCCGGAGACGAAGATCACCGGAACGTTGAGCCGCATCGCGGCCATCAGCATGCCGGGCGTGATCTTGTCGCAATTGGAGATGCACACCATCGCGTCGGCGCAGTGCGCGTTGACCATGTATTCGACCGAGTCCGCGATGATCTCGCGGCTGGGCAGCGAATACAGCATGCCGTCGTGGCCCATCGCGATGCCGTCGTCGACCGCGATGGTGTTGAATTCCTTGGCGACGCCGCCCGCGGCTTCGATCTCGCGCGCGACGAGCTGGCCCAGGTCCTTCAGGTGCACGTGACCGGGGACGAACTGGGTGAAAGAGTTGACCACCGCGATGATGGGCTTGGAGAAATCCTCGTCTTTCATGCCTGTGGCGCGCCACAGGGAACGCGCGCCTGCCATGTTGCGGCCGGCGGTGGAGGTTTTGGAACGGTATGCGGGCATGGTCGTGGCGGAAGAAGTACCGCGGAAAGAAAGCGGGAAAGGAGGCGGGCCACGGGAATAAGGCCCCTCGCACGCCCGTGCGGACAACCTCTTGAGCCGTGCTCTGGGCGAACGCGGCCAGTATATCGCACCCCCCGCGGACATGCGCGGCACCCCTGGCACGCGGCGAACGGGCAAAAAAAAGCCGTTCGGCAGAACGGCCCAACTATTCGACGTGATCAGCGCCATCGCAGCTCGCGATACCGGTTAGAAGGCCGACCGGCGTGCGAGTTCCCGCTTGTCTCAAAATTAATCGCAAAATTGTTGCGCTGGGTCATGCGGCGTGGACGATCGGGCCGTCACCTGCCGCCCGCCGCCCGACCTTTCGCCCGGCGGCGTTTTCGAGTGTCTCCTCCATTTTGCCGCATGCCATGCACCCGCCGCATTGCCTATACTGCTTCCCAGCACGACCGTGCTATTTCAAGGATCGAAGCGGAGTTGCGATGGCCCTGCCCCCCCTGCTGCAAAACCTCAGCCTGCCCGTGATCGCCGCGCCGATGTTCACCGTCAGTTATCCGGAACTGGTCATCGCCCAGTGCCGGGCCGGTATCGTCGGCGCCTTCCCCGCGCTGAACGCGCGCCTCGCGGCGCAGCTGGACGACTGGCTCGACGAGATCCGGGACAGGCTCGCGGCCGATGGTCCGGCGGCCCGCCCCGGTCCGCTGGCCGTCAACCAGATCATCCATGCGTCGAACACGCGCCTGGAGAGCGACCTGCGCACCTGCGTCGCGCACCGGGTGCCGATCCTCATCACCAGCCTGCGCGCCCCGATGCGGGAACTGGTCGACGAAGTCCATCGCTACGGCGGCATCGTCCTGCACGACGTCGTCAGCGTGCGGCATGCGGGCAAGGCGCTCGAGGCCGGCGTCGACGGCCTGATCCTGGTCTGTGCGGGAGCCGGGGGCCACGCGGGCACCCTGTCGCCCTTCGCGCTGCTGGCGGAGGTCCGGCGCCTGTTCGACGGACCGCTGGCGCTGTCCGGCGCGATCAGCCAGGGTGCGGCGATATTCGCCGCGCAGGCGCTGGGCGCCGACCTGGCCTACGTCGGCACCCGCTTCATCGCCACGCGCGAAGCGCAG
>JBPBQT010000252.1:0-1676 GCA_050955065.1 Janthinobacterium lividum | reverse complement strand
CGAGCCTGCTCGAGCAGGTCACGCTCCCGCACCAGGTGCTCAACGCGAAGCAGCACGCGCGCGAGGCCGAGATCATCGCGCAGGCGGGCCGGCCGAAGATGGTCACGATCGCGACGAACATGGCGGGCCGCGGCACCGACATCGTGCTCGGCGGCAATGTCGAGAAACAGGCCGGCTTCATCGAGGTCGACGCGGCGATCGCCGACGGCGACAAGCCGCGCCTGATCCAGCAGCTGCACGACGAGTGGCAGGCGCTGCACGACGCGGTGAAGGCCGCGGGCGGCCTGCACATCATCGGCACCGAGCGGCACGAGTCGCGCCGCATCGACAACCAGCTGCGCGGCCGCGCGGGCCGGCAGGGCGATCCGGGTTCGTCGCGCTTCTTCCTGTCGCTGGAAGATCCGCTGCTGCGCATCTTCGCCGGCGACCGCGTGCGCGCGATCATGGACCGCCTGAAGATGCCGGAAGGCGAGGCGATCGAGGCCGGCATCGTGTCGCGCTCGATCGAATCGGCGCAACGCAAGGTCGAGGCGCGCAACTTCGACATCCGCAAGCAGCTGCTCGAGTACGACGACGTGTCGAACGATCAGCGCAAGGTCATCTACCAGCAGCGCAACGAGCTGCTCGAGGCCAGCGACATCTCCGAGACGATCACCGCGATGCGCCAGTCGGTGATCAGCGACCTGGTACGCACGTACGTGCCGGCGAACAGCATCGAGGAGCAGTGGAATCTGGCGGGGCTCGAACAGGTGCTGCGCGACGACTGGCAATTGCCGGTGCCGCTGCGCGAGCTCGCGGGCGCGGTGCAGAACGTCAGCGACGACGACGTTCTCGAGAAGGTGCTCGAGGATGCGGACGCGGCGTACGAATCGAAGGTCGGGCTGGTGGGCCGCGAGGGCTTCAACGGCTTCGAGCGCACGGTCATGCTGCAAACGCTCGATGGCCGCTGGCGCGAACATCTGGCCGCGCTCGATCACCTGCGTCAGGGCATCCATCTGCGCGGCTATGCGCAGAAGAACCCGAAGCAGGAATACAAGCGCGAATCGTTCGAACTGTTCGCGCAGACGCTCGACGCGATCAAGTCCGAGGTGATCCGCTTCGTGATGAACGTGCAGATCCAGTCGCCGGAACAGCTCGAGGAAGCCACCGAGCAGGTCGAAGGCGAGGCGAATCAGAGTCTGGTGTCGCTCGAATTCCACCATACCGACATCGACGGTTCGGAAGTGGTCGAGACGGGCGGCATCGGTCAGACGATGCCGCCGGATGCGGCGCCTGCCCACCCGGCCGGACCGCTCGACGCGACCGGCAGCGGCGCGTACCAGCAGACCGACGAATCGCCGATTCCGGCACCGGCGCCGCACCTGTCGTCGCATCCGGCCTACCCGAAGGTGGGTCGCAACGACGCCTGTCCGTGCGGCAGCGGCATGAAGTACAAGCAATGCCACGGCAAGATCGCCTGAACGGATCGCACGCCCGTCGCTGAAACCGTCGGCTGACCACGCATGTCGCGGGTCGGCCGATTTGCATAAGCGGGGCGGCTGCCCGATGTGCGGCGTCGCTGTCTGATATGCGGCGACGCCGCCCGCTTTCCCACGTATTCCACCACGCCTACCAAAAGGTCCCGCCATGGCCGTGAATTTCCCGACGATTGATCCATCAACGCTGCATCCGGTCGC
>JBPBQT010000251.1:0-1688 GCA_050955065.1 Janthinobacterium lividum | reverse complement strand
GGCGCCGATGCTGCCGGTCGATCTGTTCCGCCGGCCGATGTTCGCGCTGTCGACCGTCACCGCGCTCTGCTCGTTCTGCGCACAAGGGCTCGCCTTCGTCGCCCTGCCGTTTTATTTCGAGACGGTGCTGGGGCGCGATCAGATCGAGACCGGCTTCCTGATGACACCCTGGCCGCTGTTCGTCGCGATCATCGCGCCGGTGGCCGGCCGTCTGTCGGACCGCTATCCGCCGGGCCTGCTGGGTGGCGTGGGGCTGGGGATCCTGTCCGCCGGCCTGGTCTCGCTGGTGCTCATGCCGGCACATCCCGGCGTATTCGACATCTGCGTGCGCATGGCGCTGTGCGGCGTCGGCTTCGGTTTTTTCCAGTCGCCCAACCTGAAAGCGCTGATGACGAGCGCCCCGCCCGAGCGCAGCGGCGGCGCGAGCGGCGTCGTCGGCACCGCGCGCCTGCTCGGTCAGGCGTCGGGCGCGGCGCTGGTGGCGCTGAGCTTCGGACTGTCCGGCCATCACGGCCCGCTCGTCGCGCTGGTCTGGGGCGCGGTGTTCGCCGGCGTCGGCTGCGTGGCGAGCGGTCTGCGATTGGTTGCGCCCCGACAGGATGCGCATGCCACGGGAGCGGGCGGCACACACGTCTGAGCCGCGCCTTCCTGACGTGATGCGGGACCCGGCGTCGAAAGACCGCCGGACGCGACGACAGGCACAAACCCCTCAAGCAAAGGCCGCGCGCGCCGTTAAGAAAGGCAAGCCCTCGCCTGTTGAATGGGGCCGGCCTTCTCCCCGCACCCTCCACCAGCGCTCCATGACCATTACCAGACGTTTGCTCTTGATCCTCTCAGTCGCCCTCGTGGCGCTGATTTTCGTTGGCGGCTTTGGCATACGCGCGCTCGGCAGCGCGCAGGACCGCTTTGAATATGTACAGCGCAACACCTTACCCAGCATCATGAGTCTGACCGCCGTGCGCCGCGATTTCTCCGCGCTTCGTCTCTTTTCGCTGCGCGAACTCATCGCCGTCACCGATGCAGAGCACGCGACGCTCAACCAGTCGCACCAGGCCATCACCCAGCAACTGGAAAGTGAAATGGCCGACTATGAAAAGGAGGACATCTCCGACGACACCGATCGCCGCATGCTGGCAACGGACCGGGAGACGTTGCAGCGCTACGTGACGCTATATGACATGATGGTGGCCAAGGCCCGCGGCGGGGACCGTGAAGGCGCGATGCAGATGGCCGTGGGCGACGGCGAACTCGTCGCCGCCGGCAACGTCGCGCAAAAAGCGGTAAACGATCATGTCATGTACAACGTGAAGCTCAGTGAAGGCGTCCGGCAGCAAAACAAGCGCGCGTACACGACGACGCTGACGATTCTCTCGGTCGTCGTCGCGCTGGCCGTGCTGGTCGCAATCGGCCTGGCACTGCAACTGTACCGGATCATCAGCCGCGGCCTGAACGATCTGCGCAAGACGCTCGAGGACGTGAGCGGCAGCCTCGACCTGACCCGCACCGCACCGGTCACGCGCATGGACGAAATCGGCCATACGTCGGTCGCCTTCAACACCTTGCTGTCGCGCGTGGCGGAGGTGGTCGGCGAGGTACGGCAATCGAGCGGCTCGGTGGCGGTTGCGTCGCGCGAGATCGCGGCGGGCAATATCGACCTGTCGGCGCGCACCGAGGAGCAGGCCGCTTCG
>JBPBQT010000250.1:0-1813 GCA_050955065.1 Janthinobacterium lividum | reverse complement strand
GCCGACGCGACGCTGCAGGTGGTGCCGTATTACAACCGGCCGACGCAGGAAGGCATGTATCGCCACTTCGCGACGATCGCCGAGAAGGTCGATCTGCCGGTGATCCTGTACAACGTCCCGGGTCGTACCGTCGCGGACATGGGCAACGAGACGATCCTGCGGCTTGCCGCGGTGCCGGGCATCATCGGGGTCAAGGACGCCACGGGCAATCTCGATCGCGGCGCGGGCCTGCTGCGCGACGCGCCCGCGGACTTCGCCGTCTACAGCGGCGACGACCTGACCGCGGTCGCGCTGATGCTGCTCGGCGGCCACGGCAACATCTCGGTCACCGCGAACGTCGCGCCGCGCGCGATGCACGACCTGTGCGCCGCGGCGATGCAGGGCGACCTGGCGACCGCGCGCGCGCTCCATCTGAAGCTGCTGTCGCTGCACCGCGCGATGTTCGTCGAGGCCAATCCGATCCCGGTGAAATGGGCGCTGACGCGCCTGGGCAGGATCGGCGCCGGCATCCGCCTGCCGCTGACGCCGTTGAGCGAGGAGTGCCGCCCGGCCCTGGATGCGGCACTGCGCGACGCCGGTCTGCACTGAATCCGCGCCGTCGGGCGCTCCGGTGCGCCTGCGGGGCATGCGCGCCATCGATGCGCGCCGCGGGGCAGGGCCGGACAGGGCCGGATACAGGCGCGGTCTTCCCCTCTGACTTTCCGATTTGTTTTCGAAGGATTTCATGAAACGCTTATCACGCCGCATTCCCGTTACGGGCGCCATCGCCGCCGCCGCGCTGTCCACGTTGGCCGGATGCGGCGGGTTGAACGACATGCTCTCCGGCGATCGGGTCAATTACCAGCAGGCCAGCGCCGCGCCCACCCTGCAGGTACCGCAGGATCTGACGAAGCCGACGGTGGACCCGAAATACGTCGCGCCGCCGGCGACGGTGCTCAACGGCAATGCGCCGCAGCTGAGCATCACGCAGGAAGGCACGCGCACCCTCGGCCTGCCGACCGCAAACGATCCGCTGGGGATGCACGTCGCCGAGGACCGGGACCAGCACTGGCTGGTGGTCGACGGCCGCTCGCCGGAAGAGCTGTGGCCGGAACTCAAGGCATTCTGGGCGGCGAACGGCTTCATCATCACGACCGATTCGCCGTCGACCGGCGTCATGGAAACCGATTGGGCGGAGAATCGCGCGAAGATCCCGCAGGACTGGTTCCGCAAGACGTTCGGCAAGCTGGTCGACGGCATCTACTCGTCGGGCACGCGCGACCGGTTCCGCACCCGCGTCGAGCGTGCGTCGGACGGTTCGACCGCGATCTTCATCACGCACCGCGGCATGGAGGAGCAGGCGGTGGGCCGCTATCAGGAAACGACGCGCTGGGCCGACCGGCCACGCGATCCGAACCTTGAAATCGCCTTCATGGGCCGTCTGATGGAGAAGTTCGGTCTGACGAACACGCAGGCCAAACAATTGATCACCCAGGCACAGCCGGCGGTGGCGCGCGTCGCGCGCGTGGACGAGAGCAGCGGCGCGCCGGTCATCATCGTCAACGAACCGCTGGAGCGCGCATGGCTGCGCGTGGGTCTGGCACTGGATCGCAGCAATTTCGTCGTCGACGAACACGACCGGCCGCGGGGGCTGTTCGTCGTGCGCTACGCCGATCCGGTCAGGGACAACGAACACCAGGGTTTCCTTGGCAGGCTGTTCGGCCGCAAGCCCGGCAGCGCGCCGCGTGGCCAGCCGTACCGCGTGAGCGTGCGAACCGCGAGCAATGGCGGCACCCAGGTCGCCGTGGTGGATGGCAACGGCCAGGTCGACGAC
>JBPBQT010000249.1:0-1896 GCA_050955065.1 Janthinobacterium lividum | reverse complement strand
CGCGCGAGCGCCGCGACCGTTTCCAGGTCTTCGTCCTGCACCGGCGCCCCGGACATCGTCCGTGCGTACCAGCCAAGCGCCCGTTGCTCGTCGCCGGTGAACGCGGGCACGGCCGGCGCAGCCACGGGGACCTGTTCCGGTGCGCGTATCGCACCCGCCGGCACCGCCAGCGCGGCGATGCGCGCGACCAGGCTGCGGTCGGTGCCCGCCGGCGACATCAGCGACAGACCGAGCGGCGCGCCCAGACGCCCGGCGAACGGCAGCGAGACCTGCGGGAAACCGCACATCGGCGCGAGCCCCATGAGGTGCGTGGCGCGGTTGCGGTAGGCCTCGATATCGGCCGCGGGCATGTCGCGCAGCGGCGCGATGTCGGGCTGCGTGGGCAGGATCAGCACGGCATCGTCGCCGCACAGTTCGGTGATCCACGCGGTGAACGCGCGCCGGACCGCCATCGCCTGCCCGGCCTGTTCGGCGGTGATGCTGCGCGCGTACGCGAAGCGCGCGGCGACGTCGGGGCCGAGGCACAGGCCGTCCCCCTCGATCCGCTCGCCCTGCATCTGCCACGCCTCCCACCCCTGCAGTACCCGATAGGCTTGATAAAGCACGGCCAGCGCGTCGACGCCCGACGTATCGACGCCCGACGTATCGCCGCCCGACGCAGCGGCGCCCGACGTATCGACGCCCGACGCAGCGGCGCCCGACGCAGCGGCATCCGGACCACCCGCGCGCACCGGTTGCGCCGGGCCCCAGGCGGCTTCGATCGCGTCGATGCCGGGCTGCAGGGCCGCGCGGACGTCGGGGGCGAGCAGCGCGAACAGATCCGCGGCGATCAGCACCCGGGGGCGGACCGGCAACGGCCGGCGGTCCGGTTCGAACACCGTGTCGGCGACCCGCTGGAAAACCGCCGCGTCGCGGGCGAAGAACCCGCAGGTGTCGAAGGTCGCGCACAGCGGAAAGCAGCCCGCCAGGGAGATCCGGTCCTGGGTCGGCCGCATGCCGTACAACCCGCAGTGGCTCGCCGGGCCGCGCACCGACCCCCCGGTGTCGCTGCCGAGCGCGAAATCGCATTGTCCGTGGGACACGGCCGACGCCGAGCCGGACGACGAGCCGCCGGTGATGCGATCGGGCGCCGCGCCGTTCACCGGCGCGCCGAAATGGGCGTTGTTGCCGAGCGCGGAAAACGCCAGTTCGTCGGTGACCGTCTTGCCGACGAAACATGCGCCGGCGGCCAGCAGACCGGCCACCACCGGCGCGTGCGCGGTCTTGATGCCGGAGCGCACCAGCACGTGGGGGTTGCCGGCGCCGGTCGGATAACCGGCCACGTCGAACAGATCCTTGACCGCGAAACGCAAGCCCGCGAGCGGCCCGTGCAGCGCATGCGGCACGGGGGCCTCGGGATACGGCAGAAAGGCGCGGCTGGCCGCCGACGGCGGAGAAAGGGAGGACATGGCAGTGTCTCGAAAATAGGCGTCAGGGCCGAATGCTTCAGGACGGATGGGTCGAAAAGAATGCTTTGGAAGCGGATTTCATCGATGGCATCCTGTTCATGTCGTCGCCACGCGCGCGGTCGTCATGCCGTGGCAGCGGGCAGCGACCGCGCGTCGGGAGCGATGCGACCCGTCGCGTCCCCGCGCGTGCCGCGGGTGCCGTCCGGGCCATACAGGTAGCACCGCACGGTGTGATCCGCCGACGCCATGACCGGCGGCGGCATCGCCGTCGTGCAGACCGGCATCACGTGCGCGCAGCGCGGCGCGAACGGACAGCCGGGAATGTCCTTCGACAGATCCGGCGGCGCGCCGCCGATGGCTTCGAGGCGCTGCCCCTTTTCCATGCCGCCCTCGCGGCGGCTCTTGAGCAGCGCCAGCGTGTACGGATGGCACGGGTCGCGCATCAGGC
>JBPBQT010000248.1:0-1946 GCA_050955065.1 Janthinobacterium lividum | reverse complement strand
GGCGCGCCAAAACCGTACATGAAGCCGGACAGTCCCTTCAGAAGCTGGACCTGTTCGAACGGTTCGAGGCCGAGGTCGATATCCCACAATGGGAACGCCTGGCCGTCCACCTTGGAGCCGTTGAGTTGATCGAGCTCCATGCCACGTACGCTGAACAGCGCGTTTTCGGCTGTGTCGCTGCTGACCACGGTCGAGGTTGCGGCGTCGTATTTGAACGCATCGGTGGCACTGCGCGCGGACAGGTCGGCGATGTCGTAGCTGGTTTTTACGGTGGTCGAAAAGGGGGTGTCCACCTGCGCGCGATCGCCCAGCGCGCCGCCACTGAGTTTTTTGCCCGCGGCGATATCGCCATCGCGCTGGCCCGAGACCTGGACTGCCGGCAGGTTCACGTCGCTGGTGGTCGAGCCAGTGCCGGAATCGTCTGCTCTACTGATCAAGGGCATCACCGCGAACAGGATTCCGGAGGCGACAAGGGCTTGCGCAAGCGGTGGCAGCGGCGAAAGCCGGAGGCGGCCGAGTGGAGATCGGTTCATCAAGGAGATTTGGAAAGTCATCGTGTAATGTATCGAACGGTAAGCGCGAAAGCGCGACTCTGTAATACTCCAGAGACGATGCCAGTCCACGAGGGTCTGCATGGCCGGGCCCCCGAGTCCGGAACGGCTGTCAATATAAAGTAAATGATTCTCATTTATAAGAAAAATGAAAAATTAAGGTCATGCGAAGGGGCGGGCGAGAGGATTGATGGAATAAAATACCGGTTTGATGGCCGATGTGACGCTTGGCGCTGTCACTGGCGGAAGCAGTCGTGCATCCTGCAGAAGAATGCTGCGCGGTTTACAATCCCGGCTTGATCCTCGGCTTGCGGAGCGACGCGGCCACGACCGCCGTCGCCGCGGCCGACAACATGCCAGGAGCCGTTCCGTCGTGACCCCCGATCTGTGCAGCGAGCAGGACATCGTCGACCTCGTCCACGCGTTTTACGCGAAGGTCCGCAGTGATGCGCTCCTGGGGCCGGTATTCGCTGCGCACGTCGGCGACTGGGATCACCATCTGGCACGCATCGTCGATTTCTGGTCGTCGGTACTGCTTGGCACCGGCCGCTATACCGGCACGCCGATGCAGAAGCACGCAGTGCTGCCGGAATTGCGTCCCGAGCTGTTCGAACGCTGGCTGACCCTGTTCGACGAGACCGCGGCGCTGCAGCCGAATCGCGAACTGACGACGCGCGCGGGCGCGGCGGCTCGCCGGATCGCGAGCAGCCTGTGGTATGGACATCAGATGACCCAGCGGCCCGGCGAGATGCCGACCAGCCTGCCGAGCCGGTAGTCGGCCAGCAGATGGGTGCCGCCGGCGATTCGCGAACGTCAAGCCCCGTTTGAACCCGCCGCGCCGGCGCGGTGCACGTAGAACCGGGTATCCACCGCCATCACCGGAAAACGCGTTGGCAGCGCGTCCTTCGCGATGGGTTCGAAACCGTTTTTCTCGTAGAAGCGATGCGCGGCCAGGAACAGCGCCGTGGTTCCCAAAAAGATTTCCCTGATGCCCCGGTCCCGTGCCCATTGCAGCAGGGTGTCCAGCAAGCGAAGGCTCACCCCGTGCGTTCGCCCGCGATGCGCCTCGGCGACGAACATCTTGCGCAATGCGGCTTGTCCGTCCCCGATGTCCAGCAAGGCGATGCTGCCGACCACCTCTCCCTGCGCCAGCGCCACCCAGAAATTTCCGCCGCCATGCTGGTAGAAGCGTTCGATGTCGAGCAGGTCCGGCTGTGCGTCGATCGTCACCGGCATACCGAATTCGATCTGCTGGATCGGCAGGATCAACGACACGACGCCATCGCCATGGGGGGGTGAGAAAGGGACGATATCGATATGGGACGTTGTCATGGGTCGCGGGGTTCCTGAGTCGGCGAGATGGGGACGTGCAATCATAACCGGACGAAACCGGCC
>JBPBQT010000247.1:0-2002 GCA_050955065.1 Janthinobacterium lividum | reverse complement strand
TCATGACGAGCTTGTGATGCGCCGCGCTCACGGCCGCGCCGATGGACGCCGTCTGCTGCGAGCCGCCGGCCAGCACCACGCCGGGCAAGGTGGAATCGGCGTATTCGAAATCGACATCGTCCATGCCCAGCCCGAGCCGCTCGGCCGCAATCTGCGTCTGGGCGGTCGACGTCCCCATGCCCATCTCGTGCGCGGCGATGCCGATGGTGGCGCGCCCCGCGGCGCTCAGGGTGATGCGGGCCGCGCCGCCCGGCATCCGGTAATACGGATAGGTGCCCGTGGCGCAGCCCACGCCGACCAGCCAGTCGCCCTCGCACCGCATTCCCGGCCCCTGTCGCGCGTTCCGGCCGGATCCCCAGCCGAAGCGCTCGCGGCCGGCCTTCCAGGCCGCGACGATGCCGCGCTGCGAAAAGGGCAGCCCCGACGTCGGATCCTTTTCCGGTTCGTTCCTGAGGCGCAATTCGATGGGGTCCAGCCCCATCGCGTGGGCGAGTTCGTCGACGCCGGATTCCAGCCCGAACGTGCCGACGGCCTCGCCGGGCGCCCGCATGAAGGTGTTGGCCGTCATGTTCATCCGGACGGTCTCGACGGAGAGCAGAAAGCTGCGCGAGGCGTAGGCGCTTTTCGCGGGCAGGATGAAGGGCTCGGGCATGTTGTTGTGCGGACTCATCGCGACCGTGCCGGTATGGATGAGCGCGTCCAGCGTCCCGTCGGCCTGCGCGCCCAGCGCCACGCGCTGTTCGGTCAGCGTGCGCCCGCCGACGATGCGAAACACGCCTTCGCGCGACAGCACGATCCGCACCGGGCGCTGCGCCAGTTGCGCCGCCGCCGCCGCGAGCACCTGGTGCTGCCATACCGTTTTCGAGCCGAAACCGCCGCCGACATAGGGCGACGTGACGTGCACCTGCTTCTCGTCGATGCCGAACACCTGCGCGAGGGTCCACGCCGCGTGGGCGACCCCCTGCGTGGCGTCGTGGATGCGCAACGTGTCGCCCTGCCAGGCCAGCGTCGCCGCGTGCAGTTCGAGCGGGTTGTGATTGTGCCGCGGCGTCGTATAGCGCACATCGATCCTGTAGGGCGCCGCGGCCAGCATGGCCTCGGCATCCTCGATCACGAGCTTCAGCGGCTCGCCCTGGAACACGCCGATCTCCGCGCCGTGCGCCTTGGCCGCCTCCAGCGAGGTCACCCCGTCGCTTCCGGCCTCGTAGACGACGTGAATCAGCGACTGCGCGTGATCCGCCCGCTCCTGCGTATCGGCCAGCACGAGCGCGACCGGCTGGCCGTTCCAGTGGACCTGGTCGTCCTGCATGATCGGCACGTCGTCGCCGCCCGCGGCCTTCTGCGCGGTCATGAAGGCCGGCATGGGTTTGAGGCGGGGCGCGTTGCGGTACGTCATCACCAGGACGACGCCCGGCGCGGCCTCGGCCGCGGCGGTGTCCAGCGCGGCGATGCGCCCGCGCGGAATCGACGCATACTTGAGCGCCGCGTAGGTCATGCCCGCCATCGGAAACTCGGCGGCGAAGGTCGCCCTGCCCGATACCTTCAACGGCCCGTCGATCCGGCTGACCGGCGCGCCGATCAGTCCGCCCGCGTGATGGATCAGCGGGTCCGGCTTGCCCCCGGGGATGAAACCGTCGGGCGCGAGCGCGATGGCCTTTTTCAGCACCGCCTGCGCGGCATCCTTGAGGATGGACATCAGCGAATCTCCTGGAGGGCGGTCAGCTTGAGCAGCGTGTCGACCATCACGCGCTGCGCCAGTTCGATCTTGAACGCGTTGTCGCGCAGGCCCCGGGCCGGCGCGAGTTCCGCCCGCGCCGCCGCCAGGAACGCCGCCTCGGTCGCGGGCGCGCCGACGAGCGCCGCTTCCGCCGCGCGGGCGCGCCACGGTTTGTGGGCGACGCCGCCCAGGGCGATGTGCGCCGCCGTCACCCGGCCGTCCCGCACTTCCAGAATGGTGGCCACCGAGACCAGACCGAACGCGTAGGACGCGCGGTCGCGCACC
>JBPBQT010000246.1:0-2038 GCA_050955065.1 Janthinobacterium lividum | reverse complement strand
GCGTTTACCGCTCCAGAATCAGGCAGATGCCGTCGATCCCCCGGATCCGGTACCAACCTGCTCCGTCTGGCGCACCGGGCGCCAGCGCCACGTCCCAGTCGGCGCCCCGGTAGCGCGCCCGGCCGCGCCCGTTTTCCCAGCGCATGACGTGAACCGGCGCGCCGATGTCGAGATTCATCGCGATGTCCGTCTGACCGCCGCGCGCCGCGTCGCCCGGCGCGGCGTCCGCGCGCAGCGGCTGGCCGGGCCCGTCGCCGGCGGGCGCATCGCCCGCGCCCGTTCGATGCCCGGGGCGCCGGCGACGGCGCCAGCCGCGCACGCCGGCAACCGCCAGCAGGGCCAGCACCGCGGCGATGACGAGTTGCCCGGACCAGGCGACGCCGGCCAGGCGGGCCAGGCCGCCCGCGGCGAAGCCGAGCGCGATCATCAGCAGATAGAAGGTACCGCTCAGCAATTCGACGACCAGCAGCGCGCCCGCGCCCACCCACCACAACCAGTTCCAGGGATCGGCGGACAGCAGCCCGGGCAGGTTCATGCTTCGTCTCCACGAAAAAAAACACCGGCGATGGTCGCCGGTGTTTTTATATCACTTTTCGCCTCCGTTTCCCCTCGGACCGGTCTTTAAAACCGTCAGTGCTTCGGTGGCGATACCGCGTCGCAGCCCCTGCCTTACAGCACCTTGGACAGCGCCTTCCACGTTTCGACCACCGAATCGGGATTCAGCGAGATCGAGGCGATGCCCTGCTTGGCCAGCCATTCGGCGAAATCCGGATGGTCGGACGGACCCTGTCCGCAGATACCCACGTACTTGCCCTTCGCCTGGCACGCATCGATCGCGCGCTTGAGCATGAAACGCACCGC
Organism: Janthinobacterium lividum; assembly: GCA_050955065.1. Classification (GTDB taxonomy): domain Bacteria; phylum Pseudomonadota; class Gammaproteobacteria; order Burkholderiales; family Burkholderiaceae; genus Robbsia. The sequence goes on along the minus strand of JBPBQT010000246.1, from coordinate 1,177 downwards.
CGGGTCGCGCTCGTCGAAGTCCTTCGCCAGCAGTTCCAGACCGGAATCGCGGTCCAGGCCCAGCGTCAACTGGGTCAGATCGTTCGAGCCGATCGAGAAACCGTCGAAGAATTCGAGGAATTCGTCGGCCAGGATCGCGTTCGACGGCACTTCGCACATCATGATCAGACGCAGACCATTCTCGCCACGGTGCAGACCGTTCTTCGCGAGCAGGCCGACGACCGCCTCGGCCTGGTTCAGCGTGCGCACGAACGGCACCATGATCTCGACGTTCGTCAGGCCCATGTCCTCGCGCACGCGCTTGAGCGCACGGCATTCCATCTCGAACGCCTCGGCGAACGCCTCGGAGATGTAGCGCGACGCGCCACGGAAACCCAGCATCGGGTTTTCCTCGTCCGGCTCGTAGCGGGTGCCGCCGATCAGCTTCTTGTACTCGTTCGACTTGAAGTCGGACAGGCGCACGATCACCGGCTTCGGATGGAACGCGGCGGCGATCGTCGCGATGCCCTCGGTGAGCTTGTCGACGTAGAACGCACGCGGCGACGCGTGCCCGCGCGCGACGCTTTCGACGGCTTTCTTCAGATCGGCGTCGACGTTCGGGTAGTCGAGGATCGCCTTCGGGTGCACGCCGATGTTGTTGTTGATGATGAATTCGAGACGGGCAAGGCCGACCCCGGCGTTCGGCAGCTGGCTGAAATCGAAGGCCAGTTGCGGGTTGCCGACGTTCATCATGATCTTGACCGGAATCGACGGCATCTCGCCGCGCTCCACCTCGGTGATCTCGGCATCGAGCAGACCGTCGTAGATCCGGCCTTCGTCGCCCTCGGCGCACGACACGGTGACCAGCGCGCCATCCTTCAGCAAGTCGGTCGCGTTGCCGCAGCCGACCACCGCCGGCACGCCCAGCTCACGCGCGATGATCGCCGCGTGACAGGTACGGCCGCCGCGGTTCGTGACGATCGCGGCGGCGCGCTTCATCACCGGCTCCCAGTTCGGGTCGGTCATGTCGGCGACCAGCACGTCGCCCGGCTGCACGCGGTCCATCTCGGCGGCGTCGCGCACGACGCGCACCGGACCCGCGCCGATCTTCTGGCCGATCGCGCGGCCGGTGGTCAGCACCGGCGCCTGGCCCTTGAGCTTGTAGCGCTGCTCGGCCTTGCCGGCCGCCTGGCTCTTG
>JBPBQT010000245.1:0-2046 GCA_050955065.1 Janthinobacterium lividum | reverse complement strand
ACGTGCTGTCGGAAATCCATGCGCGGGTGGCGGTCAACGAACGCGTGCTGGTGACCGTGCTGACCAAGCGCATCGCCGAGCAGCTGACCGATTTCCTCGCCGAGCATGGCGTCAAGGTGCGCTATCTGCACAGCGACATCGAGACGGTCGAGCGCGTGGAGATCATCCGCGACCTGCGGCTGGGCACCTTCGACGTGCTGGTGGGCATCAACCTGCTGCGCGAGGGTCTGGACATCCCGGAAGTCTCGCTGGTCGCCATCCTCGATGCGGACAAGGAGGGTTTCCTGCGCGCGGAGCGCTCGCTGATCCAGACCATCGGACGCGCGGCGCGCAATGTCAACGGGCGCGCGATCCTCTATGCCGACCGGGTCACCGATTCGATGCGCCGGGCGATCGACGAGACCGAGCGCCGCCGCGCCAAGCAGGTCGCGCACAATCTCGCGCACGGCATCGTGCCCACCGGGGTGGTCAAGCGCATCAAGGACATCATCGACGGGGTCTACGACGTCGACGATGCGCGCACCGAACTCAAGGCGGCCGAGGAGCGCGCCCGGTACGAGGACATGAGCGAGAAGCAGGTGTCGCGCGAGATCAAGCGGCTCGAGAAACAGATGACCGATCATGCGAAAAATCTCGAATTCGAGAAAGCGGCCCAGGCGCGCGATGCGCTGTCGAGCCTGCGCGAGAAGGTCTTCGGCGCACGCGTCGCCGACCATCCGGAGGGCGGCGCGGCATAGACGCTCACATTTTGCGACATTACGGCCGTATTACAGCGGGGCAAAGAGTGATAGAATTTTCGTTCTGAGAATCGTTCGCATTTAGTTTCTTGTCGATTCAGGCTCATCAATTCACGTCACCGCGTGCCCGGCCATGACCGGGCGCCTTCTGGGAGTCAGGAATGACCGCCACGCGCTTCGCTCTTCGTTCCATGGTCGCCGGCCTCGCCGCCGGCGCGCTGTGCGCCTCCGCTGTCGCCGCCGAGTACCCGATCGGCAAGCAGCATATCGAAGGCGGGATGGAGGTGGGCGCGGTCTATCTGCAGCCGATCACGATGGATCCGGAAGGCATGATGCGCAAGGCGTCCGATTCCGACGTCCATCTCGAGGCCGACATCCGCGCGGTGAAGAACAACCCGAACGGGTTCGCCGAGGGTGACTGGATGCCCTACCTGCGCGTCACCTACGAAGTGTCGAAGACCGGCACGAAGCAGGCCGTCAAGGGCGACATGATGCCGATGGTGGCCAACGACGGCCCGCACTACGGCGACAACGTCAAGCTGTTCGGCCCGGGCAAATACCACATGAAGCTGACGATCAACCCGCCGGGCAAGGAATTCGGCCGGCATGTCGACAAGGAAACCGGTGTCGGCGCGTGGTTCAAGCCTTTCACGATCGAATACGACTTCCCGTTCGCCGGCGTGGGCAAGAAGGGCGGGTATTGAGTTGTCCGAGACGTTGGATGGGGAAAACGGCGTGACGATCCATATGCAGAGGGACGCGCTCACTGCCGCGGCGCCCGCGCCCGATCTTTCGGGGCCCGGCTCCGCGGCGCGGCGCCGGGCGGGGCGATCCTTCGCCGGCGCGATGCTTGCCATCGCGCTGTCGGGTGTGGCTCTGTCGGCGCATGCGGCCGACCTGTTGACGTTCGCGCTGGAGCTGAACGACGGCAAGCTGACGCCGGCGCGCATCGAGGTGCCGGCCCAGACGCGCATCAAGATCGAAATCACGAATGCCGGCAAGGGCGCGGCGGAATTCGAAAGCATCCAGTTGCGCAAGGAAAAGGTGCTCGCCCCGGGGGCGAAGTCCTTCGTCGTGATCGCGCCGCTGTCGCCGGGTGAATACAAATTCTTCGACGATTTCCATCAGTCCGCGCAAGGCGTGATCGTCGCGAAATAGTCGTAGTCCAGGACGTGGCGGCGCCGGCCGGTGTATCCGGTCCGGCCCGGCGGCTGGCGGGAGCAGGCAATGGGGCAGGTAATTTTCATCGTGTGGCGCGAGAGCGTCGAGGCGCTGCTGGTGGTCGGCATCCTCTATGCATGGTTGCGCA
>JBPBQT010000244.1:0-2139 GCA_050955065.1 Janthinobacterium lividum | reverse complement strand
CACCGCCGTGCACTGCAACTACTTCGCCGACAGCAAGTCCGGCACCGACGGCGCCGGCACGTACAAGGTCAAGGGCAACATCCACTGGGTCAGCGCCGCCCATGCGTACGCGGCCGAGGTGCGCCTGTACGACCGGCTGTTCAGCGATGCGCACCCGGGCGCGGGCGGCCAGGATTTCCTCACCTGCCTGAACCCGAACGCGAAGCGGGTCGTGTCGGCCTATCTCGAAACCGGCGCGCGCGCGCTGGCGGCCGACACGCGGGTGCAGTTCGAGCGCCACGGCTATTTCGTCGCCGACCGGGTCGACTCCGTGCCGGGACGCCCGGTGTTCAACCGGATCGTCTCGCTGAAGGACAGCTGGGGGAAGTGAGCCGCGTCGGAATGTGACGCGGAATGTAACGCATCAGGGCGCGTCCGCGAGGACGCGCAGCACATGCGCGGCGGCGGCCAGACCGAAGCTCGCCGTGACGCAGACGCTGGACCCGAAGCCGGCGCAGTTCAATCCGGCCGGTCCGGCCACCGGCAGCGGGCCACCGTCGTCCCCCGCGCCCGGGGCGGCGGACTCGCCGATATCGCACGCTGCGGCGTCGGGGGCCGACGCGTCGGGGTACCGTAGCGGTTCGTCGGAATACACGGCGGCAATGCCGAAGCGCGTCGTCAACGACCGGGGGAAACCGTGCTGCCGGCGCAATTGCTGGCGCACTTTCGCGAGCAGCGGATCCTGGATCGTGCGTGACAGATCCTCGATCCGGATGCGCGTCGGATCGATCTGGCCGCCCGCGCCGCCGATCGTGACGATGTTCATCCCGCGCGCCGCGCACCAGGCGATCAACGCGATCTTCGTGCGCGTGTCGTCGATCGCATCGATCACGTAGTCGCAGCCGTTTCCCAGCACCGTCTCGAAATTTTCCGGACCGATGAAATCGTCGATCTGGTCGACCCGGCAGTCGGGATCGATCAGCCGGATTCGCTCGGCCATCGCCGTGATCTTGGCTTTGCCGTAGTTGCCGTCGAGCGCATGCAGCTGACGATTGGTATTGCTTTCGGCCACATGATCGAGATCGACCAGCGTCAAACGACCCACCGCGGTTCGCGCCAGCGCTTCCGCGGCCCACGACCCCACTCCGCCAATGCCGATGACGACGACATGCGCGGCTTCGAAACGCCGCAGCGCTTTCTCGCCATACAGGCGGGCGACGCCGCCGAAACGACGGGCGCGGTCGGGCGCGTCGGGTTGCGCGTCGGGTTGGTTACCGGGTTGCGCTTCGCACGATGCTTCGTATGGCGCTGTATCCGACATGGAGGCCGGAGCATCCGTCTCGCGCGGCACGCGCGGATCATGCGCCGGCGGCGTGGCATCGACAAGCGCGTGGGAATGGGTCATCGGGGTATGCGGGGTCATGGAAAGGGACGGCAGCGCGCTCGAATGCGACCGGTCGCGGGTGCGACGCCGGCGTCGCGACGCCGCTTGCGACGCACCTGGCGCGGCGGTGTGAATGCACAAAGAAAAAAAGCTTTCGCTATACTTGTCACATTGTAGTGCCTGGCCTTGAAACCGTGAACCAACTCGCTGATATCAGAAAGAATTATGCTTACGGGTCCCTTTCGGAATCCGATGTGGATCGCGATCCCTTCGCGCAGTTCGCGCGCTGGTTCGACGAGGCGCTCAAGAGCGCGATTCCCGAGGCGAACGCGATGACGCTCGCCACCGTCGGCGAGGATTTCCGTCCGTCTTCCCGGATCGTCCTGATCAAGGGATTCGACGCGCGCGGCGTCGTCTTCTTCACGAACTATCAAAGCCGCAAGGGCCGCGAGCTCGCCGCGCATCCGCATGCCAGCGTGCTGTTTCACTGGATCGGACTCGAACGGCAGGTGCGCATCGAAGGTCGCGTGGTGAAGACCTCGGCGGAGGAAAGCGACGCCTATTTTCATTCCCGGCCGGTCGGCTCGCGCATCGGCGCATGGGCGTCGGAACAAAGCGCGGTGGTGGCGGATCGCGAGGCGATCGAAGCGCGCGAGGCCGCGTTTCGCGCACGCTTCGGCGATACGCCGCCACGGCCCGAACACTGGGGCGGTTACCGGCTGCTGCCCGACGCCTTCGAATTCTGGCAAGGCCGCCCCTCCCGCCTGCATGACCGC
>JBPBQT010000243.1:0-2345 GCA_050955065.1 Janthinobacterium lividum | reverse complement strand
GCGTCGGCCGACGCGAGGAACACGGCCGCGCCGGACAACTCGTCCGGGCGCCCCATCCGGCCCCAAGGCACCGCTTCTCCCACCAGGCGCTTTTTCTCGCCGATGGGCCGGTTCTCGTAGCGCGCGAACAGCGCGTCGACGTTCTTCCACATCGGCGTATCGACGACGCCCGGCGCGATGCCGTTGACATTGATGTGATGGGGCGCGAGCGCCAGCGCGGCCGATTGCGTATAGCTGATGACCGCCGCCTTGCTCGCGCAGTAATGCGACACGAGCGCCTCGCCGCGACGCCCCGCCTGCGACGCCATGTTGATGATCTTGCCGCCGTCGCCCTGCGCCACCATCTGTCGGGCAACGCGCTGCATCAGGAAGAACATGCCTTTGACATTCACCGCGAACGTGCGATCGAAGATGTCCCACGATTCGTCGAGCAGCGGACGCATGTCGAAGATCGCCGCGTTGTTGAAGAGGATGTCCACGCGGCCGAAGCGTTCGAGCGTCACGCGCACGATGTTCTCGATCCCGTCGCGCGTCGTCACGTCCTCCCGAAGCAAGGCGATGTTCGCCGCGGGTACGTCCCGATAACCCGCCGTCAATTCATCCTGCGGTTTGACGTCGACGACGACGACTTTCGCGCCTTCCGCCAGATAGCGGCGTACGACGGCCTGTCCGATACCGGCAGCGCCGCCGGTGACGATGGCGATCCTGTTCTCGAGCTGCATCCTTGTCTCCGATGGAAATGCATCGCGCGGGCATCGCGCTCACGTATTTCGTTTTGAAGGATAGTAGTTTCGATCCAAAAGTCAGTCAAAGACTATCCGACGCGGGACCGCAATGGTTTACCCGTAATCGGATGCGTTCCCGCGTTCATGTGCCAGACCTGGGCGCGGGCCGTGCAGGGCGATGTCGTCGATCGCGCGACAACGGCAGATGCGTAAATATTTAGGAATTCTACTAAAACGCGATCGGGGCGGAAACGGACAGGCGAGAATGCGTCATTCAAGAAGCGGGCGCGATAACGGCGACCTGCATGGCGACAGGCGCTGGACAGCGCAGGACGCGACCGGTCCGGGCAACAGCGGCGGCAGCCCGTACCTGGAAAATATCGACTGCTCTTTTTCGGACAACAGGAAGGGCGCGAAACGCTGGGCGTCCGGCGCAAATACAGCCACATCCGGCTCCGCGCAGCGCACCCGCGCTTTGCCGGCATGCATGTCGCGGCGCCCGGGCACGGGCGCCGTTGTCCACGATCACTGCACCACCATCCCCACGAGCCAGTAGGCCTGCGCGAGCGTGATGATGCCCGCCACCGCGGCAAGGCCCAGGCTGTGCTTCAGCGTGAAACGGAACAGGTCCGACTCGCGCCCGATCAGCCCGGTGGCCGCGCAGGCGACCGCGATCGACTGCGGCGAGATCATCTTGCCCGCCACGCCCCCGGTCGAGTTGGCCGCCACCATCAGGATGTCGGAGACGCCGATCTGATGCGCGGTGGTGGCGTGCAATGCGCCGAACAACGCATTGGACGACGTATCCGAACCGGTCAGGAAGACGCCCAGCCATCCCAGCCATGGCGAGAAGAACGGGTAGGCGTGCCCGGTCTTCGCGAGCAGCAGGGCCATCGTCACGGACATGCCGGAGTAGTTCATGACAAAGGCGAACGCCAGCACGAGGGCGATCGACAGGATCGGCGTGCGCAGGTCGTGCAGCGTTTTCGCGAACGTCCCCACCGCCGTCTTGAACGGCATGCGCAGGAACAGGATGGCCAGCACGGCCGCGACGAAGATGCTGGTCCCGGTCGCGCCGATCAGATCGAGCTTGAAGACGCCGCCGAGGGGCGTCGGCTTCGCGACCACCGGTGGCATGCGCACCACGAGATTGTCCAGATACGGGATATGGAACGTCAGCGTGGTCGACGCAAGCGCGCCGCCGGCCGCGAACAGCGCCTTGAAACCCCCCTGCCCCCATATCACGATGGTCGCGGTCAGGAACAGGAACGGCGACCAGGCCTTGACGATCTGCCCGGTCGCATAGGGGCCGGATGTGCCACCTGATGGGGTACCGGATGGGGTACCGGACGACGTCCGAGACGCGGGGCCGGTCGTTTTCCGGTCGAACACGCCGCTCGTTCCCGGCGCACCCAGCACGGCTGCGCCGGCACCTACGCGAGCCATCCCCGGCAGGGGGCTGCCGACGCCATTGCCGCCCCTGCCGCCGCTTACGGCCACCGCCGTGACCGGGGCCGTGTCGGCGCGCGGCCGCCAGACCCGGAGGAACAAACCGAGCGACACCAGGCTCACCAGCGCCGATGCGACGTCGGGCAGTTCGGGACCGATGAAGTTGGAGGT
>JBPBQT010000242.1:0-2404 GCA_050955065.1 Janthinobacterium lividum | reverse complement strand
AACCAGGGCGGCGAGAACAGGCGAAATCCCTTTCCACATGCGAACGCTGTGAATGCCCAATATTGCCTCGACAGTATGGTTCGGGAACTCATCGTACCAAAAAGGTTTCCGGACCGGGACTTTGTGTGGAAGTGCGCAATCCGGATGTTTCTTTAGCGCCACCATCGCCGTGATCTGGATAGCGAAATAATGGATGATTAAATCAACGGGATTTTTTGAAACGAACGTACGTATCAATTTCGATCGCGCCGTGGCACGATTTGGCAGCAGGTCTATGCTGCGGCGTTTGGCCGACGTTGCCACTGTATGTGAAAATGCGCCTGGTCATGCCGCAGGTCAGGCCGCGATTGAATCCGCCCGCGAGGGCTCACCGGAAAAACATGACCTTTATCCTGCGCGCGATTTCCGACACCGGCTTGCGCGCCCTCGCGGCACTGGGCAGACCGGAAGACATCGCCTTGCACGCGGCTACGGACGCGTTTCCGCCACCCTTCGTCGCGCTGCGGGCGCTGGCGATGCTGCCGCCCGGCGGTCTGTCGTCCGCGCCGAGCACGTTCTATATTGTTCGCTGCACCGATCGACTCGTTGTGGGAAGCTGCGGGTTCAAACACGCGCCCATCGGAGGGCGGGTCGAGATCGGGTACGGCGTATCGCCGGCGTGCCGGAACGAAGGAGCGGCGACCGCGGCGGTGGCGCAACTGCTGCGTCTCGCGTTCGCCCGGGAGGGCGTCACGGAGGTGCTTGCCCAGATTCACCCGGCCAATGATGCGTCCACGCAGGTCGTGCGCAAGCTTGCGTTCGAGCGCGGCGGCCTCGTCGACGACGGCGAGGAAGAACTGGTGCAATGGCTGGCACGCAAGGTGTTGGCAGTCACCTGAGGTGGCTTCGTAGCGCGTCATGAAAGTGTCATCGACCCCCCGTACGATGACCTGTATGTTCCCGGTTGACGGTCCCGGCACCCCGGCCGGTGACACGAACCGGAACGATCGAGGACGCCTTCATGCTCGCTCCGTTTCTATCGGCATCCGGCATCGTCGTCGCGATGCTCGCTGCCTGTTTCATCATGGTGCTGGCGTTCGAGGCGACGAACGGCTTCCACGACGCATCGAATGCGGTCGCCACGGTCATCTACACGCAATCGTTGCGGCCCGTACCTGCGGTGATCTGGTCGGGGGTAATGAATTTCATCGGGGTGATGGTGGGCGGCATCGCGGTCGCCTATGCGCTGGTCGAGATCCTGCCGCCGGATGTGCTGACGCCGCCGGATGGCTCCCCGGCGGTTCCTATGTTGGTGTCGATCTTTGTTTCGGCATTGTTCTGGAATGTGCTGACTTGGCTCTTCGGCATTCCGAACAGTAGTTCCCATTGCATCATCGGTTCACTGATCGGCGTGGCCGCGGCGGATTCCCTGCTGAAATCACGCAGCCTTTCGCAGGGCGTCGACTGGAAGCAGATCCTGACCGTGCTGGAAGGGCTGGCCCTGTCGCCGGTGCTGGGGTTCGTGCTGGCGGGCGGCCTGTACTGGCTATTGCGCCGGACGATCCGCACCGGGCATCTGTTCGAAGCGCCGCAGGCGGGTCGACCCCCGGTGTGGTGGCTGCGCGCACTGTTGATCCTCACCTGCACGTCCGTCAGCTTTTCCCACGGGACCAACGACGGTCAGAAAAGTATCGGTCTGATCATGCTCACCGTCATCGGCCTGCTGCCGGGCACCTATGCGCTGAACCCCGGCGCCACGCGGGAAATCACCCGGCTGAGTGCCGATGCGCGGGCCGCCGAACCCTTGATCCGCAGATACGGCGACGACGTCAAGGCTCAGGCACTAAAATCGGCCGACGAACTGGCGCACGCCCATCCGGCGCTCCAGGATCAGGCATCAAAGCTGGCCCTCGATGCGGGCGACGATACACGGGAAAAGGCGGCCCGTTCGCGCTTGCGTGGCGACATCTACGACGTCCTCTCGCAAATGAAGCATGTGGCGGAGTCGCGCGACGCCGGCCCCGCCGACAAACGCCTGGCGGCGGATCTGCGCCGGGAGATGGCGCGACCCGTTCAATATGCACCCTTCTGGGTGCGTATCCTCAGTGCGCTGTGCCTGGGCGTCGGCACCATGATCGGCTACAAACGCGTGGTGAAGACGCTTGGCGAGCGTCTGGGCAAGCAACACATGACGCCGGGGCAGGGTGCCAGCGCCGAACTGATCGGATCGCTCCTGATCGGTACCGCCGGGTTCACGGGCCTGCCCGTCAGCACCACGCATATCGTGACCTCCGGGATCGCCGGGACCATGGTGGCGGGCGGGCAGGGGGTGCAACGCCTGATGCTGATCCGGATCGTCTCGACCTGGATCGTGACGCTGCCCGTGACGATGGCGATGTCCGGCAGCCTTTTCTACCTGCTGACG
>JBPBQT010000241.1:0-2439 GCA_050955065.1 Janthinobacterium lividum | reverse complement strand
GGCCGACCGTTTCCTGCGCGACCCGAGCCGGGCGGGCCAATCCGACGGCGATGGCGTCGGCTCGGTGACCTATCTCGCCTTCGAGGAAAAGCTGCTCGCCGGCTCCTGGCGTTACGCCACCTATTTCGGCCGCGATACCTTGGTGTCGACCGTGTTGCTGCGCGACGTCCTGACCCCGGAAGCGGTGGAGGTGGGTCTGCGTTCCACGCTCGTGCGACTCTCGGCAAGCGGCGAGGTGGCGCACGAGGAGAGTCTCGGCGAATTCGCGGTGGTCGACAGTCTGACGAAAACCGGGGTGGCCAGCGCGCAGCCGGTCTTCGATTACTTCATGGTCGACGCCGATCTGTTGCTGGCGCCGGTGGCGGCCGCCTGGCTTCTGGACGATGCGCGCGGCAGGACGCGCGCCCGGGCATTTCTCGGCGAAGCCGATGGCGGGCATCGTCTGGGGGACCGGCTGCTGTGCAATTTCAGGCGGGTGCTCGAACTGGCCTCTCCGCTGGTGGACGCGCCGATGCCGGATTTTGCCCATCTGCTGGGGCCGAAGGCGCCGCTGCGGGTCAGCCAGTGGCGCGACAGCCTGACCGGTCTTGGTCGGAGGGGCTGGTACGCCTACGACGTCAACGCGGTACTCATGCCCGCTGCGCTGGATGCCATTGCCCGGTTCGCCGGCAGCGGACTGCTCGCGCCGTTCGTCGATGCCGCGCGAGAGGATCTGCACGCCGAAGCGCGACGCCTGGAGAAAGGCTGGCGTCGGATCGTGCCGGGCTGGTTCGAGGTCACCATGCCGCTGGCCAGCGCGCGCGACGCGGTGCGTGCCTACGCCGCGCGTGTCGGCGTGGCGGCCGGGCCGGCGCTCGCCGCGCTCGAACACGCCGACGACACGTTGCGGTTCCATGCCCTGTCACTCGAACGGGACGGGACGCCGGTGCCGGTGCTCCACTCCGACGAGGGCGCGGCCCTGCTGTGGGGCTCGCCGAGCGCGCCGGAAGTGGCCCGGATCGTCGACATGCTGCTGCGGCCGTTTCCCGCGGGGCTGTGCACGGAGATCGGCATGCTGATTGCGAACCCAGCCTTTGCCGCGCCGGAAGAATGGCCGGTATTCGATCGCCAGCTCTATCACGGTGCCCTGGTCTGGCCGTGGCAGGAGGCCGCGCTGGCGACCGGAATCGTGCGTCAGATGCATCGCGAAGACCTGCCGGCGTCGTTGCGCGAGCGCCTGCGAAAGGCGCTGCGCGCGTTGCGGGAAGGGGGACGCGGCGTCGCCGCATCGGTGCGTGAGCGGGAGCTGTATTCCTGGCGGCGCGAGGGCGGCCGGTATGTCACCGTGCCCTACCAGGATCGCGAGGGCGCGAACTCGCTGCAACTGTGGAGCGCGGCGTTTCTCGGGTTGAAGGAGGACTGATCTCCTCGCGCGCCGCCCGGGTTGCCGGCAGGGCGCGCGCCGCCGGGCGTGCCTGCCCGGCGGGCGTCGTCAGCGTTGCTCAGTGCGCGGCGGAGGCGGCCGCGCCCGCGTCGCCGCCGGTTTTCTGCCGTTCGGTGATCCAGACCAGCGCGATCAGCGCGAGGAAGATCCCGGCCGACAGATAGAACAGATCGTTCACGCCCATCGTCGACGCCTGCTGATCGATCGCCGCGTTGAACGCGCCCAGCGCCTGCGTGCGCGACATGCCGAGCGCCTGCATCTGGTCGATCGACTGCGTGAAGGTCGGATTGTAGAGCGTCGCCTGTTCGACCAGACGCGCGTGATGCAGCGACGTGCGCCGGTCCCATGCGGTCGTGAAGATCGACGAACCGATGCCGCCGAACATGATGCGCACGAAATTGAACAGTCCCGAGGCGGCCGGGATCCGCTCGCCCGGCAGGCCCGACAGCGTGATCGTCACCAGCGGAATGAAGAAGCCCGCGAGCGCGGCGCCCTGGATCAGCGTGGGCACCATCAGCGAGAACGTGTCGACCTCGGTCGTGTAGCGCGAGCGCATCCAGAACACGATCGCGAAGATGACGAAGGCGCCGGTGGCCATGTAGCGCGGGTCCGTGCGGCTGAGCAGGCGCCCGGCCAGCGGCGAGAGCAGGATCGCGAAGACGCCGACCGGCGCGAGCACCAGGCCCGCGCTGGTGGCGGTATAGCCGAGCGTCGTCTGCAGCCAGAGCGGAATCAGCACCAGATTGCCGAAGTAGAGCCCGTACCCCACCGCCAGCGCGATCGTGCCGCCGGTGAAGTTGCGTTTCGCGAACAGCGACAGGTCGACGACCGGGTGTTCGGCGGTCAGCTCCCAGATCACGAAGACGGCGAATCCGACCAGCGCGATCAGGCCGAGGATCACGATGGTCGGCGAGCTGAACCAGTCGAGGTCCTTGCCCTTGTCCAGCATCACCTGCATGCAGCCGACCCAGACGACGAGCAGGAACAGCCCGAGCTTGTCGATCGGCAGCGCGCGG
>JBPBQT010000240.1:0-2513 GCA_050955065.1 Janthinobacterium lividum | reverse complement strand
AAGCTGAGCGATGCCGAACTGCAGCGGATGAACTGGTATGTCGACGGCGTCGACGGCGTCCTGCCGAAGTGAATCGGGTTTTCATCGCGCGGGCAGCCGAAGGGGACAGCATATGAAACCGCTTGACGTCATCGTCATCGGCGCGGGCATGGGGGGACTGAGTTGTGCGCTCGCGCTGCAACGACAGGGACATTCGGTCCGGGTCTTCGAACGCACGGCCGAGCTGCGTCCGATCGGCGCGGCGATCTCGATCTGGCCCAACGGCGTGAAGATCCTGCGCGCGCTGGGGCTCGGGGCGGCGATCGACGCGGCCGCGGGGAACATGACGCGCATGAGTTATCGCGACCGCGACGGCATGCTGCTGACCGGTTTTTCGTTGATGCCGCTGTACGAGCGCGCGGGCGAGATCGCGCGGCCGATCGCCCGCACCGCGCTGCAGCGGATCCTGCTCGATGCGGTGGGCCCGGTGCAGCTTGGCACGGCGTGCAGCGGTTTCACGCAGCACGCGGACGGCGTCACGGTCCGGTTCGCCGACGGTAGCGAGGCGCAGGCCGACCTGCTGGTGGTCGCCGACGGCAGCCGCAGCAGTCTGCGCGACGCGGTGGTCGGACGAACGGTGCCGCGCACCTACTGCGGCTATGTGAACTGGAATGGCCGTATCGCGATCTCGCCCGAACTGGGGGACGCCGGGGAATGGTCGCAGTTCGTCGGCGATGGCCAGCGCGTGTCGCTGATGCCGATGGGGGGCGGGCAGTTCTATTTCTTCTTCGATGTGCCGCTCGCGGAGGACCGCATCGGCGAGGCGCCGGCGCCGGGCGCCACGGTGCGCGACGAGCTCGCCACGCATTTCGCGGGCTGGGCCGAGCCGGTGCAACGGCTCATCGCCCGGCTCGACCCGGACACGGTCGCGCGCGTGGCGATCCACGATACCGCGCCGCTCGATTCGCTGGTGAACGGCCGGGTCGCGCTGCTGGGCGACGCCGCGCATGCGATGTCGCCGGACCTCGGGCAGGGCGGCTGCCAGGCGATCGAGGACAGCTGGGTGCTCGCCGAGCAACTGGCCGCCGGCAACGGCGACGTGCGCGTCGCGCTGGCCGGCTACGATGCGGCCCGGGCGCCGCGCGTCGCGTCGATCGTCACGCGCGCACGCGAAAGGGCGCGGGTGATCCATGGCCGCGACCCGGCGCTGACGGCGGCATGGTATGCGGAGCTCGCGCGGGAGGATGGCGAATCGATCATCGCGGGTCTGTACAAGACGGTGAGCAGCGGGCCGTTGCAGTAGGATTGCCGGGCCCGCCCGGACGCACGAGCACGCCGACTGCAAAGCCAGGCGATTGGTTGGGAGGAAAGGATGCCCGAGATGCTGCGCGGCCGGCCCGAGCTCGAGATCGACGACGCGCTGCTGGCCGCGGCGCGGTTGCGGGCGCTCGCCGACACGAGCAGAACCGCTTACGGGTCCGGTCATAGGCGCCGACGTAGGTCAGCTGCGAACCGCGAAACGTCGGCAGCCGATCAGCGCGGTGCCCCGTTGCGTCAGCGTGTCCTGTTTTCGAAATACGCCGGCAGCCGGAAGCCGTCGTAAAAATGATTGTCGCGGATCGCCTGCTGGAACGCCGGCGATTGGTATGCCTGCACGATGTCCTGCGTGGCCCGGTCCGCGCGCTTGCCCGCCCTGACGACCACCTGATTGATGTACGGCGGCGTCATCTCCTCCAGCGCCAGCGCATCGGTCAGTTTGTGGCCGCTGAAGATCGCGAAATTGCCCTGGATCGCCGCGTAATCGACATCGTCGAGCGCGCGCGGCGCCTGCGCCGATTCCAGCGGGACGATCCTGATGCCCGCCGGGTTGGCGATCACGTCCCGCTCGGTGACGTCGACCGGATTCCGGTTCGGCCGGATCCGGATCCAGCCGATGCGCTGCAGGATCTTCAGCGCGCGTTCCAGATTGACCGGGTCGTTCGGTACCGCGACACGGGCACCGGCCTTCACGTCCGCCAGGGAATGGTGCTGGTTCGAGTACAGTCCCATCGGCGGCGTCGGCACCTGGACGACGCCGACCAGATCGCTGCCGGTACGTTCGTTGTAGGACTTCAGATACACCTCGTGCTGCATGACGTCGGCGTCGATCTCGCCGCGATACACCGCCTGATTCGCTTCCAGCCCCGTGCTGAACTCGACGTATCTGACCGTATAGCCCTTCTTGCGCAATTGAGGCTCGACGCCCGCCCTGAACTCGTCCGCGTAGGGGCCTGGCACGAAGCCGATACGCAGCGCCTGCGCGGTGCCGTCGTTCCCGGCGGCATGGGCGGTGAACACCGCCAGCGCGGCGGCCAGCAACATGACGCCGGCGACGCGGCGTCCGGCGGAAAGGACTGCGATGGATGAGCGCATGGAATAGGTAGGGGCAGGGGCGGTGGGAAACGCAATGGAGAACGGAACCGGCATGCTCGCCGTCGACGACCACGTTAGATTCGTCGACGCGCGAATCCAACCATTCATTGCGCATAAGGAAA
>JBPBQT010000239.1:0-2774 GCA_050955065.1 Janthinobacterium lividum | reverse complement strand
CCGTGCGTGAACGCGTGCCAGGGTCGTTCCCGCCTCCACGCGCTGACCCAGTTCATGCAGATCCGTCAGTCCGACCGCGCCGTCGATATCGTCCTCCGCCCGGCGTCTGCCGCCTCCCAGGCCGACGACCGCCATACCCACCATGCGACAGTCGATCCGCTGGATGACGCCTGCGTGCGGCGCCCGCACCGGCAGGACCACGGGCGCTCTTTCGAGATACTTGCCGGGAGCCTGGATCACGTCCGCCGGACCGCCCAGCGCCGCCACCATCCGCGCGAAACGTTCGGCGGCGGCGCCGGAATCGAGCGCCGCGCACAGCCGCGCGCGCGCATCCACGGCATCCTCGGCAATCCCGCCAAGCAACAGCATCTGCGTGGCCAGCGCGATGCTGACCTCGTGGACGCGGTGCGGCCGGATGCGTCCCGTCAGGTAATCGATCGCGAACTGGATCTCCAGCGCGTTGCCCGCGCAGGACGCCAGCGGCTGGCTCATGTCGGTCAACAGCGCGCGCGTGCGCATGCCCGCGCCGTTGCCGACGTCGGCGATGCTTTTGGCGAGCGCGAGGGATTGGCCGTGATCGGGCATGAACGCCCCCGAGCCCACCTTGACGTCCATCACCAGCGCCGCCAGCCCCGCGGCGAGTTTTTTCGAGAGAATCGACGCGGTGATCAGGCCGATCGATTCGACGGTGGCGGTCACGTCGCGCACCGCGTACAGGCGTTTATCGGCAGGGGCCAGCTGCGCGGTCTGGCCGATGATCGCGACGCCGACATCGCGCACGACGCGCTGGAACGCCGCCGTGTCGGGCGTGAGGTCATAGCCGGGGATGGCGGCGAGCTTGTCCAGCGTGCCGCCGGTATGGCCCAGACCGCGCCCTGAGATCATCGGCACGAAGCCGCCGCAGGCCGCCACCATCGGGCCGATCAGCAACGAGGTGAGGTCCCCCACGCCGCCGGTCGAGTGCTTGTCGATGACGGGCCCCGGGAGGTCGCACTGGCGCCAGTCCAGCACGCTCCCCGAATCGCGCTGCGCGCAGGTCAGCGCGATCCGCTCGTCGACGCTCATGTCGTTGAAATACACCGCCATCGCGAACGCGGCGATCTGCCCCTCGCCGATGCTGCCGTCGTGGATGCCGCGCACGAAGGCGTCAATCTCGGACTGACTCAAGACCTGTTTGTCGCGTTTTCTGCGGATGACTTCCTGTGCGAGGAACATGATCGTCTGCCCGTCAATGAAGGGAGAGGAAAATACCGGCGATCGCCGCGCTCATCAGGTTCGAAAGCGTGCTGGCGGCCACCACCCGCAGACCGTAGCGGGTGACTTCGGCCCGACGCTCGGGCGCGACCGCGCTGAAACCGCCTGCAAGAATCGCAATCGACGAGAAATTCGAGAAACCGCACAGCGCGAACGAAACGATCGCGATGGTGCGGGGATCGAGCACCTGCAGGCCGGCCGCGAGCACGTCGCCGGTGCTTTTCAGATAGGGCGACAGATCCACGTAGGCGACGAACTCGTTGAGAATCATCTTCTCGCCGATGAAGTTGCCGGCGATCTGCGCGTTCTGCCAGGGCACGCCGATCAGCCAGGCCAGCGGCGAGAAGACGTGGCCGAGAATCGCCTGCAACGTGAGTTCGGGATGGCCGAAGAGCCCGAAAATGCCCCCGACCGCGGTATTGAGCAGCGCGATCAGGCCGATGAACGCGATCAGCATGGCGCCCACGCTCACCGCGATTCGCAGGCCCGTCGTGGCGCCCGACGCGGCCGCCTCGATCACGTTCGCCGAGCGGTGTTCGTCGAACCCGATATGGTTGAGGTCGATCGTGGTGGTCTCGGTCGAGGGAAAGATGATCTTGGCGAACAGCAGGCCGCCGGGAACCGCCATGAACGATGCCGCGAGCAGATACTCGAGCCTGACGCCCAGGCCGACATAGCCGACGAGGACCGAGCCGGCCACCGAGGCCATCCCGCTCGACATCACCGCGAACAGTTCCGCGCCCGTCATCCGCGGGATGAAAGGTTTGACGAAGGCGGGCATCTCGCTCTGGCCGAGGAAGATCGTCGCCACGGCGGAGCAGGCCTCGATGCGGCTGACGCCCAGCAGCTTTTCGAGAACGATGCCCACCCCGTTGATGATCCACTTCATGATGCCCACGTGATACAGCACCGCGATCAGGGCCGTCACGAAAATGATCATCGGCAGCACCCGCAGCGCGAAGACGAAGCCGTGACCGCCGAAGAGCTGGAACATCTTGTCGTCCACCAGCCCGCCGAACATGAAGGACAGGCCGTGGTTGCCCATCGCCAGCACGCCGTTGACGCCGCGCGCGACCGCCGACAGCGCGGCGCTGCCAAAGGGCACGAACAGGACGATCGCACCGATCGCGATCTGCGTCAGCAGCGCCGCCACGAGGGTACGGGGCCGGATGCCGCGTCGATTGGTCGACAGCGCATAGGCGATCAGCAACAGGAAACACATGCCACACAGACTGCGCAGGATATCCAAGACGTTCTCGCATCAAAAAAGAGGAAAGGCGGATGAAACCGCATCGCCGCCTGCCATGACGGCGAACGAGCAGGGGCGGCACCCGGACGGTTACGGCGGTCAGCGTGCGGGCGCGACGTCGTCCTTCGGCACGCCGGCCTGCCAATGCGCCCAGTCCTTGACGATCGCCCTTACGAGCGGCTCGCCCGCCAGATACAGGTTGTCGATCGCGGGCATGAAACCGCCCTGCTTCTGGTAATTCAGAAGATTGTCGATATCCGATCCGCCTTCC
>JBPBQT010000238.1:0-3056 GCA_050955065.1 Janthinobacterium lividum | reverse complement strand
GATATAGATGCCGACGTGCGAGATCGTGCGCGCGACGGTGTTGAAGAACACCAGGTCGCCCGGTTTCAGGTCGTTGACCCCGACCTTCTCGCCGACCCGGCTCATCTCCACCGCGCGGCGCGGCAACGTGAAATTCAACGTGTCCTGGAAGACGTAGCGCACGAAGCCGCTGCAATCCAGACCCGAATCCGGGGTGTTGCCGCCCCAGCGATACCGCACGCCGATCAGATTCAACGCCCCGACCACGACGTCGCCGGCCTTGCTGGCCACGCCAGCCAGGAAGGACGGCCGCGGCGCATCGGCGTCGCTCGCCTCCTGCAGGGTCGCGGGCGACGCCGCGGACGTGGCTTGTGCGGCGCCATACGCAACGGGAAGCGACTGCGAGGACAGCAAGGCGGGGGAACGCGTGGCGGGGGATGCGGCGGAGACTTGCGAGGAAGCGGGTGCGGCAGAAAGCTGGCTGATCGTCGTTTCGTCCGCGGTAGCGCTTTGCGCGGTCAGGACGAGGGCACTTGTCAGCAGGCCGGCGGCCAGGCGGGCTATCACGTAGTTGGCGGTGCGTAGATGCATCGGTCGGTAATTTTTGCCAGAGAAATAACGGACGGAGAAATCTTTGGACGATATTACCAGATCAATAGTCGTCGTCAACCGCTTTACTAAAATTTTCAAAAAATACCCGAAGAACCGGTAAATTACGCGCACTTTTTCAGGAGGATGCCGTGTTTTCGGCTGGATCGCACCTATTCCATTCCTGGTTCCCCGCCCTTTTTACCGTCCTTTCTTACTGCTTTTCCGTCTTGCCTCCTGCAACCGCGGGCACGCGCGATGGCGTGCCCGCGAATGGTGCGGCAGGCCGGCGGGCCCTCAGCGCATGGCCGTGAACAGCGCCTGCGTGTAGGGATGACGCGGCGCGGCCAGCAGCGCCGCGGTCTCCCCCTCCTCCACGATGCGTCCCGCCCGCATCACGATGATGCGGTGCGAGACCGCGGCGATGACCTCGAGGTCGTGACTGATGAACAGATACGCCAGATCGCGCTCCCGTTGCAGACGGCCCAGCACGCCCAGCACCTGGCGTTGCACGGAGACGTCCAGCGCGCTGGTGGGTTCGTCGAGAATCAGCATGCGGGGTTCGACGACCAGCGCGCGGGCGATCGCGATGCGCTGGCGCTGCCCGCCCGAGAACGCATGCGGATAACGGTCCATCACATCGGCGTCGAGCCCGACATCGGCCAGCGCCGCGACGGCGCGCGCATGCCGCATCCCCGCATCGAGGTCAGGACGGTGCAGCGCCAGCCCCTCCCCGACGATGCGCCCGACCGTCTGCCGCGGGGACAGCGCGCTGTACGGGTCCTGAAACACCACCTGCAGCCGGGCGCGCAGAGCGGTGCGGCGCGCGCCCCGGTAGGCGGACAGTGGCCGGCCATCGAATTCGACCGTGCCGCCGGCGAGCGGCTGCAGACCGAGCAAGGCCATCGCCAGCGTCGACTTGCCCGACCCGGACTCGCCGACGATGCCCACGGTCTCGCCCTGGCGCACGCTCAGGTCGACCGCGTCCAGTACCGTCGCCGGCGAGGTACGCCGCCATCCGGCCCGGCGGCCCGCGCGACGCGTGGCGAAGGCCACCGAGACCCCGGCCGCACGCATGACTACCGGCGCGTCGGACGCGAGCGGGCGCACGTCGCGGCGCGGCAGGCTGTCGAGCAGGTGGATCGTGTACGGGTGCGCGGGCGCGGCAAAGATCGATGCGACGTCGCCGGACTCGACGATGCGCCCCCGTTCCATCACCGCGACGCGCTGCGCGAAACGCCGCACCAGATTCAGATCGTGCGTGATCAGCAGCACGGCCATCGGCCGCGTCGTCGCCGCCTCGCGTTGCAGATCGAGCAGCAGATCGACGATCTGCGCGCGAATCGTCATGTCGAGCGCGGTGGTCGGTTCGTCGGCGATCAACAGCCGCGGCCGGCAGGCGAGCGCCATCGCGATCATCGCCCGTTGCCGCTCGCCGCCGGACAACTGGTGCGCATAGCGCTGCGCCCGCTGCGCCGGCGCGGCGATGCCGCACCGCTCCAGCAGCGCGAGCGTGCGCCGCGCGGCCTGCGCGGCGTCCAGTCCCTCGTGCAGCGTCAGCGTCTCGGCGATTTGCGCGCCGATCGTGAACAGCGGATTCAACGCGGTCATCGGCTCCTGGAAGATCATCGCGATCTGCGCGCCGCGCAGCCCGCGCAGGGTCCGCTCGCTGGCCTGCAGCAGGTCCTCTCCGGCAAAGCGCAGGCCGCCGGCGACGCGGGCGTCGCGCAGCAGGCGCACGATCGCCATGGCGGTGACGCTCTTGCCCGAGCCGGACTCGCCGACCAGCGCGAGCCGCTCGCCTTCGGCGATCGAGAAGCGCACGCCGTCGACCACGGTCCGGTCGCCGAAGGCGATCGTCAGGCCGTCGACGTCCAGCAGGGGGTTCATACCTGCCCTCCGGCGCGCGCGAAATCGACGCGGCGCGTGTCCAGCGCCCGCCGCAGCGCGTCGCCCATGAACGTGAGCAGCAGCAGCGTGAGCACCAGCAGGCCGAAGGTCGCCGCCGAGATCCACCAAGCGTCGAGGTTCGCCTTGCCCTGGGCCAGCAGTTCGCCCAGGCTCGGCACCGAGGACGGCACGCCGAGCCCGAGGAAATCGAGACTCGTCAACGCGAGGATCGCGCCGCTGATGCGAAACGGCAAAAAGGTGATGACCGGCGTCAGACTGTTGGGCAACACGTGGCGCCAGATGATCTGCGCGTTCGACAGCCCCATCGCGCGGGCCGCGCGCACGTAGTCCTGCATCCGGTTGCGCAGGAATTCGGCTCGCACGTAATCCGACAGGTCGAGCCAGCCGAACGCCGAGAGCAGCACGACCAGCAGCAGCAGCGAGGGCTGGAAGATCGATGCGAAGATGATCAACAGGTACAGCTCGGGGAGCGAGCCCCATATCTCGATCAGGCGCTGCGAGAAAAGGTCGATCCGCCCGCCGAAGAAACCCTGCAGCGCGCCGGCGGCGATGCCGAGCACGGTGCCGACCGCCGTCAA
>JBPBQT010000237.1:0-3407 GCA_050955065.1 Janthinobacterium lividum | reverse complement strand
GATTGGTTACGCTGCGTTTGTTCGGCGCGGGGGAGCGCGCGCGGCAACTGCTGGAACTCGGTACCGAAACCTACCGGCGCGGCACGATGGCGGTCCTGCGGGTCGCCTTCCTGTCGTCGCTGGTGCTCGAATTCTTCGCCACCGTGAGCATCGCGGTGGTCGCCGTGCTGGTGGGTTTTCGGCTGCTGTGGGGCGAGCAGGTCTTCTCGCACGGCATGTTCGTGCTGCTGCTCGCGCCGGAGTTCTACTTTCCGTTGCGTGGCCTGGGCGCGTTGCGGCACGTGCGCATGGATGCGCTGGCGATCGCCGCCGACGCGCGCGCGCTGCTCGACGTGCCGTTGCCGGCGGGCACGACGGGCCGGGAGTGCCCGTCCACCGATGCGCTGCCGGGCCTCAGCCTGCAACACGTCAGCTTCGCCTACGCGGACGGACGCGGCGCGCTGCGCGACCTGACGCTCGATTTCCCGGCGGGGCGCACGACGGCGGTCGTTGGACCGAGCGGGGCCGGCAAGAGCACGTTGCTGCAACTGCTGCTCGGCCTGTTGCGCCCGCAGCAGGGGACGGTCTCGGTCAATGGCGTGGCGCTCGACGATCTTGACGCGGGCTGGTGGCACCGGCAGATCAGCTGGGTGCCGCAGCGGCCCCGCCTGTTCGTCGGCACGCTGCGCGAGAACCTGCTGCTCGCGGCGCCCGACGCGGATACCGCCGCGTTGTCCCGCGCCGCCAGCCGCGCGGGTCTCGACCCCGTCATCGCCCGGCTGCCGCAGGGTTGGGAGACGCCCCTCGGCGAGCACGGCTACGGCTTGTCGGGCGGCGAGGCGCAGCGCGTGGCGCTGGCGCGCGCGCTGCTGCGCGACGCGCCGGTGCTGATCCTCGACGAGCCGACGCAGCAGCTCGACGATGCGTCCGCGGCGATCATCCATGCCGTCATGGCGGAACTGTCGGCCGCGGGTCGCACCGTCGTGCAGGTCGCGCACCGGATGGCGCTCGCGAGCCGCGCCGATCATGTACTGGTGCTCCAGGACGGCGCGCTGGTTCAGACGGGTCGTCCCGACGAATTGGCGCGCGCCGAAGGTCTTTATGCCAGCTTGCTGGCCGCGGATGGTATGGCATGACGCAACGCGCTTGCACCGAACGCCTGTCGTTCCCCCCTCGCCTGCGCGAGAACGGCGCGAGCCGCGAGCGGTTCCGCGCAGCCCCGCTCGACCCGGTTGCCACCGACGCAGTCCGGCCCCGTCCCCGGCGTTCGGGCGGGCCCGCTGCGGCGCACCCGGTGCGATCCGGGCCCGTCTCCGACTCGTCCTGGGCCTTGTTTCGCCGGCTGCTCGGGTTGTTCCGTCCCTACCGGGCGCGAATGGTCCTGGGCGGGGCGCTCGCCACGCTGGCGACGCTGGCGGGCATCGGGCTGATGGGCCTCTCCGGCTGGTTCCTCGCCAGCATGGGGCTGGCCGGCGTGGCCGGCGCCACGATGGATTACTTCACGCCCGCGGCCATCATCCGCGGCGCGGCGATCGTGCGCACCGCCGGACGGTATGCCGAGCGTCTCGTCAACCACGACCTGACGCTGCGCGTGCTGAGCAGCCTGCGCGTGCGTCTGTTCGCGCAACTGCTGCCGCTGGCGCCGGGCGGCACCGCGTTTCTCGGTCACTCGGAACTGTTCTCCCGGCTGCGCGCCGACGTCGACCGGCTCGAACACGCGTATCTCGCCGTCTTCCTGCCGATCCTGGTGGCGCTGATCGCGGTGCCGCTGGTCACGGTGGTGCTGGCCTGCTACGTCTGGCCGGTCGCGGTGCTCAGCGCGCTGATTGTGCTGCTGGTCGCGGTCGCGTTACCGTGGTGGCTGGCCCGGCGCAGCGTCGCGACGTCGCGCGTCATGGTCGAGACCGAGGCGAAGTTGCGGGCGCTGACCAGCGACGCGTTGTTGGGCGCCGCCGAGCTGCGGATCTACGGCGGCGACGTCGCGCAGGCGCGGCGGATCGCGGCGCTGACCGCCGAACATGGCCGGCAGCGCGGCACGCTGGACCGCCTGCAGGCCACGGGCGGCGTCCTCGTGACACTGGCCGCGCAACTCGCCACGGTGGGCAGTCTCGTGCTCGGCGCGCGCGCGCTGCAACAGCATGGCATCACCCCCGCCGAACTCGCGATGGTGGTGCTGTTGACGCTCGCGCAGTTCGAGGCGGTGGCGAGCCTGCCGGAGGCGATCAGCCAATTGCGGGCGACGCTGGTCTCGGCAGCGCGGGTGTTCGCGTTGATCGACGCCCAGCCGCTGGTGGCCGATCCGCACGTGCCGGCTGCCTCTGCTGCTCGGGACGTACCGCCTCTGCGCGCCGACCTGCGCCTGCGCGCCGTCCGTCTCCGGTATGGCGATGACCGCCCGTGGGCCTTGCAAGGCCTCGACCTGGATCTCCCCGCAGGGCGGCGCATCGCGATCGTCGGGCCGTCCGGCGCCGGCAAGAGCAGTCTGATCGGCGCCCTGCTGCGGTTTTATCCGATCCAGTCGGGAAGCATCGAACTCGCCGGCCGCTCGCTCGACACCTACCCGGGCGACGCCGTGCGCGAGATGATCGCAGTCGTCGAACAGCGCACGCACATCTTCAACGGCAGCCTGCTCGACAACCTGCTGGTCGCGCGTCCGGACGCCACTGCCGAACAGATTCGCGAGGCCCTGGGCGCCGCGCAACTGGATGCCTTTGTCTCGGAACTGCCGGACGGCCTGGATACCTGGCTGGGTGAGGCCGGCATGCTGCTCTCCGGCGGCGAGGCGCGTCGGGTCGCGATCGCCCGCGCCCTGCTGGCGGACCGGCCGATCGTGGTGCTCGACGAGCCTACGGAAGGGCTCGATGCGCATGCCGCGCAGTCGTTGCTGGGTGCGCTGGCGCGTCTCACGGCAGGGCGCAGCGTCATCCTGATCACGCATCGTCTCGAAGGGCTGGCGAGTCTGGTGGATGCGCAGGTGACGCTGCGGGAGGGACGCATCGTGGCGGTGGCGGAAATCTCGTAAATGTTGCCGGCACGCCTTCGCGCATCCGACTCGTCGACGGCGTCGTGTCTCGTGTGATGCAACGTCGCGTTTCCTGAATCCAAAGTGCCTATACTGAAAGAACCAGTCGATTTTTAGGAGCGCGAGCAATGGAAGTCAATCTTGCGGGAAGAGTGGCGGTGGTGACCGGCGGAAGCAAAGGCATAGGGCTGGCCATCGCTTCGAGGCTGGTGCAAAGCGGTGCGGATGTCGCCTTGCTGGCGCGGCGTCGCGAGGTGCTCGAAGCGGCGCGTGACGCGCTCTCGCCGCATGCGAAAGGTCGCGTGCATATTTTCCCCTGCGATGTAACCCAGGCGGATGAGATCGCATCCACCTACCAGGCGGTCATCCAGGCCTGCGGCCGCGTCGATATCGTCGTCAACAACGC
>JBPBQT010000236.1:0-3445 GCA_050955065.1 Janthinobacterium lividum | reverse complement strand
CGCGGGCCCCGTTTCGGTTATTTCATGTCTAAAAAGATTCTCCTACTCGCCGCCCTGTGCGGCACGATCGGCATCAATGGCTGCTCCTCGCTCGGCGCGCAGCGCCTGCGCGCCGACCAGGTCGACTATGCGCGCGCGCTCGGCGACGCGACGAAGCGCGAGATCCTGTCCGCGGTCGTCGGACTGCGTTATGCGGATGCCCCCGGCTTCCTGAACGTCAGCCAGATCATCGCCGCCTATTCGTTCGATGCCAGCGCCACGGCGCTGGTCACCGCTGGCCAGAGCAGCCTCAATTACGCCCGGGCGAACGCGAACAGCACGATGTCGTATTCGAACCATCCCACCTTCACCTTCACGCCGACCACCGGCGAGGCGTATGCGACCGCCTTCATCCGACCGCTGCCGCCCACGCTGTTCCTGCCGCTGGCCGACAGCGGCACGCCCATCGATCTGCTGCTGCGCCTGACCGCGCAATCGGTCGGCGGCCTGCAGAACGGCTCCTCGCTGGGCGGGCCGAACAGCAACGGCGCGCCGCAGTTCTTCGAATTGCTGCATGTGCTGCGGCGCCTGCAGCTCGCCGGCGAACTGACCGTCGCCTACAGCGAAATCGACCATGTCGGCGGCGTCTCGATCACGCTGGGCGCGACGCCCAGCGGCGAATCGTCCCAGACCGCGCAGGATCTCGCCACCGTGCGGCGCCTGCTGCGCCTCTCCAGCAAGACCAAGACGTATCAGGTGATCTACGGCCAGACGCTCGACCGGGGCGACACGATTCCGATGGTGCCGCGCTCGATGCTGGGCATCCTGGGCAACCTCGGCGCGCAGGTCTACGTGCCCGAGGCCGATGTGAAGAGCGGCGCGACCATTCCGACCGTGGCGCTGGTGGGCGGCGAGACCCGGCCGACCGTGGTCGTGCACTCGGGCCCCAAGGCACCCGCCGGCACCTATGTCGAAATCGACTATCGCGGCAATGCATACTGGATCCTGCAGGCGGATTTCGATTCGAAATACGCGCTGACCATCGTGCAGAACCTGATGGCGCTGGCCCAGTCGAACCAGGAAGTGAAGACACCGGTCATCACCGTTCCGGCGAGCTAGAGCAAGCATTTCAAGCGCATCATGCGGTGATCGGCTAGGATGGCGATCACATAAAAAAACAAAGAGGACCAGACCATGGCTGCATCGTTTCTGAAAAAAATCGCCCTCGCGGGCCTGCTCGGCATCTCGCTGGTGAGCGCGAGCGTCGCCCACGCCGCGGACCTGCTCGACACCGTCAAGCAGCGCGGCACGCTCGAAATCGGTCTGGAGGGCACCTATCCGCCGTTCGGTTTCAAGACGCCGTCGGGCGAACTGCAGGGCTATGACGTCGACGTCGCGCGCGAGCTCGCGCGCCGTCTCGGCGTGAAGGCCGCCTTCGTCACGACCGAGTGGAGCGGCATCATCGCCGGCCTGCAGGCGGGCAAGTACGACGTCATCGTCAACCAGGTCGGCGTCACGCCCGCACGCAAGCAGCAGCTCGATTTCTCGACGCCCTACACCTATTCGATCGGCCAGTTGATCCAGCGCGCCGACGACAAGCGCCAGTTCAATTCGCTCGACGACATGAAGGGCCACAAGCTGGGCGTGTCGCTGGGCAGCAACTACAACGACATGGCGAAGGCGGTGCCGGGCATCGACATCCGCACCTACCCCGGCGCGCCGGAATACCTGCGCGACCTCGCCGCAGGGCGCATCGACGCGGCGCTGAACGACCGCCTGATGCTGGCCTATCTGCTCAAGAACGCGAACCTGCCGTTGCGCACCAGCGGCACCGCGGGGGCGCCGGCATCGACGGCGATTCCGTTCCGCAAGGGCAATCCCGAATTCGCCAAGGCGATCGACGTTGCGCTGGCCGCGATGGAGAAGGACGGCACGCTGACGACACTGTCGAACAAGTGGTTCGGCGTGGACGTGTCGAAGCCGCTGGCCACCGCGGCGCACTGACGCGCCGCCCCGCACTCAGGCACGCCAAGCGCGATGAATTTCAGCGATGTCCTGCTCCAGTCCCTGCCGGTGCTCGGCATGGGCGCGTTACTGACGGTCAAATTCGCGCTGCTGTCGATGTTTTTCGGGCTGCTGGCGGGCGCCGTCATCGCCACGATGGGCATCAGCGAGAACCGGGCGCTCGTCGTCGTGGCCCGCGCCTATGTCAGTCTCATGCGCGGCACGCCGCTGCTGGTGCAGATCTTCGTCGTCTACTACGGCCTGCCGGCGGTGGGGATCTCGCTCGACCCCACCCCCGCCGGCGTCATCGCCCTGTCGGCGAACGCCGCGGCCTATCTGTCCGAGAGCATGCGCGGCGCGGTCCTCGGCATCGCGCGCGGCCAGTGGCTGGCCGCCGCCAGCCTGGGACTGAGCCGGCGCCAGGCGCTGCGCTACGTGATCGCGCCGCAGGCATTGAAGATCGCCACGCCGAGTCTGGCGAACAGCCTGATCAGCCTGATCAAGGACACCTCGCTGGTGTCCGTGATCACCGTCACCGAACTGCTGCGCAGCGCGCAGGAACTGATCGCCTCGACCTTCTACACGCTGCCGTTCTACCTGACGGCCGCCGCCGTCTACTGGGTACTGTGCACCGCGCTCGAGTTCGTGCAACGGCGCGTCGAGCGCCGCCTGTCGCAGCCCGGGCGCAACGAGTGAGCATTTGCGACCGTTCAGGACCGTATGATTTCCAGCGGCGCCGCCGCTGCCCCCCCCTCTTTTCGTGATACCTGCAGAATGGACCTGAAACTTTCCCGCAAGATCGTCGTCATCACCGGGGGCAGCAAGGGCATCGGGCTTGCCTGCGCCCGGGCGTTCGCGCTCGAGGGCGCGCGCATCGTGCTGATCTCCCGCGACGCCGCCAATCTCGAAACCGCCCGGCTGACGCTGCACGAAGCCGGCCTGGACGCGCTGTGCTACGCGGCGAATCTCTCGGAATACGACGACGCGATGCGCGTGATCGAGCAGATCGAGCAGGACGTCGGTCCGATCGACGTGCTGATCAACAGCGCGGGCGCCGCGCGCCGCTACGACCCCGACGCGCTCGACGGCGCGGCGTTGCGCGCCGGGATGGAGGCGAAGTATTTCCCGGTCGCCAACACCCAGGAAGCCGTGCTGAAGAAAATGCGCACGCGCCGGCGCGGGGCGATCGTCAACATCATCGGGCACGGCGGCAAGGTGCCGGCGTCGATCCATATCTCGGGCGGCGCGGCCAACGCCGCACTGATGCTGTCGAGCGTCGGGCTCGCCAGCCATTACGCGCCGCTCGGCATCCGCATCAATGCGATCAACCCGGGCGCGACGCTGACCGACCGCGTCAACGAGGCGCTCGACCTGGAGGCCAGCCGCAGCGGCGGCTCGCGCGAGGACGAGCGCCAGAAAGGCGAGGCGGCCGTGCCGCTCGGGCGTTATGCACGCCCGGAGG
>JBPBQT010000235.1:0-3554 GCA_050955065.1 Janthinobacterium lividum | reverse complement strand
GAACCGACCTGATTCGGCGCGTCGCCGACTCTCAGGTTCGCCTTTGTCGAAATGATGATCTTGTCACGGCGGCCCTTGATCGCGTAGCCCAGCGCCGTCTCCGATGCGCCCTTGGAATAGACATCGGTGCTGTCGAACAGCGTCACGCCCGCGTCGAGGCAGATATCGACGAGGCGGCGCGCCCCTGCGTCGTCGGTTTGCGACCATGCGGCGAAACTGCCGCACGTGCCGAAGGTCGCGGTCCCGAAGCCCAGCACCGGAACCTGGAATCCGGATGATCCGAGATGGTGATATTCCATATGCGTCATGTCATTCCAGGATAGACGGCCTCACCCTGGCGCTTCACACATACCGACCAACCGGCAATGAGCAGACCGCCTGACCGCCCTAGCTTACGTGCAGCCTCGAGCGGCAAGCGCTGCAATGGCCGCGATCGTTCGCCATGGACGACGGCGTTTCGGCGGCATTGCGACGGGTACGCACACCGGAGAAGGATCGACGCGATACGCCACGCGTAGTCCACCGGCAAGCGGGTGCCGCCCGTCGGGTCCATCGTCGCCTGCAGGGAAATGTCGGATCGAACGCGACGCGACGCACGCCATGCAGGTCGAGACGCCGCCGCGCCTCGTGCCATACATGCTCCGGATGCATCGCGCGTTTCCAGAACGTGGCGCATGTCGTCATCGGCGGCGACGCGCTCGCCCCGCTCGTCGCCTTCGCCATGCTCATGCTGCTATCGCGTAATGAAGATGATTTGCACGCCATCCTCATTGGCGAGGAAATTTACGTAAGCTGAATCGTCGATGACGTATTGGTACGATTGGGTATTAAGAAGCGGCACGGTTGCAGGCTTTTTTATCGGACTGCCCAGTTTCTCGGAGATTTTTGCAACCTTGTCGCCAATCTTCACGCCGAGTACATTACCGCCGAAGGGTGCGTCCAGGCGAATGGTTTGGACATTGCCAGACGGGTTGAAAAATACCCAGATTCCCTTGGTGCGCAAGTGCAGGACCGTCTTTCCCTGGTTGACATCGGGAACGTTTGCCGGCAACAAGGGATTTCTCGCCATCGGTTCGGTCTCGGCATTTGTCTTTAACGCCTCCTTGACGGTGGCAACATCATCCCCTAGTTTGAAACCCACGCCGGGCAACGGCGTGCTCTGAGCAGAAGCCCATTGCGCATTGACGGAACAAGCCAGAAACACGACAGCAGCGGCGATCTTTTTAATCATTTTCTCAATTTATTGATTTTGGTTTCACGAAAGCGGTACAGAATAAAGACCTTTCGCGTAAGTATGAAGATTGCTGGATGTTTAACGGAAGCTTAATGAGCAACTTTAGACATGACCGTGCGTTACGACACGCTGATGGCCGGTCAGTTGCGGCTACACGGTGCGGGTAAGGAATTCCGGACTACGGCGGAAATTGAACACGCCGCGCTGTCCGCGGTGAAACGACATGGTCGAACGCGTGATCTGCACGTTTAAAGAGCAATGCACGCACCGGTTATCGCTTTGCGAGCTTGCAGCACGCGAGTCGCACGATCAGGGGAATGAATCCAGTTTTACAACCACCTGCGCCCCCACCAGGCGTCGGGTATGCGGACGCCCGTACAGGCATCTGATTTCGCCGCTCGATGTGGGCAGGTTTCGATAGATCATTACCGATGCGAGTTTGCCGGCTCGACACCGTCTGTTCACAACTTCTCAAAAACAAAAAAGCCCTGCATTTGCAGGGCTTTTTCTTTCATATCGGTACTACCGGATGCTGCCTAGAAACTAGTCCCCCTCACTCCCACTCGATCGTCGCCGGCGGTTTCCCAGAAATATCATAAACCACCCGGTTGATCCCCCGGACCTCGTTGATGATCCGGTTCGACACATGCC
Source organism: Janthinobacterium lividum (assembly GCA_050955065.1). Lineage (GTDB taxonomy): Bacteria > Pseudomonadota > Gammaproteobacteria > Burkholderiales > Burkholderiaceae > Robbsia. The sequence continues at coordinate 1,669 of JBPBQT010000235.1, read as the reverse complement.
CCAGCAGTTCGTGCGGCAGGTGTGCCCAGTGCGCGGTCATGAAATCCTGCGTCTGCACCGCCCGCAGCGCCACCACGTACTCGTACGTGCGCCCGTCGCCCATCACGCCGACGCTCTTCACCGGCAGAAACACCGCGAACGCCTGACTGGTCAGCTCATACCAGTTCTTCCCCGACTTCTCGTCGACGAATTCCCGCAGCGTCTCGATGAAGATCGCGTCCGCGCGGCGCAGCAGATCCGCGAACTCGCGCTTCACCTCGCCGAGAATCCGCACGCCCAGGCCCGGACCGGGGAACGGATGCCGATGCACCATCTCCGCGGGCAATCCCAGCTCGATCCCCAGCGCCCGCACCTCGTCCTTGAAAAGCTCGCGCAGCGGCTCGACCAGTTTCAGTTGCAGGTCCTCCGGCAACCCGCCGACATTGTGGTGACTCTTGATTTTCGACGCGCCCTTCTTGCCATGGCCGGCCGATTCGATCACGTCCGGATAGATCGTGCCCTGCGCGAGCCACTTCGCGGAGGTCAGCTTCGCGGCCTCGGCCTTGAAGACCTCGACGAACTCGCGACCGATGATCTTGCGCTTCGCCTCCGGGTCGGTCACGCCGGCGAGCTTGCCGAGAAAGGCCCCGCTCGCGTCCACATGGATGACCTTGACGCCCAGGTGATCGCCGAAGGTCTTCATGACCTGCTCGGCTTCCTGGTAACGCAGCAGTCCGTGATCGACGAAGACGCAGGTGAGCTGGTCGCCGATCGCGCGGTGCAGCAGCGCGGCGGCCACCGACGAGTCGACCCCGCCGGACAGGCCCAGAATCACCTGTTCGTCGCCGACCTGCGCGCGGACCTTGGCGATCGCCTCGTCGACGTAGTTGCCCATCTCCCAGTCGGCGCGCGCGCCGCAGACCTCGACGACGAAACGCTGCAGCAACGCGGCGCCCTGCTTCGTGTGCGTGACTTCCGGGTGGAACTGCACGCCGTAGAAACCGCGTTCTTCGTCGGCGATGCCGGCGATCGGACAGGACGGCGTCGAGGCCATCAACTTGAAACCTTCCGGCATCGCGTCGACCTTGTCGCCGTGACTCATCCAGACGTCGAGCATGCCATGCCCTTCCGCGGTCCGGTAATCCTCGATCCCGTCGAGCAGCCGGGTATGCCCGTGCGCGCGCACCGCGGCATAGCCGAATTCGCCATGGGAACTGGTCTGCACCTGTCCGCCGAGCTGCGCGGCCATCGTCTGCATGCCGTAGCAGATGCCCAGCACCGGCACGCCGGCTTCGAAGACGGCCTGCGGCGCGCGCGGCGTGTCGCCTTCGGTCACCGAGCTCGGACCGCCCGAGAGGATGATGCCCTTCGGCGCGAATTCGCGGATGAAGGCGTCGCTGACGTCGTACGGGTGGATTTCCGAGTAGACCTTCGCTTCACGCACGCGCCGGGCGATCAGTTGCGTGACCTGGGAACCGAAATCGAGAATGAGGATTTTGTCGTGCATGGTGGCGTGCATCGTGGCTCGCATGGAAGACATGCGCTAATGGGAAAAAGAAGGCCGACGGCACGTGGCGCGGGAGGCGCGACAAGCCGACGGACAACGAATGAGCGGACACAAGCGAAACAGCGGACGGATGCACCGGCGCGCGCCGGGGTCCCCCCCCCCGCCCCCCCCCCGTCGCCCCCA
>JBPBQT010000234.1:0-3622 GCA_050955065.1 Janthinobacterium lividum | reverse complement strand
TCCGGGTGGCGGCGGAGGTTCCGGTGGCGGGGGCGGGCCCGGTGGTGGTGGTGGTGGCGGGCCGCAGGGCGCCGTGATCGTGCCGCAGGCATCGCAGTTGAGCTAGGTCGCATCGTCCTCTCCGCCCCGATGGGTGGGAGAGGATGTCCGCGGGAGGCAGGCCGCTGCCTGCGGTTTCTCCGCATCCCCGCGCTTTACCTTCTCGATATCCCGAAATCCCGCGGCCGGATGGCTGGCCGGCAGCGGCGGCCCCGCGCCGAACGGTTTCTCGCGCAGCGTGCCGGGTGCGTATTCCGTCCGGCAGACGCCGCGGCGTTGCGGTTCCGGCGCCCGATGCCGGACGACATCCTCGAACGTCTCGCGCGCGACGGCGATCCGCGATACGGGCGTGGGGCGAGCACCGTCTGACACCCTATCCCGATAGACGTGGCCGAACGCCGTCAGGCTTTGCTTGCGCGTCGCGCGGTTCAACAGCCGCGTCGGCGTCCGTCGCGCCGAAGAACGCGGCCAGCTTCGGGGCTACCGCGGCCGTGACGCCCCTGCCGCTCAGGCGATCCGTGCCTCGGTCGCCGCGTCGAACAGCACCGCCTTGGACACGTCGAACCAGAGCGGCACGTCACGGCCGAGCGCGGTGACCGCGCCCGGGTGGACGCGGCTGATGACGCGTGCGCCGTTCAACTGGAAGAACAGCAAGGTATCCGGGCCGGTGGGTTCGAGCACGTCGGGGCGGATCGAGATCGACTGCATCAGACCGGTGTGGCCGCTTTCGCGATCGGTGATCTGCTCGGGACGCAGGCCGAGGATCACCTCGCGTCCGATCTGCCCCTGCAGCGTGCCCGCCTCGAACGGCAGGTTCAGCACGCTGCGTTGTCCGCGATGCTCGACCTCGACGCCCACCCCCGAGTTGAACGCCGCGCCGATCACCGCGCCCGGCGCCGCCGCGTGCGACGTCGCGGAGGCGGCGCCGACGGCCGACACCAGCTTGCCGCGGATGAAATTCATCGGCGGCGAGCCGATGAAGCCGGCGACGAACAGATTGCTTGGGCTGTCGTAGATCTGTTGCGGCGAGCCGTATTGCTGGACCACGCCGTCCTTCATCACCGCGATCCGGTCGCCCAGCGTCATCGCCTCGATCTGGTCGTGCGTGACGTAGACGATCGTCGTGCCCAGGCGTTGATGCAGCAGCTTGATCTCGGAGCGCATCTCGATGCGCAGCTTCGCGTCGAGATTCGACAGCGGTTCGTCGAACAGGAACATCGCCGGGTCGCGCGCCAGCGCGCGGCCCATCGCCACGCGTTGCCGCTGGCCGCCGGAGAGCTGGCCGGGCTTGCGGTCGAGCAGATGCGACATCTGCAGCATCTCGGAGACGCGCTCGACGATCTTCGTCTGCTCCGCCTTCGGCACCTTGCGGATGTTGAGCCCGAAGGAGATGTTCTGCCGCACCGTCATCGACGGGTAGAGCGCGTACGACTGGAACACCATCGCGATGTCGCGGTCTTTCGGGGAAAGGTCGTTGACCTTCTTGCCGCCGATCAGGATCTCGCCGGAGGAGACCGTCTCGAGCCCGGCGATCATGTTCAGCAGCGTCGATTTCCCGCAGCCGGACCCGCCCACCAGGATCAGGAACTGACCGTCCTCGACGTCGATGTCGACGCCCTTGAGCACCTCGACGCCATTCGTGTAGGTCTTGCGTACATTGCGTATCGTCAGACTGGCCATGCTGTGAAATCCTTGAATGCGTTAATCGCTTGGTGACAGCACTTCGTGACACCGCTTCGTGACACGTTGAATGAGCGCTCAGCCCTTGACCGCGCCCGCCGTCAGGCCGCGCACGAAATAGCGTCCCGCCACGATATACACCAGCAGCGTCGGCAGCGCGGCGATGATCGCGCCGGCCATGTCGACGTTGTATTCCTTGACCCCGGTCGACGTGTTCACCAGATTGTTCAGCGCCACGGTGATCGGCATCGAATCGGTGCCGGCGAACACCACGCCGAACAGGAAGTCGTTCCAGATCTGCGTGAACTGCCAGATCAGGCAGACCATGAAGATCGGCAGCGAGATCGGCAGCAGGATGCGCACGAAGATCGTGAAGAATCCCGCGCCGTCGATCCGCGCCGCCTTGATCAGTTCGCCCGGGATGCCCACGTAGAAGTTCCGGAAGAACATCGTCGTGAAGGCGATCCCGTAGATCACGTGCACCATCACCAGGCCGGTGGTCGTGTTCGCCAGGTCCAGGCGGCCGAGCATCGTCGCCATCGGCAGCAGAATCGCCTGGAACGGGATGAAGCAGCCGACCAGCAGCATCGTGAACAGCGCGTCGACGCCGCGAAAGCGCCAGTGCGTGAGCACGTAGCCGTTGAACGCGCCGATGATCGATGACAGCAGCACGGCCGGAATCGCCATGCGCACCGAGTTCATGAAGTACGGCTGCATGCCGTCGCAGCGCACGCCGGTGCACGCGCCGCTCCAGGCCTTGACCCAGGGCGCGATGCTCAGCGACGTGGGCGGCGTGAGCAGATTGCCGCTGCGCAGCGTGTCGATGTCCTTGAACGAGGTCGACACCATCACATAGAGCGGGAACAGGAAATACACTGCCATCGCGAACAGCAGGATATAGATCAGCACACGGCCGATGCTCAGCTTAGATGCCATTGCGGGTGCTCCTCGACTCCATATACATCAGCGGCACGAGCACCGCGATCACCGTGACCAGCATCATCATCGACGACGCGGCACCGACGCCGAGCTGGCCCCGGTTGAAGGAATAGGTGTACATAAACATCGCCGGCAGGGACGACGACGTGCCCGGGCCGCCGGCGGTGAGCGCGACCACGAGATCGAAGGTCTTGATCGTCAGGTGGCTGAGAATCAGCAGGACCGAGAAAAACACCGGACGCATGCCGGGAATCACGATCTTCCAGTAGATGGTCGGCAGGCTCGCGCCGTCGACCTGCGCCGCCTTGAAGATCTCCGCGTCGACGCCGCGCAGCCCGGCCAGGAACAGCGCCATGCAAAAGCCGGTGGACTGCCACACCGCGGCGATCACGACGCAGAAGATCGCCCTGTCCGGGTTGACCAGCCAGTCGAAGGACACGCTCGTCCAGCCCCAGTCGTGCAGGGTTTTTTCGATACCGAGGCCGGGGTTCAGGATCCACTGCCAGGCGGTGCCGGTAACGATGAAGGACAGCGCCATCGGGTACAGGAAGATCGCGCGCAGCGCGCCCTCGGCGCGGATGCGCTGGTCGAGCAGGATCGCCATGAACAGACCGAGCACAACGCAGATGACGATGAACGGGATGCCGAACCAGGCGAGGTTCGCGGCCGACGTCCACCAGACGTCGTTGGCGAACAGTTGCCGGTAGCGGTCCAGCCCGGCGAAGGCGTAATTCGGCAGCAGTCGCGATTTCGTCAGCGACAGATAGCCGGTGATCATGATGAAACCGTAGACGAAGACGAGGCTGAGCACGACGCTGGGCGCCAGTACCAGCTTCGGCAACCAGCGGTCTGCCGCGGCCGAAAACGATGACGCGGTCTTCTGGGGCCGGACCGGGTTGACGGATGTTGTCACTCTCGACTCCTCGAACCCCGCATCGCGCCAGCCGGTGCGGCGCGGGGTCTC
>JBPBQT010000233.1:0-3914 GCA_050955065.1 Janthinobacterium lividum | reverse complement strand
TGTAGTACTCGAAGGCGAACCGCGGATAATGGAAATCCTTTCCCTGCGGATGAATCTCGAAAAGCCACTTGCTCTCATAGTCCCAGACCAGGGCGACACGGCCGGACGCGGGGTGCCGGGCGTCGGGCGTCACCTCGGTCGCTCCAGCCGACCTGAGCGCGCCGATTTCCGCCGCCACCTGCGCGGCCTCGCTGCCGCCCACGTCCAGACGGTTGTCGGGCGTATTCAGGCCGGCGTGCATCTGCTCCTGCGCGAACGGTGCCTGCCGCCAGCGGAAATACGAGACGCAGCCCGCGCCGTGCGCGAACGCCTCCCAGCTCCAGAGCCGGACCATGCCCGGCAGCGGCGCCGGATTCCAGTCCGCCCAGTTGACCGGGCCCGGCTGCTGCTCCATCACCCAGAAAGGCAGGCGGCTCATCCCGCGATACAGATCGTGGTTGAACGACGCGAAATCGGGATGGCCGGTGCGCAGCCAGCGCTGCTTGATGGCGGGATCGAACCACTGCTCCTCGAGCGCGCCCAGCGGATAGCTGTCCCACGCCGCGATGTCCAGATCGGCCGCCACGTCGTAATGATCGAACTCGGCGAAAAGCTGCATGAAATTATGGGCGATCGGGCGCCCCGGCGACCGTTGCCGGATGATGTCGACCTGCAGGCGATTGAAGCGCGCGACCTCGTCCGAGGCGAAGCGCCGATAATCGAGCCGGTGCGTGGGGTGCGCTTCCGTCACCGTCGCCACCGGCGGGTCGATCTCGTCGAAACTTCGGTACTCCATGCTCCAGAACACCGTTCCCCAGGCGCGGTTCAGCGCGTCGATGGTGCCGTAGCGGACCTTCAGCCAGCGGCGAAAACCGGCGCCGGCCGCCGGCGAATAACTGACGACCGTGTGATGGCAGCCGTACTCGTTGTCCGTCTGCCAGAAGGCGACCGCGGGATGATCGCCATAGCGCTGCGCGATCGCGCCGCAGATCCCGGCGGCGGCCTCGTGATACGCGGCGGAGGAGAAATCGTAGTGGCGCCGCGAACCGAACGCGCGCGGCCGCCCCTGCGCGTCGATCGCCAGAATATCGGGATGGCGGTCCACCAGCCATTTCGGCGGCGTCGCGGTCGGCGTGCACATGACCACCTGCAGACCCGCGTCGCCGAGCACCGCCACCGCGCGGTCGAGCCACTCCCATTGATAGACGCCCGGCTCGGGTTCGATACGGCTCCAGGCGAATTCGGCGATCCGCACGCGTTCGATGCCCAGTTCCCGCATGCGCTGCGCGTCGTCGCGCCAGATCGATTCAGGCCAGTGCTCAGGGTAATAACAGACTCCGAGATGCATGCGACGCGCTCCTAGGCGAGTTGAAGGATGGGTTTCGACGCGACGGCGAAACCGTCTTCGGTAAAGAGATGGCAGGCGGCGGGCGGCACGTGCAGCACGACGCGTGCGCCGGCTTCGAACGGCCAGTCGCCCGGCGCCTTCGCGATCAGGACGGCCCCGCCGGGTGCATCCAGATGCAGATAGCAGTGCTCACCCAACCGCTCGACCAGCGTCACCACGCGCACCAGCCGATCCGCCGCGGTCTGCGCCCGGGCATCGCCTGCGGCAGGTGCATCGTGTGATTCGAGCGCGGCGCCCGACACCGGAACCAGATGTTCGGGACGCACGCCGAGCGTGATCTTCTGATCGATCGCCAGACCGAAAGGCGAGCGGCCGCCGGCGTGCGCGCCGAGCGTCGCGCGCAGCGTTTCACCCGTCGTCTCCAACCGGACCAGGACGTCGTTGCCGTCGATCCGACCGACGCGACCGGCCATGAAATTCATCTGCGGCGCGCCGATGAACCCGGCGACGAAACGGCTTCTCGGGCGGTGGTACAACTCCAGCGGCGTGCCGATCTGCGCAATGCTGCCGAACCGGGCCGCGTCCGCGCCGGCGTGCAGCAGGACGATCTTGTCGGCAAGCGTCATCGCCTCGACCTGGTCATGCGTCACGTACACCACGCTGGCTTTTTCGAACTGTTTGTGAAGGCGGGCGATTTCGATACGCGTTTGCCCCCGAAGCGTGGCATCGAGATTCGACAACGGTTCGTCGAACAGGAACACGCCGGGACTGCGCACGATCGCGCGGCCGATGGCCACCCGCTGCCGCTGCCCGCCCGAGAGCGCCTTCGGGCGCCGGTCGAGCAGCGGTTCGAGCTGCAACGCGCGCGCCGCCTCCCGTACCTTGCGATCGATCTCGTCCCTGGGCGTCTTGGCGAGCGTGAGGCCAAACGCCATGTTCTCGTAGACGCTCATGTGCGGAAACAGCGCGTAGCTCTGGAAGACCATCGCGACACCGCGCTGCGCCGCCGGCACGTCGTTGACGATCGCGTCATTGATGCGCACCTCTCCTGCGGTCACGTCCTCCAGGCCGGCGATCACCCGCAGCAGCGTGGATTTTCCGCATCCGGACGGACCCAGGAACACGCAGAACTCATGTTCGCCGATATCGAGATCCACATCGCGAATGACCGGCGCGTGATTTCCGTAGGCCTTGCTCACCGCTCTCAACGAGATACTGGCCATCGTCCAGGCTCCATGTTCTAATCAGAAAACGGCAATGATTAAGCGCTTAATCAAAGGGTGGCAGTCGCCGGTTGGTTTGCTTGCCACCGGCCTTCCCACCCTTCATTGCCGTCCGGCGAGGCGCCTGCGTGCACCTTTCGAGCGAATGTAGCCGTTTCGCGGGAGACATGCAATTGGTAGTCCACCGCACTCCATCTCGATGAATTTCCCATGACGACCCTCCTCGACGTGGCGCGCCTGGCCGGCGTCACCCCCGCCACCGTCTCCAACGTATTGCGCGATCGGGGGCGCTTCAGCGCGCGCACGCGGGCGCGCGTACTCGAAGCGGTCGCGCAGCTGCAGTATCGGCCGCACCTCACCGCCCGGGCGCTGGCCGAGGGGCGCCCGCCCACCATCGCGCTGATGGTGTCGAGCATCGCCAACCCCTTCTATCCCGAATTCGCGCTCGCGGCGGAACACGCGGCGCGGCGCGACGGACGCTTTCTGATCATCTGCAATACGCACGACGATCCCGAGGTCGGACAGGCCTACTTCGACCAGATCGCCGGCACGTTGTCGCAAGGCGTGCTGGTCATGAACAGCACGCTCGACGCCGACGCGCTGCACCGCAGCCACGGGGCACGTTCCCCGGTCGTGCTCTGCATGTGGGAGCGGCCGGACCGCGCGCCCGCGCTGCCCTGCGTGGCCGTCGATTTCTTCCTCGCGGGCCGGCTCGCGGGAGCGCATCTGCTCGAACTCGGTCACCGAGGCATCGGCGCCATCGTCGGCAGCGCGCCGCACGGCATCCACGCCGCGCGGTATGAAGGCTTTTGCCAGACGATGCGCGAAGCCGGCATCGCCACGTTCGAGGACAACGTGCGCTTCACCGACGACGCGATACAGGGCGGACACGAGGCGGCGCAGGCGCTGCTGCGCGCGAACCCGGCGCTGACCGCGATTTTCGCGACCAACGATCTTCCCGCGCTGGGCGCCGTCTACGGGGCGCTCGACATGGGGCGTGCCGTGCCCGACGCGCTTTCGGTCATCGGCATCACGGACATCCGGCTCGCCCGCGAGTCGCGTCCGGCGTTGACCACCATCGCGGTGCCCACGGTCGCCGCGGCGGATCTCGCCGTGGCGCTCCTGCGCGATCTGATCCGTGGCGGCGACATGCCCGGTGATACCCTGCGTGTCGCACCCGCGCCGAGGTTGATTCAGCGTGACACCACCTCTGCGCGTCGCCCCTGAGGCGGGGTCGGGGGGAAACCAAGTGATGGCGGTGCCAGAAACCAATGACCGTCGAGCGCTAGCCGTAGGTCTGGCACTGCGGGATTATCATGAGCAGCGCCGTACATGGCTGACTGGCGAGAAAGGATGCCGTATCA
>JBPBQT010000232.1:0-4035 GCA_050955065.1 Janthinobacterium lividum | reverse complement strand
GACTTGCGCGCCGAGGGGGCGCGCGTGGTCGCCCTGGGGGATTGCATGGTGTGCCACACGGCGGAAGGGGGCGCGCCGTTCGCGGGAGGCGTGCCGCTCAAAACGCCGTTCGGCACGATCTACGCGACGAACATCACGCCGGATCGCGCGACCGGGATTGGCACATGGTCGCTCGCCGCCTTCACGCGCGCGTTGCGGGAGGGGCGTTCCCGCGACGGGACGCTGCTCTATCCGGCGTTCCCATATGTGCATTTCACACGGATGTCGGATGCGGATATCCAGGCCGCCTACGCTTATCTGATGAGCCGCACGCCGGTACGGGCGACAGCGCCCGCCAACCGCCTGATCTTTCCGCTGGGCTGGCGCCCGCTGCTGGCGTTCTGGAATGTTCTGTTTCTTGCGCCCGGTCCTCGTGCCACGGACGTCGCGCGGGACATGCCGCCCGGCAGCCGCGACGTCGGCGAGGGCCGTTACCTGGCCGACGCGCTGGGGCATTGCGCGGCCTGCCACACGCCGCTGAACGTGCTGGGCGCCGAACGCGCGGACCATGCCTTCGAAGGCGGCGTGATCGAAGGCTGGGATGCGCCTCCCCTGAACGCCCTGGCGCAAGGGGACCGGCCCTGGACGGTGGCGCAGCTGACCGGATATCTGCGCACGGGCAGCGACGGCGAACACGGCGCCGCGGCCGGGCCGATGCGGGCCGTCACCCGCGATCTGGCGCGCGTCCCCGAGGCGGACGTGCGACGCATGGCCGTGTACTTTTTGTCGCTGCACGCGCCGCGGCCGGCCCCGCGGCCGGTCCCTGCGGCCGGTGCGGCGCCGGCGACGCCGACGCCGACACCGACGCTCGATGCCAGCGTGGCGCGGGGGCGGACGCTGTTCACGGCATCCTGCGCGGCATGCCACGGCGCGGCCGCGCCCATGCAGACGATCGGACGCCGGCCCGCGCTGGACCGCAGTGACGACGTTCACGCGGAGGGCCCGCGCAATGCGATCCAGGCCATCCTGCAGGGCATCGCATGGCAGCGCGCGGAGGCGACGGACTACATGCCCGCTTTCGCGCAAACGTACGATGATCGACAGGTCGCCGACATCGCCAATTACGTGCGTGCGACCTATTCGACACAGCCTGCCTGGAACGCCACCGAAAAGTCGGTCGCCGCCCTGCGCGGCAAGGATTAGCGCGATGCTTGAAATACACGTCAACGGCGTTTCTCACAGGATCGACGCGGATCCGGATACGCCGCTCCTCTACGCGCTGCGCAATCAGCTCGGCCTGCACGGTGCGAAATACGGTTGCGGACTCGGGCAATGCGGCGCCTGCACGGTGATCGTCGACGGGCAGGCGATGTTTTCCTGCATACTGCCGGTCGCAGCGGTGGGCGCGCGCGCCGTGCGGACCATCGAAAGCCTGGGGTCGACCACGCAGCCGGGGCCGCTGCAAAAGGCGTTTCTCGACAAGCAGGCGGCGCAGTGCGGCTATTGCATCGCCGGCATGATCATGCGCGCCCAGGCATTTCTCGAAAAAAACCCCGCGCCGACCGATGCGCAGGTACGCGTCGCGATGGAACCCAACCTGTGCCGCTGCGGCACGCATATGCGGATTCTCGCGGCCATTCAGCAGGCCGCCGCCGACATGCGCCGCCGGGACGCGGGCGCGCCGGAGAAAAAAGCATGAGCCACGCGGACGAGTTCGATGCCGGACGGCGCCGGTTGCTGAAGACGGGCGCGCTGGTGGTCGGTTTCACGATCCTGCCGCAGATGCGGGTCTTCGCGCAGACCACCCAGGCCGGCGAGGGCGCCCCGGTACAGATCGCCAAGGCAACGCAGGACCTGCCGGGCAGCCTGAAGACGAATCCCTTCCTCGATGCGTGGATCAAGATCGATCCCGCCGGCCATGTCACCGTGTTCACCGGCAAGGTCGAACTGGGCACGGGCATCCGGACGGCCCTGCTGCAGGTCGCGGCCGACGAGTTGCGCATGGCGCCGTCGTCCATCTCCTTCCTCACCGCCGATACGGCGCTGTCGCCCAACGAAGGCGTGACGGCGGGCAGTCACACGCTGGCCGACAGCGGCACGGCGCTGCGCAACGCCGCCGCGCAGGTGCGCGGCCTGCTGCTGGACGCCGCCGCGCAGATCCTCGGCGGCGATGCCGCGACGCTCCGGGCGCGCGACGGCGTGATCTCGGCGCCGGATGGCCGCCGCGTCGGTTACGGCGACGCGGTCCGGCGCGTCGATCTGCACCGTTTCGCGCGGCCCGTGTCGCCATTGAGCGATGCGTCGCAATTGTCGTTGATCGGCACGTCCCTGCCGCGCGTCGACATTCCCGGAAAAGTCACCGGCGGCCCCAGCTATGTGCAGGACATGCGGCTCGACGGCATGGTGCATGCGCGGGTGGTTCGCCCGCCCGTCTACGGCGCGACGCTGGTCCAGGTGGATGCGCACGGCGTCGCGGCGCTGCCCGGCGTGCTGAAGGTGGTGCGCGACGGCAGTTACCTCGCCGTCGTCGCCACCGACGAGTGGCAGGCGATCCGCGCCCAGCGCGCGCTGGCGGCAAGCTGCGTCTGGTCCGGCGGCCGCGCGCTGCCCCGGCCGGAAACGATCCACGCGACCCTGCGGGCGTTGCCGTCGCGGGATATCGTCATCGCCGACACGCAGGGCCCCGCCGCACCGTCGGTCGCGACGGTCCATGCCACGTATACCAAACCCTATCTCCTGCACGGGTCGATCGGTCCGTCGTGCGCGATCGCGCTGTTGTCCGATACGCTCGCCGCTGCGCGGATGACCGTCTGGACGCACTCGCAAGGGGTCTACCCGCTGCGCGCCAGCCTGGCAAAGATGCTGTCGATGGCCGATGCGCAGGTCCGCTGCATCCATGTCGAGGGTTCCGGCTGCTACGGCCACAACGGTGCGGACGACGTCGCCGCCGACGCGGCCCTCATTGCCCGCGCGTTTCCCGGGCGCCCGGTCAGGGTGCAGTGGATGCGCGAGGACGAGCATCGGTGGGACGCATTCGCCCCGGCGATGGTCACCGAGGCGAGCGCGAAGCTCGACGCCGACGGTCGCATCACCGAATGGCGTTACGCGTTGTGGAGCAGTTCGCACAACGAGCGCCCGTCCGACCCGGGCAAGCTGATGCCGACATGGGCGCTGGCGACGCCGCTCGTACCCTTGCCGCCGGTGCCGATTCCCCAGCCCGAGGGCGGCGGCGATCGCAACGGCATCCCGCTGTACGACGTCCCGAACGCCCATGTGGTCAATCATTTCATTCCGGCGATGCCGTTGCGCTCCTCGGCCATGCGGGGCCTGGGCGCGCACATGAACGTGTTCTCGATCGAGAGCTTCATGGACGAACTCGCGGACGCCGCGCATACCGACCCGGTGGCGTTCAGGCTGCGCCATCTGCGCGACCCGCGCGCCATCGAGGTCGTCGGCCGCGCCGCGCAGGCGTTCGGCTGGCCGGCGCGGCGCGCGTCGGCCCGCGCGCCCGGGCACGGCATCGGTTTCGGCTTCGCGCGCTACAAGAACCTCATGGCCTACATGGCCATCGCCCTGGAGATCCGGGTCGAGCGCGAGACGGGCGACGTGCGCGTCGAGCGCGCCGTGGCCGCGGTCGATACCGGCCATATCGTCAATCCCGACGGGGTCCGCAACCAGATCGAGGGTGGCATCCTGCAGTCCATCAGCTGGACGCTGTACGAGCAGCTCGCATACGACGCCGAGCGGATCCGCAGTTTCGACTGGGGCAGCTATCCCATCATGCGTTTCTCGTCGGTGCCCACCGAGGTGACGGTGCATCTCATCGACCGGCCGGAAACGCCGTTCCTCGGCTGTGGCGAGGCCGCGATGGGACCGACGGCCGGGGCCATCGCCAACGCCTTGCGCGACGCCACGGGGCAGCGCTTTCGGGACCTGCCGCTCGGCGGCGAGAAGCTGCGGCGGGCCATCGAGATCTAGATCTCCCGCCGCCTATCCGCGGCGCTTTCCGGTGCCTCGCGCAGCTCACTCTCCCTGCGCGTGTTGCTTGACGTACCG
>JBPBQT010000231.1:0-4075 GCA_050955065.1 Janthinobacterium lividum | reverse complement strand
AAACGATGCGGCGAAGTAGATCGAGCAGAATGAATAGACATAGAAGTCGAACCATTCGACCAGATTGCCCGATGATGCACCCACGATGGCGAGAATGCGGCGTTTTCGGTCCGCGACCGGTGCTTCTGCACCCGTTCTCATGATCCTTCTCTCCTCCGGACGCGCGCTGGCCGTCCCTGTTATTTTAAGATGAAATTCAAGATGAATTTTAAGATAACAGGCGCGACCGTTCCGGAGACGAAGATCTGGAAAGTCACGCCAGTTGCGGCTAAGCTTACATCAAGCCGACACTGGCAGGGGTGTTCCTGCACGCGTTCTTCCATTCGGTCGAGACCGGCACGCTGCGACGGCACGCGCGCCCATGGGGGGCGACCGGACGCAGTCCTATGAAATTGGAGGAAATCGAATGCAATCGATGGTGAAGAAGTGGATCCCGACGTTCTGTCTGCTGCTGGGCAGCCTGTGCGTGGGCCAGGCAATCGCGCAGACAACGACGCAGAACGGTGCGCCAGAAGGCGCAACGCACAAGGAAAGGAGGGCGATGAAAGCGCAGGCGAAGGCCGACAAGCAGACGTCGGTCGCGCAGGCGAAAGCCGACAAGGCGGCCACGAAGGCACAGGGCGAAGCGGACGACAAGGCCGCGGACGCCCGGCTCGACTCGGCAAAGAAACAGTAATTCCGGGGCAAGTATCGGCTGGCGACGTCTGGCGGATGACGTCCCGCCCGGTCATGTCCCGCCCGGCGACGTCCGGCCGGTTTGCCGCCTGGCTAGTGCCGGGTGTGGCGCTCGACGGCCGCCTTGAGGACGCTGACCAGTTTGTCGATGTCGACCGGCTTGGTCAGGAAATGCTGGAAACCCTCGGCGAAGCTGCGCAGCCGGTGCATTTCGTCGCCATATCCGGTGAGCGCGATCGCCACGGCGGGTTCGACGCCATGCCGGATCTCATGTTCGCGCAGGGTCTGGATCAGATAGAAGCCGTCCATTCCCGGCAGCATGATATCGCACACCACAGCATCGGGCAGCAGGCGGCTGGCGGTCTCGCTGCCTTCTTCCGCATCGGACACGGCCACGACGTTCGCACCGAGTGACGTCAGGAGGGCGCAGAGCGATTCCCTCGCTTCCAAATCATCTTCGACCAGGACGATGGTTCCCTGATCGAGTGGCAATGCTGTGTTCATACAAGTGCTCGTCTCCGGCGTTGACCGCATCGTTTGCATTATACCGGCCGCAAGATGCGCTGCATTGACATGGATCGGGTTGCGCGCGTGCAGATTCAGGAGACATGGGCCGGTCCCGTGCGTCAAGCCCCGTCCTGTGTCGAATCATGCTGCGTTCGCATGTCTTTAAGCGTAAGTTAACGGTTGTGTAACAAATTTTATCTCTGCGATGCAAGCTACAGATTTTCGTTCTCCAGCGTCCGCGCATCCCGTTTCGCTTCCCTGGGTGGAGCGCCTGATACGCTTCGACACGACGAGCCGCGCCTCCAATCTCGGCATGATCGAGACGATGCGCGACGCGCTGCTGCCCTACGGCGCGCAACCCACGTTGACCTACGATGCCGGACGCGCAAAGGCGAACCTGTTCGTCACCCTGGCCGCGGCCGACGGCGGCATCCAGGGTGGTCTGGTGCTTTCCGGACATACCGATGTCGTCCCCGTGGACGGTCAGCACTGGACGTCCGACCCCTTCCGCCCGGCAATCCGCGACGGCCTGTTGTACGGGCGGGGTGCGTGCGACATGAAAGGTTTCATCGGCTGCGTGCTGACCGCCTTGCCCGCGTTCGCCGCGGCACGACTGCGCGAGCCGGTCCACTTCGCGTTTTCCTATGACGAGGAAGTGGGTTGTCTGGGCGCGCCGGTGATGCTGGCCGATCTCGCCGCGCGCGGCGTGCGCCCCGCCGGCTGCATCATCGGCGAGCCGACGGACATGCGCGTGATCACCGCGCACAAGGGCATCAATGTCTACAAGTGCTGCGTGCGTGGCCGGGCCGCGCATTCGTCGCTGACGACGCAGGGCGTGAACGCGATCGAACACGCGGCCCGTCTGATCTGCTTTCTGCGCGACCTGGCGGATGAGATGCGCGCCCGGGGGCCGTTCGACCGCGCCTTCGACGTCCCGTTTACGACCGCGCAGACCAGCATGATCAGCGGCGGCAACGCGGTGAACACGGTGCCGGCCGAGTGCGACGTGGTCTTTGAATATCGCAACCTGCCCGGCGTCGATCCTGTGGCGATCGAGGCGCGCATCCGTGCCTACATCGATGGTGAATTGCTGCCGCGGATGCAGCGCGAGCATCCCGAGGCCGCCGTGGAACTGTCGCGGCTCGCGGCCGTGCCCTCGCTGGACGCGTCGGAACAGGCGGCGGTGACCGCGCTGGCGCGCGCGCTGGCGCGTGACGACGCGGTACACAAGGTAGGGTATGCGACCGAGGGCGGGCAGTTCGCGCTGGCCGGCATCCCCGCGGTCATCTGCGGCCCGGGCAATATCGAGCAGGCGCACAAGGCCGACGAGTTCGTTTCGCTCGCGCAGCTGGGCGAGTGCGATGCGTTCCTCGGACGTCTGCTGCAAAGCCTGAGCGTCGACGGTACCGCCGCGGTCTGAGAAAACGCAGCGCGGTGGCGCGACACGTGCGACGGCGCACCGCGAGCAGATCGCGAGAGCGGCAACGAACGTGTCGCGCCTGCGAAGAAGGACGGGAAAAGGGGACGTGTGGCGCGGCAGATACGGCGAAAACTTTAATCGTTTATTGCTATTGCAAGCATAAATCCGATAGATCATAATAATGATCATTCGCGGTCCCGCATTTCTGCCGTCCCTGCCTTCTTCCCGGAATTCTGCCATGTCCACCCCGCTCGTTACCGGAGCACTCGTTGCCAGCATGATCGCCGCGCCCTTGATGCTGGTGCTGCTCGTCATCTGTGCCACCCCCGCGTTCGCCGTCGTACTCCCTCTGCAGTAATCGGCGCAGATCGCATCTTCTGGTCGGCTGCACTCCGACATTCCTGTTCGTTCCCGCTTGTTTCTGCTTGTTTCCGCTCCCCGGCCGTTGAAAGGGCACCGGCATGTACCGCGCGGCGCCGGTGCTACACTCATCCTGTCTCAAAAAAGTATCGTGCCGGAACGCGCGATTCGATAAAAGAATCGGGAGAATGCAGCATGGGACAGGCAAGCAGGATCGCCCTCGTGACGGGGGCCGGCAGCGGGATCGGCAAGGCGGTTGCGCTGGCTTTGCTCGACGCCGGTTATGGCGTGGTGCTGACCGGACGCCGGGCCGAACCGCTCGAGGCACTGGCGGCGCAAGCCGAGAAAAAAGGGCAGGATGCGCTGGCCGTCGCCTGCGACGTCACCGACCCGACGGCGATCGAGCGGTTGTTCGGCGTCATCAATCAGCGTTTCGGCCGCCTCGATCTGTTGTTCAACAACGCGGGCGTCAACGCGCCGGCTGTGTCGATCGACGAGTTGACGATCGACGATTGGCGCAAGGTCGTCGATACCAATCTGACCGGCGTGTTCCTCTGCACGCGCGCGGCGTTCGCGATGATGCGGGCCCAGCATCCGCGCGGCGGGCGCATCATCAACAACGGCTCGATCTCGGCGCATGCGCCGCGGCCGGGCAGCGTCGCCTATACGGCAAGCAAGCACGCGGTGACGGGTCTGACGAAAAGCACGTCGCTCGACGGCCGGCCGTACGACATCGCCTGTGGCCAGATCGATATCGGCAACGCGGCGAGCGAGATGACCGAGCGCATGGTGAACGGGGTGCTTCAGGCGAACGGCACGATGGCGCCGGAACCCCGGATGGACGTCGAAAACGTCGCGAGCGCGGTGGTGTACATGGCCAGCCTGCCGCTGGACGCCAACGTGCAGTTCATGACCGTGATGGCGACCAAAATGCCGTTCGTCGGCCGTGGCTGAACGGGTGACGTCTGCATCGCGGCGTCGCTTGGCGTTTCGTCCCTTCATGAATCGCGACTGACGCAAGCACCGTCGCAGCCTGATCGTGCGGCGCGGGCCCGGGACGCCGGCCTGATGCCGGGCGACATCCCCGGTCCCGACGGTGCGCCTAGCGGGTCG
>JBPBQT010000230.1:0-4133 GCA_050955065.1 Janthinobacterium lividum | reverse complement strand
GCCGCTGGCGATGCCGTTCGGGTTCTCGATGATGCGCATCAGCGCCGAAATGCCGTCGCCGATCCAGGTGAACGCGCGTTTCTGCGCGCCGCCGTCGACCAGATTGATGTTCTCGCCGCGCACGATGTGGCCGAGGAACTGCGTGACCACGCGCGAGCTGCCTTCCTTCGCGGTGTGGATCGAGTCCAGGCCCGGGCCCATCCAGTTGAACGGCCGGAACAGCGTGAAGTTCAGGCCTTCCTGCATCCCGTAGCCCCAGATCACCCGGTCGAGCAGCTGTTTCGAGCACGCGTAGATCCAGCGCGGCTTGTTGATCGGGCCGTAGACCAGCGGCGAGTTCTCGGGGTCGAATTCGGCGTCGGGACTCATGCCGTAGACTTCCGACGTCGACGGAAACACCAGGTGTTTGCCGTACTTGACCGCGTAGCGGATGATCGGCAGGTTCGCCTCGAAGTCCAGCTCGAACACCCGCAGCGGCTGCTGCACATACGTGGCGGGCGTGGCGATGGCCACCAGCGGGAGGATCACGTCGCACTTGCGCACGTGGTACTCGACCCATTCCTTGTTGATGGTGATGTCGCCTTCGAAGAAATGCATGCGTTCGTGCGCGGTCATGTCGCCCAGGCGGTCGCTCTGCATGTCCATCCCGTAGACGTCCCAGTCGGTGGTCTCGAGGATGCGCTTCGACAGGTGGTGGCCGATGAAGCCGTTGACACCGAAAATCAGAACCTTTTTCTTCATGAGTCGCGAGTAGGGGGGGTGAGTCGTGACCAATCGTCCGCCCGGACGGGCTCGCCGTTCAGCCGCAGATCGCGGATCGCGATGGCGCGCGCGTCGCCGCATACGCCGAAAAACGCATTATCCACCAGGTGCAAGCCGGGCGGCAAATTGGTAAGGTCGGGACGGTCGGGCGCGAGTCGCGCATCCGCCACGACGAAGCGACGAGTCGTGGGGCGGGCGGCGCGGGCGGCATCGCCGACGTTGGCGGCGGCAGTGTCGTCGGCACCGTCGGCATCCCCGGCGACATCGGTGAAAGCGCCCGGGTACGGCGGCGCGACGGCGCGGATCAGGTTATAGACGTCGCGCGCCGGACGCGACCAGTCGATGCGGCCGTCCTCGGGCTTGCGTCCGCCGAAGTAGGACCCTTGCGCGAGATCGTTCGGCAGGCGCGCGGCGGTGCCGGCGATCAGCGCCGGCAGTGCCTGCCAGAGCGTCTGCTCGGCGGCGACCGTGACTTTCTCGAAAACCTGGTGCGCGGTGTCGTCGGGCAGGATCGGCACGGTGCTCTGGCCGATGATCGCGCCGGCGTCGGGTTTCGCCGTCATTTCGTGGAGCGTCGCGCCGGTCTCGGTCTCGCCGTGGATGATCGCCCAGTTGACCGGCACCCGGCCGCGGTAGCGCGGCAGCAGCGAGCCGTGCAGGTTGAATGCGCCGCGCGGGGCGAGCGTCAGCACCGCCGGCGGCAGCATGTTCCGGTAATAGAACGAAAACAGAAAGTCGGGCGCCGCGGCGCGCACCGCGTCGAGCAGCAGCGCGTCGTCGCCGGGGCCGGGGCGGATCGTCGGGATGTCGTGCTCGGCCGCGACCGAGGCGACGCTCTCGAACCAGATGTTCTCGGCGGGATTGTCCTCGTGCGTGACGAGCAGCGCCACGTCGATGCCGCGCGCGAGCAGCACGCGCAGGCAGCGCGCGCCGACGTTGTGGTAGGCGAAGACGACGGCGCGGCGTCCGGCGACGGGGGCGGCGGAGGCGGGAGCGACGAACACGGTCGGGGCGGTCGGGTCGGTGATCATGCCTGGGGATTCCGGGGAAGGACGTTGTCGGGTGGCATCGCGGTATCCGGCGCGCCTGACGTCGCGAGGCTGGCCGACGACACCGGCGCGGCCGACGACACCGGCGTGGCGCGCCGCAACGGCCGCTGGACGTTGAGCGGCAGCGTGGTGACGGACGTGCCGTTCACGGGCGGCACGCTCGCCACGTCGCCGCTGCGGCCGACACCACCGCCACTGTCGCCGTGACCGTCCGCTTCGAGCAGCGTCTGCACCAGATAGCGGGGGCGCGCGCGCACCTGCTGGTAGATGCGGCCGATGTACTCGCCGAGCAGACCGAGCGCGAACAGCACGACGCCGAGCAGGAAGAAATTGATCGCGAACAGCGTGAACACGCCCTCGACCTCGGCGCCGAACAGGAAGCGCCGCGCCAGCAGCAGCAGGAACAGCGCCGCCGAACCCGCCGACAGGATGAAGCCGACGATCGACAGCATCTGCAGCGGCACCACGCTGAAGCCGGTGACCAGGTCGAAGTTGAGCCGGATCAGCGAATACAGCGAGTACTTCGATTCGCCCGCGAAACGCTCCTCGTGCGCGACGTCGATCTCGGTCGGGTTCTGCGCGAAGGTGTAGGCCAGCGCGGGGATGAAGGTGTTGATCTCGCCGCAGCGGTTGATGGTCGCGACGATGCGGCGGCTGTAGGCGCGCAGCATGCAGCCCTGGTCGGTCATCTTGATGCGGGTGATGCGCTCGCGCAGCCGGTTCATCGCCGCCGACGCGCGGCGCCGGAACAGCGAATCCTGCCGTTGCGCGCGCACCGTGCCGACGTAGTCGTAGCCCTCGCGCATCTTCGCGACGAGCTTGCCGATCTCCTCGGGCGGATTCTGCAGGTCCGCGTCGAGCGTGACGATGATGTCGCCGCGCGCATGCTCGAAGCCGGCGAGGATCGCCATGTGCTGGCCGTAGTTGCCGTTGAGCAGGATCACCCGGCTGACGTCGTCGCGCGCCGCGAACTGGTCGGCGAGCATCGCCGCGGAGCGGTCGCGGCTGCCGTCGTTGATGAAGATGACCTCGTAACACGCGTCGAGGGCGTCGAGCGCCGGGTACAGGCGGTCGAACAGGGCGCGCAGGCCGGCCTCTTCGTTGTAGACCGGAATGATGACGGATAGCTCGGGAGGCGTCATGGGCTTAGCGCTTGTCGGTTGAGGCGGGAGAGGAATAGATCGCGTTCACCGTGGCGGTGACGCGGTCAACGTCGGCCGGCTGCATCGTCGTGAACAGCGGCAGCGTGACGATGCGCGCGCCGACGCGTTCCGCGTGTTCGAACATGCCGGGCCCGAAGCCCCGGTCGCGATACAGCTTGAACAGATGGATCGGCGGATAGTGCACGCCGCTGCCGATCTGGCGCGCCTTGAGTTCGGTCATGAAGGCGGCCCGGTCGGGACGGGACGCATCGCCGGCCACGGGCGCGGGCAGCACGACCTGGAACATGTGCCAGTTGCTGTTGGCGAAATCGGCGACCGGCAACGCCATGCCGGCCGCGCAGGCCGCGCCGTTCTCGAATCCGGCGAAATACTGGCGGGCGAGCTCGCGCCGCACGCGCGTGAAACGTTCCAGGTGCGGCAACTGACCCAGGCCCACGCGGGCGGCGACGTCGCTCAGGTTGAACTTGCCGCCCAGCACGTCGACGTCCATGCCGTCCATGCCGGTGCGCGTCACGCCCTGCAGCCGGTATTTCTCGGCGAGCCGGGCCTCGGCGGCGTCGTTGAGCACCAGCGCGCCGCCCTCGATCGACGTCAGGTTCTTGTTCGCATGGAAGCTGAACGACACGAGGTCGCCGAAACTGCCGATCTCGCGGCCGTTCCACGACGCGCCGAGCGCCTGCGCCGCGTCCTCGACGACGCGCAGGCCGTGACGTCGGGCAATCGCGTAGAGACGGTCCATGTCGACCGGCAGCCCGGCGAGATACACCGGGACCAGCGCCCGCGTGCGGGGCGTGATCGCCGCCTCCAGCAGGTCGAGATCGATGTTGCGGGTGACGGGATCGATATCGACGAACACGGGCGTCGCGCCCACCTCGATCACCACATTGCTGGTCGCCACCCACGACAGCGGCGTCGTGATGACCTCGTCGCCGGGGCCGACGCCGGCGATGCGCAGCGCGATTTCCAGCGTCGCGGTGCCGCTGTTGAAGGTGCGCACCGGCCGGCCGCCGAAGCGCGCCGACAGTTCCGCCTCGAATTGCTGGTTCTGCGGGCCGGTGGTGATCCAGCCGGAACGCAGCACGTCGGCGACGCCGGCGATGGTCGCGTCGTCGATTTCCGGACGCGTGAAGGGAAGGAATTCCGGTGTCTGGCTCATGGT
>JBPBQT010000229.1:0-4518 GCA_050955065.1 Janthinobacterium lividum | reverse complement strand
CCTGAAAGCGGTCGATGATTCCCTGCGCCGTTTGCAGACCGACCACATCGATCTGTATTTCTCGCATCGGGACCTAGCGGACACCGCGCCGCTCGAGGAAACGCTGGCCGCGTACCAGACCCTGATCGATGCCGGCAAGATCCGCGTGATCGGCGCGTCGAACTACAGCGGCGCGCGCTTGCGCGAGGCCGCGCTGATCAGCCGGCGCGACGGACTGCCGGCCTACCAGGTGACGCAGCCCGAATACAATCTCTACGATCGCGAGAAGTACGAGCAGGACGTCGAACCGGCGGTCATCGAGTTGCAGCTGGGCGTGGTCAACTACTACGCGCTGGCGAGTGGTTTCCTGAGTGGCAAATACCGCTCGGAGAAAGACCTTCAGCAAAGCAAGCGGGGTCAGACGGTGAAAAAATATCTGGACGAACGCGGCCGTCGTATCCTGGCGGCGCTCGATGACGTCGCCGCGGCGCAGCACAGTTCGCCGACGGCCGTCGCGCTGGCGTGGCAGATTGCCCGGCCCGGCATCACCGCGCCGATCGTCAGCGCGACCTCGCTCGAACAACTGAAGGCGCTCGGCGCGGCGATCGAACTGCAACTCACGCCGCAGGAGATCGCCTCGCTGACCGAGGCCAGCGCTTATTAGCGGGAAACCGGATCGCCTGCGGGACGAGGCGATCCGGGATGCAACGCGCCTAGAATGTTTCCCACTCGCCTTGCGCGGCAGCCGTGGCACGCGCCGGTACGATCGCTCGCGTGGTCTTCGCGACGGCCGACGGCCTGAGCGGCACGGCCGGGGTCACCATGGCCGCGGGAACGGCCTTGGCGATGACCGGCAGGGCCGGCTTGCGCCTCGCTGCCGAAACCGGTGCGCGGGGCGCGAGCAGACGCTTCGTCGTCACTGGTTGCGTGACGAGGCGCGTCAGTACCGCCGTCGACTCGTGACCGTCCAGCTGGAACACGGACACCGCCTGACGCAGCTTGTCGGCCTGATCTCCCAATGACTGCGCCGCCGCCGCGGCTTCCTCGACCAGTGCCGCGTTCTGCTGCGTTGCCTGATCCATCTGCGTCACGGCAAGCGCCACCTGATCGATGCCGCTGCTCTGCTCCTGCGAGGCGGCGGCGATTTCGCCCATGATGTCGGTCACGCGCTGCACGGCGCCGATGATGTCGTTCATCGTGCGACCCGCTTCGTCGACCAGGGCCGTGCCGGATTGCACGCGGTCCACCGAGGCGTCGATCAATTCCTTGATTTCCTTGGCCGCTGCCGACGAACGCTGTGCCAGATTGCGTACTTCGCCGGCCACCACCGCGAAGCCGCGTCCTTCCTCTCCGGCGCGCGCCGCTTCGACGGCGGCGTTCAGGGCGAGGATATTGGTCTGGAAAGCGATGCCCTCGATGATCGAGATGATGTCGGCGATCTTCGACGAACTGGTGTTGATCTCGCTCATCGTGCCCACCACCTGCGACACCACCGCGTTGCCCTTGTTGGCGATTTCCGATGCCGTGGTCGCCAGCGCGCTGGCCTGCCGCGCATTGTCCGCGTTCTGTTTCACGGTGCTGGTGAGTTCGTCCATGCTCGACGCGGTCTGCTGCAGCGCCGATGCCTGTTCCTCGGTGCGCGAGGACAGATCGGTGTTGCCCGCGGCGATTTCCTGCGTGGCGGAGGCGATCGAGTCGCTGCCCGAACGTACCGTCTGCACGGTGTTGACCAGGCTGCTCTGCATTTTCGCCAGGCCTGCCATCAACTGGCCCATCTCGTCATGCGATGTCACATGCACGGGGTGGCGCAGGTCGCCCGCGGCGATCGCGTCGAAGTGCTCCAGCGCGGCCGCCAGCGGCACGCCGATGGCACGGCGCAGCGAGAACCACGAGAAAGCTGCGATCGCCAGACCAAGGAGAATCGCCAGCACGCTGATCGCCTTGGTCGTGTCGAGCACGGATATGGCGGAGTCGTAGCCCTCCTTGGACGCGTTTTCCTGGAAGTGGAACAGCGCGTCGTCGGCCTGCGCCATGGTGTTGAAGGCACCGGCCATTTCCTGCGCAAGCCGTGTCGCGGTGGCGTTGTCGTTGGCGCGCACCGCGGCGTAGCCCTGGTCGAGCATTCGCTGATGCGCCATGCGTGTGCTCTGCACCGCGTCGCCGAGCGTCTCTTCGCCCGGCAAATACGGCACCGCGATGTATTCCTTCCAGAATCCGTCCGCCTTCACGCGCATGCTAAGGCCGCGCGCGATCGCGTTTTCCGCGGCCGGTGTCCCGATCGTCATCACCGCGCGGTCATAGTTGAGGCGTTCGCGGGCGACGTAGGTTTCCGACTTGCTCGCCGCGAGCATGGCGGGCATCCGGTTCGCGTATGTTTCATGAAACGAGGTGTTCGAAGAAGTCATGCCATAGAGACCCAGGCTGCCGATGACGACCAGCAGTCCACCGAGCACACCCATGGTGATCCCGAGCCGGGCCTTGATAGTCAAACGTGTATTCATTGCTGTCTCGCCGCGAACGCTAGAAGGATGTCAGTGGAACGAACACGGACCGTGCACCGTTCAATGCGTTAACGGCGCGGCGGCGGGGGACTTGAGGCTTGCGCGGTTCCGGCGTTTCCTCTGCGATGAGAATGGGGGACCTGCTACGGCGTGCGGGCCTTCCCGCCGGGTTGGAGTGGACCCGTCAATGCGGGACGGAGAAGGTCAACGCGAGCGTCCGGCGGTATCGTTCCGGGCCACCAGCGATTCGTCGACATCGAAGCGCTGACCCCGCGTATCGCGCCCGAAGAAGACGAAGACCGCGATCAGCACCGCGACGGTGCCGGCGACGCAGGCCATCGCGAAGCCGTAGTTGCCACCGTTGTGCTCGGCGATCACGGCCTGCAGGGTCGCATTGACCGAGGCCAGCAGATTGCCCAGCTGATAGACGAAGCCCGGCAGCACCGCGCGCGTGCCTTCCGGCGCCAGTTCGTTCAGGTAGGCCGGTATCACGCCCCATGCACCCTGCACCATGAATTGCATCAGGAAGGCGCCCACGCCGATCATCAGCGAACTCTGCGAGAACGCCCACAGCGGCAGCACCGGCAGGGAGAGCAGCGCGGCGATGATGATCGCCTTGCGGCGCCCGATGCGCTCCGACATCGTGCCGAACGTGATGCCGCCGACCATCGCCGCGATGTTGTAGGCGATGGCGATGATGCTGACGGTATGCGGGTCGAAGTGGTGCTGAACCTTCAGGAAGGTGGGGTACAGATCCTGGGTGCCGTGGCTGAAGAAATTGAAGCAGGCCATCAGCAGCACCGCGTAGACGCCCAGTTTCCATTCGCGCCGCAGGATCGGCCACAACGCGGTATCGTGCTTGCGCTGGCGCGCGGTCAGCCAGACGGGCGATTCCGGTACCTTGAAATAGATGAAGGCGATCATCAGCACGGGCAGCGCGCCGATCATGAACAGACCGCGCCAGCCGAGCACCGACACGAATGCGCCGTAGACCACCGAGGCAATCAGATAGCCGAACGGATAGCCCGCCTGGAAAAGGCCCGAGACCAGACCGCGCGAGCGCGGCGGTATCGACTCCATCGCGAGCGACGAGGCGACGCCCCAGACGCCTCCCATGGCGATGCCGTACAGCACCCGCAGGACCAGGAACATGGTCAGCGTCGGCGCGAAGCCCGAGGCGAGTTCCAGCACGGAAAACACCAGGATGTTCGCCATCAGCACCGGGCGCCGACCGTATTTCTCGGCGGCGCGGCCAAACATCAACGCTCCGATGGGGCGAACCGCGAGGGTCAGCAAGATCGCCAGCGTGACGCGCGGAATGTCGACCCCATAGGTTTTGGCGATGTCGCTGAGCAGAAACACCAGCAAGAAGAAGTCAAAGGCGTCGAGCGCCCAACTGCCTACCGCCGCAATCACTACGTTGCGTTGCGTCGAAGTCCATTTTGCATCCATCAAAGCCTCTCCTTTAGGGTGGTATCCCGGACCCAGAGCAGGCACAGGCGTGGACGGGGTGACCAGCACCGCGGGTGCGGCACAAAGCCACACCCATCCTAACGGAAGAGACTTTCAGTTCACTTGCGGCGGGGCAACTTCGCTACCCGCCAGGGAAAACCCCGACGGCCACCCACGTACGGTACCCGCTCAAAAGTGTTCCTCGTCCGGGTCCGGGCCGCGCGTCGGTCCCGGCGGGGGCGACAATTTCACGGCCCGTCCGGTGCGCGCGGACTGATAGATCGCCTCCGTGATTTTCTGATCCTGCAGCCCTTCCTCGCCGGGCGTATGCGGTGTTTGATTGCGCGCAACGCACAGGGCCATGTGATCGATCTCACGGGCGAACTGGTTCAATGGCGGCAATGTCGGCTCGATCGTGACATTCTGCTCGTCCATCCGCGTGCCGTGCCGCAGGCGCAATCCCTCGTAGCCGAAAGCAGGATTCGCCTCGACCCAGCCTTTGGAGCCCTGCAGACGGTAGAACCGCGATTCGTGACTCGCATAGCTGCTCATGCAGGTGGCGCTCAGCCCGCTTGGAAACAGCAGG
>JBPBQT010000228.1:0-4578 GCA_050955065.1 Janthinobacterium lividum | reverse complement strand
CAGCGGCAACCGGCTGGTGTCCGATGCCGGCGGCGATCCGGCCGCCCCCGCGGTCCTGCTGCTGCACGGCGGCGGCCAGACGCGGCATTCCTGGGGACAGGCCCAGCGCGAACTGATCGACGCCGGGTACTACGCGGTGTCGCTCGATTCCCGTGGTCACGGCGAGTCCGACTGGATCCCGAACGGCGACTACGCGCTCGACCGCCTGGTCGAGGATGTGCGCGCGGTCGTCGCGCAGCTGGGCACGGCGTCGGGCCGACAGCCTGCGCTGGTGGGAGCGTCGCTGGGTGGCGTATCGTCGTTGATCGCCTGCGGGCGCGATCCGGCGCTCGCGAGCGCGCTGGTGCTCGTGGATGTCGCGCCGCGCCTGCGCGCGGACGGCGTCGCCCATATCCACCGCTTCATGGGCGCGAATCCCGATGGCTTCGCGAGCCTGGAGGAGGCAAGCGACGCGATCGCCCGCTACAACCCGTTGCGCCCGCGCGCGCGCAACGTCGACGGCCTGCGCAAGAACCTGCGGCAGCACGACAACGGCCGCTGGTACTGGCATTGGGACCCGAAGATGTTCGGCACCGATTACGAAGCCAAGCTGGCGACGATGAGCGCGCAGATGATCGATGCGGCGCAACGCATCACGATTCCGGTGATGCTGTTGCGCGGCCGGCAGAGTGACGTGCTGGGCGAGGAGGGCGTCGAGGAACTGCGTCAGCACATCCCCCATCTCGAATACGTCGACATCGAAGGCGCGGGGCATATGATCGCCGGTGACCGCAACGACCATTTCAACGCGGCCGTGGCCGATTTCCTCCAGCGTCATCTGGCGGTGTCATAACGCGCCAGGCCCGCCGGCGTCCGCCGGCGGTTCCGCGCCATGCCGGTGCTTGCGCCCGGCCGGGCGTGTGCGGCACGCCGAATGACCACTGCTTCCCCGGCTGACCTTCCTCCCCGAAAACGCGGCGTCGCGCAAATCTGTTTTCCCTATCCGCATATTCCCTAGTCCATGCCGCTACAGCCGGATTTCGGTTGAAATAGACTCTATAACTGTTAGTATTTCAGTTATCGAGAAAGCGCCGGATGGTCGCAGCGTGGCCCGCCTGTCCGTATCGAACAAGCATGCCAGGCAATTGAAAACCGCCATGGCGAGTTCGGCGCAAAAGCGGCTTCGGACCCCACCCGCCGGCCGTTTCGTACCGGGTTTTGCAGGAGAGCGGCATCGTCTTATGTGCAATCGCGTAATCGAATAAAACTATAAGGATGGAGACAAGACATGAACGAAAAAGGCGCGCTCAGAAGCCCGGTAATCAAGAAAAAAAGTGTGGTGGCGATATCCTCGCTGCTGTTTGCCGGTACCGCTTCGGCGATCCCGGTGGACATCGGCAATCCGGACTTCGACATCTCGTGGACCAATTCGTTTGCCTATGACCTCGGCATGCGCACGCAGGCGCAGCGGGCGTATATCGTCAACTCCGTCGGCGGCGGCAGCGATCTGAAGTTCAAGCAGGGCAATATCAACACGAGCCGTCTCGACGTCCTGTCCGAGCTGGTGGTGAAATACCGGAACAACTACGGATTCCGGATCAGCGCCGATGCGTGGTATGACCCCGCCTACCATGACAAGAGCTCGGGGATCAGCCCGGCGCTGGGGGCCAGCGGGTACACGAACAACCAGTATTCGTATTACACGAAACGCTATTACAGCGGGCCGTCCGGCGAGTTGCTCGATGCCTACGTGTTCGGCAAGTTCTATGCGGGCAGCGTGCCGATCAACTTCAAGGTCGGCCGGCACACACTGTACTTCGGCGAAGGGCTTTTCTCGAATACCTATGCGGTGTCGGACTCGCAGTCGCCCGTGGACGGCATCAAGGGCAGTTCCGCGCCGGGCGCACAGGTGAAGACGCTGTTCCTGCCGCTCGCGCAGATTTCCGCGCAGGCGCAACTGACCCGGAACGTGTCCCTGACCGGACAGTATTTCCTCGAATGGGCGCCGAGCCGTTTCCCGGCGGGCGGGACCTATTTCGGTGCGGTCGACTTTCTGTACCGCGGCCCGAACCAGTTGCCGATTCCCGGAGTCGGGACACTCCCGCAACAATCCGCGCTCGAGCCGAAAAACGCCGGCAACTTCGGTTTCCTGCTGCAGTGGAACGTCGAGCCGCTGCAGACGAAATTCGGCTTCGTGTACCGCAAGTTCGACGACTACACGCCATGGGTTGCGCCGGAAGTCACGAGCAGCGGTTACCGGATCGTCTATCCGAAGGATACGCAACTGTTCGGCCTGACCGCGGCGCGCGAGTTCTATGGCGCGAGCGTGGGCGCCGAGCTGTCCTATCGCAAGAACACGGCGCTGTCGCCGTCCGGCATCAACCCGCTGACCAATGAAGGCCCGACCGGTGACACCTGGAACGCGGTGCTGAATTCGATCTGGCTGCTGGACAAGACGCGCTTCTACGACACTGGAAATCTGTCGGTCGAACTCACGTTCAACCGGCTGGGCAGCGTGACCAAGAACGCCGATCTCTACAACGGCGTTGGCTACGGCACCTGCACCTACAAATGGAACGGCTGCGCGACGAAGAACTTCGTCGGCCTGGCCGCGCAATTCGATCCGCAATGGTTGCAGGTGTTCCCGTCGGTCGACATCGATACGCCGATCTTCCTGAACTACGGCCTGTACGGCAACGCCGCGAACAACGGCGGCGGTTACCAGGGTTCGGCGACGTATTCCGTCGGCGTCAATGCGCGGTTTCAGCAGAAATACGATTTGACGTTGAGCTACGAAGGGTTCTACGCGCGTACTCACAATCAGGGCGCGGTCATCGAAGCCAACGGCAACAGCGCCTATAACGACAGGGGCTGGGTCTTCATCACGTTCAAGGCCGGGTTTTAATCAAGATTCCGCAGGGGATCGATCAATGCAAAGCAGCACCAATTGGAGGAGATTATCTTGAAAACATACAAACCGATGGTCGTGGCGCTGGGGTTGGCGACGGGGCTGACACTGGGCGCCGCTGGAGCGCATGCCGCGGTCACGGCGGAAGAAGCCGCGAAGCTGGGCGATACGCTGACCCCGGTCGGTGCGATCAAGGCAGGCAACAAGGAAGGGACGATTCCGGCGTGGACCGGCGGGCTGACCAAGGCGCCGGCGGGTTCGGCGCCAAAGCATGGCTACGTCGACCCGTATGCCGACGACAAGCCGACCGTGCGCATCACGGCGGAGAACATGGCACAGTACGCGGACAAGCTGGATCAGTCGCAGGCCGAGCTGCTCAAGCGTAACCCCGGCTACTATCTCGACATCTACCCGACGCATCGCCCGATGGCGCTGCCGCAGGCGGTGTACGACGCGACCGCGCGCAATGCGACGGCGTGCAAGATCCTGAAGGACGGACTGGCGGTGGACCCCGCCTGCCGCGGCGGACTACCGTTCCCGATCCCCAAATCCGGCTTCGAGGTGATGTGGGATTTCCTGCTGAACTATCAGCCGTCCATCAAGCTGAGCGACTATGGCGGCTGGGTGGTGGATACATCGGGCACGCCGTTCATGGCCACCGCGCAGAACGGCTATACCGAGCGTTCGTATTACCTGGGAAATCTGCGCTCGGACCCGCAGCTGTTCTATTTCAACTATTCGAACTCGACCTATCCGGCGCGCTCGAAGGGCGAAATCGTCGGCTACAGCGATTTTCTGGATCCGCTCTCCTATCCGCGCAAGGCCTTCCATTACGACCCGGGCCAGCGCCGCGTGAAGGCCGCGCCATCATTCTCGTATGACACGCCGATCGGCAATATCGGCGGCGTCATGCTGTACGACGAACTGTTCATGTTCAGCGGCGCGATGGACCGGTTCGACTTCAAGCTGGTGGGCAAGAAGGAGATGTACATCCCCTACGACAGCTACAAGCAGGAATGGCAGTGCCGTGGGGCGAAGTTGCTGGCCGCGAAGACCATCAACCCGGCGTGCGAACGTTGGGAACTGCATCGCGTCTGGGTCGTGGAAGCGACGCTGAAATCGGGTATGCGTCACGCGTACGGCAAGCGCACGTTCTATATCGATGAAGACGGATACGCCGCGGGCATGTCCGACAGCTTCGACCACAGCGGCAAGCTGTATCGTGGCGAGTTCCTGTACCCGTCGCAGATCTACGATGTGCCGTTCATGTATGCGGGCGAAACGTCGGTATACGATTTCGTCAAGGGGAACTTCACCGCGCAGTCGGTACTGAACGACAATGGCTGGCTGGATTTCCATTCGAAACCGCTGGACGAACGTGACATGAGTCCCGACGCGCTGTCCGGATCGGGGAACGACTGACATGCGTAGCGCCCCCGTCGTTGCCGTTGTCGCCAGTATCGCGTTGCTGTTCGGCGCAAGCGCCGCCGTGGCGCTGCCCGAGCACTTCGAGGATCCGCTGCGTACGCCATCGCAACTCACGCCGCTCGCGGCCCGGTCGCCACTCGAGGCCGTGACGTCCGGCGGCCCGGGGCTGGTGGCGGTGGGGCTGCGGGGGCACATCCTGGTGCAGGCGGCCGGTGCCACGGCCTGGAAACAGGCCGCGGTGCCGGTCTCCGACGACCTTGTCG
>JBPBQT010000227.1:0-5006 GCA_050955065.1 Janthinobacterium lividum | reverse complement strand
TCGCCGCCCTGGCGTCGAGCCCTGCGATCGCGCAGGAAAGCAGTGTCGTGCTCTACGGGATGGTCGACGACGCGGTGACCTATGTCAACAATCAGAACGGCCACGCGAACGTCTATCTGCGCAGCGGCAATCTGTACGCGAGCAAGTTCGGATTGCGCGGCACCGAGCAGCTGAGTTCCACCACGCACGCGTTGTACGACTTGCAGGCGGGCTTCGACACGAATTCGGGTTCCGCGGCATCGACCGGACTGGAATTCAATCGCGAAGCCTTCGTCGGTCTCGACGACACCCGCTTCGGCACGCTCACGATGGGGCGGCAATACACGCCTTACTATCTCTTCGTCGGCCCGCTCACGGGCAGTTCGCTGCTCACCGGCGCGAACGGCGCGCATCCGGGCGATCTCGACGGACTCGACACGACCACCCGCATCAACGGTTCGATCAGCTATGCGACCCCGGTGATTTACGGCTTTGCCGCAAGCGCGATGTTTGCGCCGGGTGGCGGCGCGGGCAGCATCGTCAACGGCGACACGATGAGCGCGGCGCTGCGTTACACGGGTGGCCCGTTCGCCGTCGCCGCAGGCTATGTGCGGCTCGACAACGCATCGACCACCACGGGCTGGGATGCGTCGTCCACCGCATCGTTCAACACGTCGGTGGCGAACCGCGGTTACGTCTCCGCCCGGGCGGTGCAGCAGTTCTCGGTGGCGGCGACTTACATCATCGGGCGTTGGCTGACGGGCGTCGATTATTCGCATGTGGCCTTTCTGCCCGGCGCGAAATCGGTTTTCACCGATACGGCGAGCTTCAACATCTACAGCGCGCTCGCACGCTATGCCTTTTCCAAGACGCTCGACGTCACCGGCGGCGTCTCCTACGCGCGCGCGACCCGGGCCAACGGCCTCGAGAACGCGGCGCGCTACGAGCAGGCGTCGCTGCGCGAGGTGTATCACCTCTCGCCACGCACCTCGTTCTATGCATTGCAAAGCTATGAACATGCGCGCGGCGACACGCTGGGCGCCGCGGGCGCAGGCGACGTCGTCGCCGCGGGACCGGTCATCGGCGACTCGCAGAATCTCACGCCGTCCTCCACGGCGAATCAATTCATGGCGATGTTCGGCATGGCCATGGTTTTCTGAACGGCCGGTCGCCGTCATGCCGGCGGCATCGGTCGTTCGCACCGCCGGACGACGCCTGGCTCGGCAAGCGCTGCAAGGTCGGACGGTTGCGCCACCGGCGTCGCACGCGGTGGTCGGGCCGCGCACCGTGGCGGCTCAGGCGCCCTGCCACTCCGCCACGAAGGTCTCGCGGAATTCCCGCAGCCAGGCCAGGCGGCGCTCGCCGAGCGCACGCGCGGAAGCGGTGCGCATGCTCGCCGGCAGCGTCGCGAGCTTGACCTC
Organism: Janthinobacterium lividum; assembly: GCA_050955065.1. Lineage (GTDB taxonomy): Bacteria > Pseudomonadota > Gammaproteobacteria > Burkholderiales > Burkholderiaceae > Robbsia. The sequence goes on along the minus strand of JBPBQT010000227.1, from coordinate 3,606 downwards.
GATGTGGTCGAGCGCATACGCACGATCGTCGAGCGCCCGCCCGGCGCCCCGCGCGTCGCTCGGGTGCGCGAGCGCCGAACCCATCCGGCCGGCGGTATAGTAAAGGCGCGCGAGCCCGACCGCGCCCAGCGCATCGAGCCGGTCCGCGTCCTGCACCAGCATCGCCTCGATGGTGCGGGGCGCGATCGCCGCCGAAAAACTGTGCGCTTCGATCGCGTGGGCGACCGCCGCCAGCCTGTCGGCCGGGAAACCGGCGGCCCCTAGCTGTTCGACCGCGAGCGCCGCGGCCATCCGCGACGCCTGCGCGCGCGCGGGGTGGTTTTTCGGCAGATTGACGAGGTCATGGAGAAAGCACGCTGCCTGGACCACCAGGACATCCGCCTCGGGATGGTCTTCCAGCAGGGTCTGCGCGACCCGCCAGACACGGTGCAGATGATTCAGGTCGTGCGCGCCGTCATCCTGCGCGTGGGCCGTCAGAAGCGAGAGCAGACGAGGTTGCCAGAAGGCGGGGGTGTCGGGCATGGCATCGGAGAACATCGGTTGGACCGGAGGGAATTTTGACGGGTTGCAGCGGCTCGGGCAAGTCCCCCTTCGCCGGTCCGACCGGCATGCTCGCGCAGTTCGAGCTGCGGCGCACCGCGCCCGACATGCCGCCCGTTCCCCACCCGGCCCCGCCTGTCTGTCGCCTATTCGTCGGTAGGCTTGCGGACCGGCGCATGCCAGCGGCTGGTACCGAACGAGAAGAACGACGCCTGCGCCCGCAGCGACATCGCTTCGGCATCCAGTCCGTCGCCGAACTTGCCGACGGACCGGTCGTGCGCATCGTCGTCCTTGCGGGGAGCATCGTCCGCGCCGGGGTTCCCTTCCTCCGGCCCCGCCTTGCGGGCGGCGGCGTCCGGACCCTGCGCATCGTCCGGCGCGGGCGGACCGGCGGCGGCTTCCGCATCCCACTGCGCCTGCTGTCGCGCGCGGCGCACCGCCTCACGTTCGACTGCCCACAGCGCATCCTGTGTTGCCTTGAACGCCGCGGCACGTTCCGCGTCCTGGACGGCGCGCTCGGCCTGCTGTTGCACGTGCCGGCGGCTGGCCTCCTCGGCCTCCAGGATCGGCTGGTCGTGGGCCAGCAACAGCGCGAAATGGTCGACGTCCGGCATCAACACCGACATCGGCGAATCATTGATCAGGACCCGGGCCCAGTCGCGGTCGAGCAGCGCGTCGAACGGGTCCACGTCGGCCAGGCGCGCCAGCTTGCGATGACCCAGCCCGGGGTGCCCGGCACTGTAGTGGCTGCCGCGAGGCACCGCGACGCGACGCGGCTGCCCGGGTTGCCAGGGGCCGCGATGAAACGTCCCCTTGCGCTGTTCGCGCATCACATCCTGTTCGCTGATGACACGATGCACGAGCACGTGTTCGCCGGTGTACCGCGGATCCTCCTCGTCGAGCGCGCGGGCAACCGTCTTTACCCAGATGCAGGAGCCGTCCTCGCGCACCATCCGGTAGACGACCCCGTTGCGCCCGCCCAGCATCAGATCCTCGGATTCGATGAACTGGGCCAACGCGAACCGGTCGTCCCAGTGCACGGACTCGAAGGCATCGCGCCCGTGCATTTCGAGCGGCGTCTGGCCAAACAGCGCGAGCGATCCGTCGGAAACATAGAGATAACGGAAATTCACGTCAACCAGCGCCACCATCCCCGGCGTAGGGTCAGTCGCTGTACCACGTTGAGTCTGAGCCGTCATCTGTCTATCCATTTGTGAGCACTCCCGTCGTGCGGCGACGCCTCCCACTTGCGGGAGACACTTGGCTCGGACACGGTGCATACCGTTATGCGGCGTACTGACGCGTCATCGGCAGTACAGGGAACGTTGCAAAGGATATGCGTGATCGGTCGGGATGACGGTGTGCCAGCCAACAGAAACCGACAGTTTCTCATCGGCGAAGGCCTCGCCGGCCGCCGGTCTTCGCCGGCACGGCCCGCGTTTCGCCGGCCGCGGCGGCCTTGAGAAGGAAAAGGAAGAACAGCACGATCAGATGCGCACGGCGTGTGCCTGCCGGCGGTCGATCGGGCGAGAAAACGAGGATCGCCCGGGATCGATCAGGATCGGTACCCAGTCAGGCCGGGGAGAGGCGCTTTCGCCCGGCGATCGAACGGGCCGGAGAAACCGCGGCCGATCGCGCCCTATCCGCGTCGGGTGGCATCGCTTCAGTCTGTCAGTGGCGACGTGGCGGCGGCGAGGTGGGCGACGGCGAGCCGCTTTGTACAAAGTGCGTGGTACCGTCGTCGCCGGCGACCTGCTCGACCTTGTTGCGGGCGCCGCAGACCGGACAACGGAACAGCAGGCCCTGCCCTTCGTCGTGGATATCGACATCGGACAATTGCCACTCGCTGCGGCAGGGTTGATTTCGGCAGGTGAACATCGCTTTTTTGGACATGGCAGAACGCCGGAGAACGGCGCACAGGTTGCTCGGCGCATCCCTGCTGCGGGGCGCGCCAAAGGGTGGTTCCGGACAAAGTCCGCAGTGTACCCCGCAAGCCGTCGCAACCTCGCGACAAAACGGGGATCGTCCGGGACTCACCGGTTCGGACCGCCGGTCAGGCGGTCGGATACGAACCGGATGAGCAACATCAATCACGCCGGGCCGAGGCCGGCCCGCGCCAGACACGCAGGGCGAGCGCGAGGCAGCCCACCAGCAAGACGAATGCGAAGCAGACCACGCCCCCCCAGTGGTGCGCCTCCCAGAACCACCCGCCCGCCGACCCCAGCACGCTCGACCCCAGATAATACGCGAGCAGGTAGAGCGACGCGGCATGCCCTTTCGCGCCATTGGCGAGCGCCCCGACCCAACCGCTCGCGACTGCGTGCGTGATGAAAAAGCCGATGGTGATCGCGACCAGACCGACGATCGTCCAGGGCAGCGACGCCGGCAAGGTCAACAACAGCCCGAGCACCGCCACGCCGATGCCGCTGACCATCACGGGACCCCGGCCGAAACGATCCGCCATCGCGCCCGCGGCCGACGATGCGACCATCCCGAACAGGTAGGCGCTGAAGATCAAACCGGTCTGGCTGGCGCTCAGATTGAATGGCGCGCCCAGCAGGCGGAACCCCGCGTAGTTGTAGACGGTCACGAACGCGCCCATGACCAGGCAGCCGACGCCAAACAATGCGGGCAGCCGGGGGTGCGTCAGATGACGACGCCACAAGGCCAGATGATGCGCCGGCCCGAGCCCGGCCCGGGGGGTGAAGTTCCGGGAGACGGGCAACAGCCAGACAAAAGCCGCGGCCGCCAGCAGATCGATCACGCCCAGCGTCATCATCGCGTGGCGCCAGGAAAACGCGTCGGTCAGGAAGCTCATGCCCACGCGCCCCATCATGCCGCCGAAGGCCGTGCCGCCCACATACAGCCCCATCGACAGTCCCAGGCCGCGCGGATCGATCTCCTCGGCCAGATAGGCCATCGCGACGGCCGGCACGCCTCCGAGCACGAAACCCTCGAGCGCACGGGCAATCAGGATCAGGTGCCAGCTGGGCGCGACCGCCGCCACGACGTTGCAGGCGGCCGCCAGCGCCATCGACGTGAACATCAACCCGCGACGGCCGACGC
>JBPBQT010000226.1:0-5052 GCA_050955065.1 Janthinobacterium lividum | reverse complement strand
GAAGATCGGCTCGGAACTCGACAAGCCCGACGGCCTGACGCTGCTGACGTCCGCCGACATCCCGCTGCGGATCTGGCCGCTGTCGGTGCGCAAGGTCAACGGCATCGGCCCGAAGGCGAGCGGGAAGATGGCCGGACTCGGCATCGTGACGGTGGGGGATCTGGCGGCCGCGGACGCCGGCCTGCTGCAGATGCACTTCGGGCGGTCGTATTCGGGCTGGCTGGTGGAGATCGCGCAGGGGCGCGACGAGCGGCCGGTGGTGGTCAGCTCGGAGCCGAAATCGATGAGCCGGGAGACGACGTTCGAGCGCGATCTGCATCCGAAGGGTGATCGCCCCGCGTTGTCCGCGGCGTTCACCGCGCTGTGCGTCCGGCTGGCCGAGGACCTGCGGCGCAAGGGCTATGTCGGGCAGACGATCGGTCTCAAATTGCGCTTCGACGACTTCCAGACGGTGACGCGCGACGTGACGTTGCTCGCGCCGGTCGGGGACGCGGCCAGCATCCGGCATGCGGCCACCGAATGCCTGAAGCGGATTTCGTTGACGCGCCGCCTGCGCCTGCTCGGCGTGCGCGCCAGCGGTCTGACGCGGGCGGATGAGGCCCACGCGGGGGAGCGGCCGGTGCAGGGGGAATTGTCGTTCGCGCCGACAGGGCTGGATTCCGACAATGCTGGCGGAGTCGATTGAAAGTACCGATCGGGATGCCTTCGCAACGAAAAGGGCCAATGAGTTCCTGGCAAACCCCTCAGCCCGGCAGCATCGTCAGCGGCAGATCGAGAAAACGCGCCAGCGTCTCGACGACGAACACATGATCCTGCCGCTGCGGCAGCCCCGACACCGCGATGCTGCCGACCAGCAGCGGCGTCGCGCCCAGGGCGCCCGTTGCCGCCAGGCGCACCGGAAAGCCGCCGCCCTGCGTGGCGAACTCCACGCCGCTCAGCCCGTACTTGTCCTCGATGCTTGCCTGGTCGCGTTGCAGCGCCAGACCGATCGCGTACGAACTCCTGCCGAAATGCGCGGCGGTGTTGCCCTTGCGCCGCGCCCAGTCGGCATTGATCGCGGCGGTGCCCGGCGTGGGCGCATGAAACAGGATCTGGCGCCCCGCGCGGATCTCGATCGCCAGTGCCGCGCCGGCGTCGAGCGCGGCCTGGCGCAAAGCGCCGCCAAGGCGCCACGCAACGTCCGTGTCGAACTGGCTGAAGACGAGATCCCGCTCCTGCGTGCCGAGAATAGTGAGATCGGCGGCAATGTCGCTCATGGGAAATTCCGGAAAAAATAGGGTCGATGAATGCACGCGGCCCGGTACGGCACGTACTACGAGGGCCGATACAGAATGCGCGAAGCGGGCGGGTGCGGAATACAGTACGAGCCGTGGAACGACCCGTGGAGCAAGCCGCCCGCTAGCCCGGCGCGTGGCAGGGCTGCTCGGCCCGCGCCGCAAGGCTCGCGCGCCCGGCGTCGAGCACCGCGACGACGGCGAGCGCGCCCGGCAGGTCGACCGCGGCGACCGGCATCGGCGCCCCGGCATCGGCGTGCTGATGCGTCGCCCGGCTGCGCAGCGCATCCCGCACTGATGCATAAAAGGCAGGGTAATCGCCCGGCGGCGACGGATAGGGCAGCGTCTTGCCGTCCGCATGCCGGCGCAACCCGCCGACGATCGGATCGTGGCCCCAGCCGGGGCCGGGTCGCTGCCCCGCGCGCAGCGCGTCTTCCTGCCCGTCGATGCCGAATTTCGAATAGCTCGCAAGGGTGCCCTGGACGACGAAACGCGGCGCCGGCAGGCCGGCGCTCGCGTTGACCCGCAGGATCGCGCGCATGTCGGCGTAGCGCAGGATCGCGGTGAAATAGTCGTCGACCTGCGCCCCTTCGCGCAGCGGTTGCGCATCCAGATAGATCCCCTGCGGCATGCCGAAGAGCTGCAATGCCTGGTCGACGAGATGCGGGCCGAGATCGTTCCACAGCCCGCCGCCTTCGTTCGCGCGCTCGCGCCAGCGGTCGCGCGGCTCCGGGCGGTAGTACGGAAAGGTCGACTCGAAGACGCTGATGCGGCCCAGCTCGCCGCTGCGCACCAGTTTTCGCACGGCGAGGAAATCCGCGTCCCAGCGCCGGTTGTGGAACACCGTCAGCAGCAGGCGACGCTCCGCGGCCACGGCCGCCAGGTGCTCGGCCTCGGCGAGCGTCAGCGTGAAAGGCTTGTCGACCACCACGTGCTTGCCCTGTTGCAGCGCGGCGAGCGCCAGCGGGTAGTGCGTCGCGTTCGGCGTCGGGATGATCACCAGGTCGAGGTCGGCGCGCGCCAGCAACGCCTCGGGCGTGGCGTCGACCGTGACGTCGGGCAGGTCCGCATGGACCTTCGCGGCGTCGCTGCTCGACACGGCGCTCAGCAGCAGTCCCGGCGTCGTGCCGACCAGCGGCGCGTGGAAGATCTTGCTGGCGCTGCCATAGCCGATCAGGCCTACGCGCAGGACCGGGAGCGATGCCGGTGCCGATGCGGGCAGTGTCCCCGGTGCGGCGCGCACGCCGGCGTCGGGGACGTCGGCGGCGGTGTCGATCGCGCGGGCCGTGGCGTCGTCGGCGTTGCCGGCGCTCCGGGCGCCGACGGCGGTGATGTCAACCTGGTCATGTGTCATGAATGCGCGTCCTCAGTGGGGCCGGACCGGCGGCGTACGGTCCGGCGTGTGGGCTGCGCCCGGCGTGGCCTCCGTGCCGGTCGGGCGCGACGACCACCATGATGACAGCATCGAGCCGGAGAGATTGTGCCAAACGGAAAACAGCGCGCCGGGCAGCGCGGCCATCGGACCGAAGTACAGCTTGCCCAGCGTCGCGGCCAGCCCGGAGTTCTGCATGCCGATCTCGAAGGCCAGCGTGCGGCAGACGGTCCTGTCGAAGCCGAGCAGGCGGCCGCCCCAATAGCCGCTGAGCAGGCCGATGCCGTTGTGGAGGATCACGCCGATCACCGTGAGCATGCCCACGGTGGCGATCGTCGCCTGCGTGCCGGCGACGATCGCGCCGATGATCAGCAGGATCGCGACCATCGACACCAGCGGCAGCACCGGCTCGACGCGGCGCACGGTGCGCGAGAACAGCGTGTTGATCAACAGGCCGAGGGCCACCGGTACCGCGACGATCTGCACGATGCTGAGCATCATCGCGCCCACCGAGACGTGGATCGCCGCATCGGTATAGAGGCGCGTGAGAAATGGCGTGGCCACCACGCCGACGACGGTCGACAGCGCGCTGATCGTGATCGACAGGGCGACGTCGCCGCGCGCCAGATAGACCATGACGGTGGACGCGGTGCCGCTCGCGACGCTGCCGACCAGGATCATGCCGGTGGCCAGTTCCGGCGGCATGCGCAGCGCCTTCGCCACCAGCCACGCCGCGGCGGGCATCACCAGGTAATGCAGCACGACGCCGACCAGCACGGGCGCCGGGCGCACCAGCACGCGCCGGAAATCCGCGAGCGAGAGGGTCACGCCCATGCCGAACATGACCAGCATCAGCAGCGCGGGCACATGCGGCAGGATGCCAAGCAGGCTGGCGGGCCGGAAGTAGGCGAGCAGCGAGATCAGGATCGCCCATAACGGGAACAGGCGGGTGAAGCGCGGTATCAGGGTCATGTCGGCAGGGTCGGGCGGGCGACGCGGCGCACGCCATGGGACGACGAAGGATTCGAGAGGCCCGATTATAGAATAAGGACGCGTGGAAAAACGATTCGGCGAAATCCCGTTCCCGGATCCCGCACCCGAGGGTGGCTTCGAATGGCCGGGCGGGATGGGCGAACCGATTTGTCCGGCATGATTCGGTTATTCTGCATTCCGAAATAACGACGAGGGGGCACGATGCAAGCTCATCCCGGAATCGCCCGGCGGGTCACCGACATCCCCGGCCCGCGGCATATCTACTGCGCCGCACTCGGACACCCACGCCGGAGGATCTGCTGGTTTTTCAGATGGCGGACCTGCGAGGGCCACGATGGCCATCGAGTCGTTTTGCCACAGGGAGCGTGGTCGGTATGGCGTCGCTTCCCGGCTTTCCCCCCGCTTTCCGGGGCTTCCCGGCTCGTCCGCTGCCCGACGGGGCCGCCGGATCCCCGGCTTCTGCGTTTTTGCATATCGAAATTCTAAAGATTGCCGCGCCCGTGCCGTTGATGACTGGTGGACGACGATCGATGTGACCGAGCGTTCCGGGGGGATGGTCGAATCGACACGTCTCTGTAACTTCATTCCGCTGCACCGAGGTAAATGTGAAAGCCCGAGATTTCAAGATAAGTGCTCGCCTGGCGCTCGCTTTTGGTTTTATCGTCGTATTGATGATCCTGACCGCCATTCTTGGCATCGTGAACCTGAATTTCAGTTCAGGGAAGATGGACCTGATCGTCAAGAACCGCTATCCGTTGATTTCACTCAGCAATGACATCAAAAGCAACGGCTACAAGGCCAACGCAGTGCTCGCCAATCTGTTGATCGCGACGTCGCCCGAACAGAAAAAGCAGTACATGGAGACCTATGCCGGAATTCGCAGCACGAACGCCGAGGCGTACGCGAAGCTTCAGAAGCTGATCACCACGGAAAAGGGCCGGACGCTGCTCGACGAGCAGACCAAGGCACGATCCGAATATGGCGCGGCGGTCAAGCGATTCTTCGCCGACATGGAAGCCGGCCGGCAACAGGAGGCCGTCGCGGTGTACCAGGGCGACATGGCGCGCCTGCAGAGCGCGTATTACCTGCTGGTCGACAGAATGGTCGAGCATCAGGCGAACCAGATGGGCGGCGATGTCGCCAACGCTTCCCGGAATGCCAGCCACGCGAAGATCGAGATGATCGCGCTGTCCATTCTGGCGGTGTTGGTGTCCATCGCGACGGCGACCTTCATCACCCGGACGATCACCACGCCGATCAATCAGGCGGTTGCGCTGGCGGAGGCGGTCGCGCAGGGCGATCTGGCGCAGAACGTGAAGGTCGACGGCAGGGACGAGGTCAGCCGTCTGCAGCGCGCGCTGCAAAACATGATCGTCAACCTGCACGGCATCGTCGGACAGGTGCGCTCCGGCA
>JBPBQT010000225.1:0-5185 GCA_050955065.1 Janthinobacterium lividum | reverse complement strand
ACCCGGCGTACGGCGCCGCCGCCTGGACGCAGCCACATCCGGAGGCGGGCGGCGCGGTATCGAACGCCTCGTCATCCGGTCAGACGCCGAACGTCACGCCGCCCGGGCAGGAATCCGTCGAGCCGCCCGTCGCCGGACCCGCGGCCGCGCCGCGGTATGAAAAACGCTCCGAGTCGGCGTGGACGGTGATGGGTCGCATCGTCAACGCGCGTGCCCGGTCGGCGCTCGATCGCGCCGGACAGCGCCTCACGCACCGCACGCTGAAGATCGGCGTGTCGGCGCGGATCTTCCACCCCGAACCGGGCGCGAAGGGATTGCGCGGCAAGACGCTGCAATATCTGGAGGAATCGATCTCGCACTGGGTGATGTCGCGCGACGTGCTGGTGTTCATGGTGCCGACCGTGGGACAGAGCGGCATGCTGCATCCCAGCAATATCCGGCTGCGCGACTACGCGAAACACCTCGACGCGCTGGTCCTGCAAGGCGGCGCCGACGTTTCCCCGCAGTCCTTCGCCGGCTCGCCGGATGCCCCCGTGACCCAGCCCGAATGGCCCGGCGACCGGGTGCGCGACATGTACGAACTCGAACTGCTCCACGAGTTCATCGAATCGGGCAAGCCGGTGCTGGGCATCTGTCGCGGCTGCCAGTTGATCAACGTGGCATTCGGCGGCACGCTTTACCAGGACATCGCCACCGATGTGCCGAGCGCCGGTATCCACGTGAACGATCAGTACGACCGCCTGAATCATGCGATCCGGTTCCCCGCGGATTCCACGCTGATGGGGATGTTCGGCGGCCGCGAGCATGCGCTGGTCAATTCGATCCATCATCAGGCGGTGTCGCAACTGGGCCGTGATCTGCGCATCGAGGCGGTGTCCGAGGGCGATGGCATCGTCGAGGCGATCCGTTACCGCAAGGCGCCGTTCGTCGTCGGCGTGCAGTGGCATCCCGAGTTCCATCATCCGGACGGCGCCGGTCTGCTGGACTGCTCGCCGCTGCTCGATCATTTCCTGCGCGCTGCCCGCGAGACGCGGCTGTAGGCGTCGACTGCCGGCAAAGATACCTCTCCTATTTTTCGCAGCGACATTCGGCCGCAGCTTGAATTATGATTGCGGGCACAAGACAAAACGGCTCGACCGACAGGCGACCGTCGCGTCGTGCCGATCGTGGAAACTGGAGAGGGAAAAAAGACATGGCAGAAGCAGCGGTACAGGAACACAAAGCCAGGACCGTGTTCCGCGTGGTCAGCGGAAACTTCCTGGAAATGTACGATTTCATGGTGTACGGCTATTACGCCTCGGCGATCGCCAAGGCCTATTTTCCGGTGAACAGCGACTTTGCGTCGCTGATGCTGTCCCTGTCGGTCTTCGGCGTCGGTTTCCTGATGCGCCCGCTGGGCGCGATCTTCCTGGGTGCGTATATCGATCATCACGGCCGGCGCCAGGGCCTGATCGTGACGCTGACCTTGATGGCGGCCGGCACGCTGCTGGTGGCGGCGGTGCCCAGCTATTCGACGATCGGCATACTCGCGCCGGCGCTCGTGCTGCTTGGACGATTGCTGCAGGGCTTCTCCGCCGGCGTCGAGCTGGGCGGCGTATCCGTCTATCTCGCCGAGATGGCGACGCCGGGGCGGCGCGGCTTCTACTGCGCGTGGCAGTCGGGCAGCCAGCAGGTCGCGGTGATTTTCGCCGCGCTGATCGGCGTCATGCTGCACGCCTGGATGCCGGTCGAGCAGATGACGAACTGGGGATGGCGCATACCGTTCATCGTCGGTTGCCTGATCGTGCCGTTCATCTTCACGATTCGTCGTTCGTTGCAGGAAACCGAGGAGTTCCTGGCCCGCAAGCATCGTCCCTCTGTCAGCGAGATCTACCGCTCGATGGTGACGAACTGGCGCATCGTGGTGGCGGGCATGATGATGGTCGTGATGACCACCGTCTGTTTCTACCTGATCACCGCGTACACGCCGACGTTCGGCCGCACCGAACTGCATCTGTCGAGCATCGATGTGCTGATCGTCACGGTCTGTGTCGGCATCTCGAACCTGATCTGGCTGCCGCTGATGGGGGCGCTGTCGGATCGCATCGGTCGTCGTCCGATCCTGATCACGTTCACGGTGCTGACGCTGTTGACGGCATACCCGGCGATGCGCTGGCTGGTGGCGGACCCGTCGTTCGTGCATCTGCTCGAAGTGGAGTTGTGGCTGTCCTTCCTGTTCGGCAGCTATAACGGCGCGATGGTGGTCGCCCTGACCGAAATCATGCCGGTCGAGGTGCGTACCGCCGGCTTCTCGCTGGCCTACAGCCTGGCGACCGCACTGTTCGGCGGTTTCACCCCGGCGATCTCGACCTTTCTGATTCACTGGACCGGCAACAAGGCCGCTCCTGGTCTGTGGTTGTCGTTCGCCGCGGCATGCGGGTTGATCGCCACGCTGGTCCTGTTCAAGAGCCAGGAAGCGCGGCAACGGTACAAGCTCGCCTAGCGTCACTGGCCGATCGGCACGCCATGTGCCATGTCGGTCATGCAACAGCGCCCCTGCGGCGCTGTTGTCCGTTTACGCGACGTGTTCGCCTCTATCGCGCCTGCCGCGTCGTCTCGCCGACGGCATCCGCCAGTTTCTCGGCCGCCGCCCGCACGACATCGCTCCAGTCGCCGCGCGTGCGCTGGCGAAACAGTTGCGCTGCCGGATACCAGAGGTTGTTGCCCGCCGCGTCGCGCGCCTCCCAGCGCCAGTCCGTGGCGAAGGGCAGCATGACGGTCAGCGGCGCGCCCAGCGCACCTGCCAGATGTGCGACCGAGGTGTCGATGCTGAGCACCTGGTCCAGTTGCAGGATCGCATGCGCGGTGTCGGCGAAATCCTGAAAAGCATCGCTGGCAAAGACGATCGGGGAACGTCCGGACAGCGCCGTCAGCGTCGTCCGGTCCTCGGCGTCGATCTCGGTTTGCAGCAGGTGCCATTCGATGCCGTTCAATGCGAACAGAGGCGCCAGCGCGTCGAGCGGGACCGCGCGTTTGTCGAACGCGGGGGCGCGGGCATCGAGCGCCGCGTCGTCCGGTGTGCGGCGCGTGAGGTCCGGGCGGCGTCCGGACCACGCCAGACCAACGCGCAGCGGGCCGTCGCGCCGTGCGTCGCGTCGCGTCAGCCGCGTGGCCAGACGCCCGGCCCATGACCGGACCGACTGCGTGCGGCGGCCGTCGGCATCGCTCCGTGCGCTGGAGGAGGACGCCGGCAGGGGGCTGTCGGACGGCCACAGATAGGGGAAGACCAAGCGTTCCTCACCCGGCTCGGCCTGGTCCGGCGCGACCCGGTCGATCACGACCCGGTCGATCACGACCCGGTCGATTCCCAACGCCAACGGCAGGCTCGCCAACGGGCAATGGGCGTCGACCGGCGGCAGCGGGGCGTTCTCGTCCAGCAGCGTCACGCCGGCGGCGGCGGCGGCCGGCGTCAGCAGACGCAGCAGCGGCATGGGCACCGTGAGCACCACCTGACCGACCCGCGACGCGAGCAGCGGCACGAAGCGGAAGAACTGCAGCGTGTCGCCCATTCCTTGTTCCGCGTGCACCAGCAGCGTCAGCCTTGCGGGATCGGGCGCCGCGTCGCGGCCGGCCGGCAGACCGGCCCAGCGGGGTACGGCGAACCGGTGCGACGGGGCCCATACCGCGAGCCGCGCTTCGTAATCCTGCCATGCCTGCCGGTCACCTCCTTGTGCGAGCCGCAGCGCGGCGCGAGTGAAGCGCGCCAGCGCGAGCGTGGGCGCGAGGCGCAGGGCTTCCTCGGCCGCGGCGAGCGCGCCGGTGGGGTCGCCCGTCTCGAAGCGGGCGCTGGCCAGGTTCTGCCAGCCAAGCGCGAACATCGGGTCGAGCGTGACCGCCTGCGCGAAGTGGCGCGTCGCGTCTTCCTGACGGTCCAGCGCCGCGTAGGCGCTGGCAAGCTCATGGTGCGCGGGGACGAAATCGGGGGCCAGCCGGACCGCGCGTTCGAGCGGCGCGCTGGCCTGATCGGGGTCGCCGCCAAGCGCCACCGCCTGCCCGAGATTGACCAGCGCCGGCACGAAATCGGGATCGACGCGCAACGCATCGCGGAAATGCCAGAGGGCCTCGTCGAGATCGCCTTGCGCCTTGACCGCGAGGCCGAGGTTGTTATGCGTGCCGGCGTGCCGGGGGCGGATCGCCAGTGCTGCCCGGTGCGCCTGTTCGGCGTCGGCGTGACGGCCGAGCGCGGCGAGGGCGACGCCCCGGTTGTCGTGAAGCGACGCCTGCGCGGGCGTGCTCGCCAGCGCCTGGTCGAAATGGCGCAATGCATCCAGGGGACGACCGGCGGCGGCCTCGCATTGACCAAGCGCGGCATGGGCCGCGGCGGCGATGTCCGGCGCGGAGGCGCGCGCGGCGCACGCGAATTCCCGACATGCGGCATCGCCGTCGCCCAGGCGCTGCAGCGCATGACCAAGATTGAGTCGGGCCGCATCGTGACCGGGCCGGCGTGCGAGCACGTCGAGAAAGCAGGCGCGCGCCTCGTCGGCCCGATGCTGCTGAAGGTACAGTACGCCAAGCCAGTACCGGGTTTCGAGCAGCGGATCCGCCTCCGCGCAAGGCGCCATACCATGCTGTGTCACCGGCACCGGGCTCTGGGCCAATGCCGTCGTGGTATCCGCGGACGCCGTCGCGGCCTGGCTCGTCGCCAGAATGGACAAATAAGCGCGCTCGGCCTCGTCGAAGCGGCCGGCGCGATGGGCCTGAAGCGCACGCCCGAGCGCCGCGGTGTGCAACGCTGGCGCGGCCGACCGCGTGGCGGCAGAAGAAAAGAGGGCACGGGAGGACGAAGCGGCGGCCAAGGCGATCTCGGTTCGTAAACGGCAACGGCCCCCGAAGGGGCCGCAGTCCCTATTCTGTTGCCAAGCCGGGAAGGCTCCGTAAGCGGATTTAGGCCGCTACAGCGTAAATGTCATCATTAGCATTTACAAATTTGTGCGCATTACGTGCGTCACCTTTCGAGCCGTCCGCTTCCGTATCCTCACCCCGTCGAAACCAGGTCGACCCCATCAAATATCCACATGACGGCAAACAGGATCCGCATGGGAACCTGCCAGCCGCCGCATGCACATTTGGTGGAGCCGGGGGGAATCGAACCCCCGTCCGAAGCGCACCAACATGGCAGTCTTTGTACGACTATGCCGCTAGTTTA
>JBPBQT010000224.1:0-5396 GCA_050955065.1 Janthinobacterium lividum | reverse complement strand
GCGAACCGCGTCGTCGGCTGAGTCGTCGAAAAAGTCATACGCAGGGCCATACAGGGAAATCATCATGAAGATCGCGGTATTGCCGGGTGACGGCATCGGTCCCGAAATCGTCGCCGAAGCGACCCGGGTGCTGAACGCGCTGGGCGAGTCGTTCGAGCTGGAAGAGGCGCCGGTGGGCGGGGCGGGTTTCGAGGCGAGCGGCCATCCGCTGCCCGAGGCGACGCTGGCGCTGGCCAGGGCCGCCGACGCGGTGCTGTTCGGCGCGGTCGGCGACTGGAAATACGACACGCTGGCGCGCGAGCTGCGCCCGGAGCAGGCGATCCTGGGACTGCGCAAGCATCTGCAGCTGTTCGCGAATTTCCGTCCGGCGATCCTCTATCCGGAACTGGCGGCGGCGTCGTCGCTGAAGCCCGAGGTCGTTTCCGGGCTGGATATCCTGATCATCCGCGAGTTGAACGGCGACATCTATTTCGGGCAGCCGCGCGGCCGCCGCGAATCGCCCGACGGCCTGTTCCCGGGCGCGCGCGAAGGCTTCGACACGATGCGCTACAGCGAGCCGGAAATCGTGCGCATCGCGCATGTCGCGTTCCAGGCGGCGGCCAAGCGCAGCCGCAAGCTGTGCAGCGTCGACAAGTCGAACGTGCTGGAAACGTCGCAGCTGTGGCGCGACGTGATGACGGAAGTGGGCCGCGACTACGCGGACGTCGAACTGTCGCACATGTACGTCGACAATGCCGCGATGCAGCTGGTGCGGGCGCCGAAGGCGTTCGACGTGGTCGTCACCGGCAACATGTTCGGCGACATCCTGTCGGACCAGGCGGCGATGCTGACCGGCTCGATCGGCATGCTGCCGTCGGCGTCGCTGGACGCGCACAACAAGGGCCTGTACGAGCCGTCGCACGGTTCGGCGCCCGATATCGCCGGCAAGGGCATCGCCAATCCGCTGGCGACGATTCTTTCCGCGGCGATGATGCTGCGCTTCACGCTCGGCAAGCCGGAACAGGCCGAGCGGATCGAGCGCGCGGTCAAGGCGGTGCTGGCCGGGGGATTGCGTACCGCGGACATCTGGACCGAAGGCACGCAGCGTGTCGGCACGCGCGAGATGGGCGATGCGGTGGTGGCGGCGCTGTAACGGCGGGCGCCATGACAGGCAGACAGGTGGCGGCCGGTGGTCGTCCCTGGGCGGCGGAGAAGGTGGCAAGCGACGGCCGGGGTGGCCGTCGGCCAATCATAACGAGTGGGTGATGCGATGAAGACGGTAGGTCTCGTAGGCTGGCGTGGGATGGTGGGATCGGTGCTGATGCAGCGGATGCAGGCGGAAGGCGACTTCGCGCTGATCGAACCGGTGTTTTTCAGCACCAGCAACGCGGGCGGCGCCGCGCCGTCGTTCGCCAAAAACGAGACCCGTCTGAAAGACGCGATGTCGATCGACGCGCTCAAGCAGTGCGACATCATCATCACCGCGCAGGGCGGCGACTACACCACCGAGGTGTTTCCGCAACTGCGCGCGGCGGGCTGGGCCGGGTACTGGATCGACGCGGCGTCGACGCTGCGGATGCAGGACGATGCGGTCATCATCCTCGACCCGGTGAACCGCGACGTGATCGATCATGCGCTGCGCGACGGCACGCGCAACTTCATCGGCGGCAACTGCACGGTCAGCCTGATGCTGATGGCGCTGGGCGGCCTGTTCCGCGAGAACCTGATCGAGTGGGCCACCGCGATGACGTACCAGGCGGCGTCCGGCGCGGGCGCGCAGAACATGCGCGAACTGCTTTCGCAGATGGGCGCGCTGCATGGCGCCGTCAGTGCGGAACTGGCGCAGCCGTCCTCGGCGATCCTCGACATCGACCGCAAGGTGCTGGAAACGATGAACGGCGCGGCCATGCCGACCGCGCACTTCGGCGCGGCGCTGGCCGGCTCGCTGATTCCGTGGATCGACAAGGATCTCGGCAACGGCATGTCGAAGGAAGAATGGAAGGGCGGCGCCGAGACCAACAAGATCCTCGGCAAGACGGCGGGTCAGCCGGGCTCGGTGCCGGTCGACGGGCTGTGCGTGCGCATCGGCGCGATGCGTTGCCATTCGCAGGCCTTGACGATCAAGCTGACGAAGGACGTGCCGCTCGACGAGATCGAATCGATTCTCGCGTCGGCGAACGACTGGGTGCGGGTGGTGCCGAACACGCGGGAAGCGACGATCCGCGACCTGTCGCCGGCGACCGTGACGGGCACGCTCAGCGTGCCGGTGGGTCGACTGCGCAAGCTGTCGATGGGCAATGCGTATCTGTCCGCCTTCACCGTCGGCGACCAGTTGCTGTGGGGCGCGGCCGAGCCGCTGCGCCGGATGTTGCGTATCCTGCTCGACGCGTGACCGGGCTCTCCACGGCGGCGCTGGCCGGTTGGGCGCCATGGCTGGTGCCCCTGCTGGTGATCGTCGCGCTGGCGCTCTGCGTGATGCGCTCGCGCCGGCAGCAACGGCAGCGGCGGCGGCGCCAACGCGAGCTGGCGAGCGCCGGCCGGGGCGGCATGGCCGCCGGCGTGCCGGCGTCGTCCTCTGCCCGGGCGGGCCCCGTCACGCTGTCGTCCGCCGCTGCCGCTGCGCCGAGCGTTGCCGCCACGGTGACGCCGGGGGGGCAACGAACGGCGCCATCGGCTGCTTCCGCGGCGGCGTCCGTCGCGTCATCCGCCAGTGCAGCGGCTTCGCCCGCGGCGGCGCAAGACGCCCGTGCCCGCGTCGCCGGGCGGGCGCCGGACCCCGCGGCCGTTCCTCGAACGGGCCGCGAGGCCGGCCGCCGCGAGGTCGAGGCGCTGGAGGCATTGCGCGGTCTCGAATTCGGCGACCGCGAGGAGGCGGCGTTGCAGTCGCAACTGGCGCGCGCACCGCGCGACGTCGGCGCGTTGTTCGGTCTGCTGCAATGGCATGCGCGGCGCGGCGAGCGCGTGCAGGTCGAGTCGTTCGCGCATGCGCTGTGGGACGAGACCGACGCCGAGGGCGAACTGTGGCGGCGCGCGGCCGCGCTCGGCCGCTCGGTCGACCCCACCAATCCGTTGTACAGCGACGATCCGTTCGCCGCGCTGGCCGAACACGCGGCGCGGCAGCCGACGCGCGCGCCGCTGGCATTGGCGGCATTCGATCTGTCGCTGCCCGAAGCGGACGCCAGCCCGTCGGCGTCGGCGTCGCACCCGGACGATGGGTCGGACCGGCATTTGCCGCCGATACCGGACCAGCTCGATTCCCTGAGCGAAACGGTGCGGCGCAGCGCCTTGCGGAACAACGCCGCGTACGAAGGCGCCGAGGTGCCGCATGTACCCGGCAACCCGCCCGTGGAATTCGATTTTCTGAATGCGCCGTCGGCGCGGCTGCCGGCGTCGTTCGCGGGTCTTGACCTCGATCTCGACCTCGATTCCGGCAAGCCGGCGCCGTCTGCCGCACCGGCATCCGTGGCGCCGCGCCAGACCTCGGACCGACGCCGCAACCGTGGCAAGGGACCCGGTTCGTCCGATGCCTGATGCGATGATCGAGACGACCCATGTCGAGGCCGAGGCCAAGGCCGACGTGGCCGATGTGGCCGACGTGGCTGTCGTAGCGCCGGTGACGCGCATCGCCGCCGGGCTCGAATACGACGGCTCGCTGTTTCGCGGCTGGCAGGTCCAGCCCGACGGCCGGACCGTCCAGGATGCGCTGGAAAAGGCGCTGGCCGCTTTCACCTGTCACCCGGTGCGGGTGGTGACGGCGGGTCGTACCGATACCGGCGTGCATGCGCTCAATCAGGTCGTGCATTTCGACACCACGGTCACGCGCAGCGATTTCTCCTGGGTGCGCGGCGTCAACAATTTCCTGCCGCGCGGTGTCGCGGTGCAATGGGCGAAGCCGGTGCCGGCCGTGTTCAACGCCCGTTTCACGGCGTTCGAGCGCAGCTACGACTACGTGCTCTACGTCCACCCGGTGAACCCGACGCTGCTCGCCGGCCGGGTCGGATGGGTGCATACTCCACTCGATGTGGCGGCGATGCGCGCGGCCGCGGCGCGCCTGGTCGGCCGGCACGATTTCTCGGCTTTCCGCTCGTCGGAATGCCAGGCCAAATCGCCGGTGAAGACGATGCACGAGATTCTCGTGGCGGCGAACGGGCCCTTCGTCCATTTTCGCTTCACCGCGTCGGCGTTTCTGCATCATATGGTGCGCAATCTGGTCGGCTGCCTGATCGCGGTGGGACGGGGCAAGCAGACGCCGGCCTGGATCGACGAACTGCTCGAACACGGCGACCGCCGCCGCGCCGCGGCGACCTTCATGCCCGACGGCCTGTATCTGAGCCGCGTCGGCTATCCGGCGGAATTCGAGATACCCGCGCCGAATCTGGCGGCGCGTCCGGGAACCTGGCAATGGCCGAACTGAACCGTCCGCACGATGCGGGAAACGCAAGCGACACGAACGACGTGAACGACGCCGGCAATGTGAACGACGCAGGCACCGCGCGCGATGCGGACCCTGGCAACAACGCGGGCCATGCCGACGACCCGCATCGCCTGCGCGAGCGCCGTCGTACCCGGATCAAGCTGTGCGGGATGACCCGCGCGGCGGACGTCGATCTCGCCGTGCAACTCGGTGCCGATGCGATCGGCCTGGTGTTCTACGAGAAGAGTCCGCGCGCGGTGAGCGTCGCGCAGGCCGCGGCGCTGACGCGTCGTCTGCCGCCGTTCGTCGCGGCGGTCGGATTGTTCGTCAATGCCGACGAGGCGAGCGTCTGCCGGGCCGCCGAAGCCGGGCAATTGTCGCTGTTGCAGTTCCATGGCGACGAGACGCCGGAAGCCTGCGCGAGGCTTGCCGGCGCCGCGCGGTTGCCGTGGATTCGGGCACTTCGCATCGGATCCGCGACGAGCGCCGCCGATTTGCTAAAATACCCCTCTCTCTATGTCGCCGCGCGTGGGTTGGTGCTCGATGCACTGGTCGACGGCTATGGCGGCGGCGGTCATCCTTTTGATTGGTCATGCATTCCAAAAGAACTCGGGTATCAGGCCGTTTTGGGTGGTGGATTGGACGCGCGAAACGTCGCTGACGCGGTCCGCCGCGTGCGCCCTTATGCGGTGGATGTATCAAGCGGCATCGAGGCGACGGGCAGCGCGCAGGTGAAGGGCGTGAAGGACGCGGCGCGCATGGCGGCCTTCGTGCAGGCCGTGCGCGAGGCGGACCGGGACGACGGGACGTGAGGCGCGGCGGCGCGCGGCCGGGCGGCAATCCATCGCCGCCGGCCGTCGCCGTCTGCTGCCGACCTCTGCCGACCGCCGTCGCGTCGCTCGCGACGGCACGCCGCCAACCGGCCCGCGCACCGCATGCCGCGCCACCGACTGATGCATCCGCCTGATTCCGACCCCGCGTGGGGTGACTCCGACCCCGCGCG
>JBPBQT010000223.1:0-5596 GCA_050955065.1 Janthinobacterium lividum | reverse complement strand
TCGAACTGGTGCCCTTCATCGACGACATGGCAAGCGCCTACGCGCAGGCCGACGTGGTGATCTGCCGGGCGGGCGCGATGACGGTCGCGGAAATCGCCGCGATCGGCGTCGCCGCGCTGTTCGTGCCGTTTCCGTTCGCGGTCGACGATCACCAGACCAGCAACGCGGCGTTTCTCGCCGACCAGGGCGCGGCGGCGGTGATCCAGCAGCGCGATCTCGACGCCGGCTGGCTGACGGCCTGGCTGGCCGACCTGAGCCGCGACACCCTGGCGACGATGGCGGAGAAAGCGCGCGCGCTCGCCAAGCCGGACGCGACCGATCGGGTCGCCGCCGTGTGCATGGCGGCGGCTGCATCAAGGACACAAGCATGAAGCATATCGTCAAGAACATTCATTTCGTCGGCATCGGCGGCTCCGGCATGAGCGGCATCGCCGAGGTCCTGCTCAACCAGGGCTACAACGTCAGCGGCTCGGACCTGCAGATGACGCCGACCACCGAGCGTCTCGCCGGGCTGGGGGCGCGCATCGCATACGTGCATGATGCGGCCAACATCGAGGGCGCGAACGCGGTGGTCATCTCGACCGCCGTGCACTCGGGCAACCCCGAAGTGCTGGCGGCCCGGACCCGCCGCATTCCGATCGTGCCGCGCGCGGTGATGCTGGCCGAGCTGATGCGCCTGAAACAGGGCATCGCGATCGCCGGCACGCACGGCAAGACGACCACCACCAGCCTGGTGGCGTCGGTGCTGGGCGAGGGCGGGCTCGATCCGACCTTCGTGATCGGCGGCCGGTTGAACAGCGCCGGCGCGAGCGCGCGGCTGGGCACGGGCGATTTCATCGTCGCCGAGGCGGACGAATCGGACGCGTCGTTCCTGAACCTGTTCCCGGTGATCGAGGTCATCACGAACATCGACGCCGATCACATGGACACCTACGGCCACGATTTCTCGCGGCTCAAGCAGGCGTTCGTCGATTTCACGAAGCGCCTGCCGTTCTACGGCATCGCGGTGCTGTGCGTGGACGACCCGAGCGTGCGCGAGATCCTGCCCTTCGTCTCCAAGCCCATCATCCGCTACGGCCTGTCGCCGGATGCGCAGGTGCGTGCCGTCGACATCGTCGCCGCGGGTCAGCAGATGCATTTCAAGGTTTTGCGGGAGGACGCCGCGCCGTTGCAGGTCGCGCTGAACCTGCCCGGCGTGCACAATGTCCAGAACGCGCTCGCGGCCATCGCCATTGCCACCGAACTCGAAGTCAGCGACGCGGCGATCTGCGGCGCGCTGGCCGGTTTCACGGGCGTCGGCCGGCGTTTCCAGCGTTACGGCGAGGTGCCCGCGCAGGACGGCGGGCACTACACGTTGATCGACGACTATGGCCATCATCCGGTGGAGATGGAAGCGACCGTCGCCGCGGCGCGGGGCGCCTTTCCGGGTCGCCGGCTGGTACTGGCGTTCCAGCCGCATCGCTATACGCGCACGCGCGACTGCTTCGAGGATTTCGTGCGCGTGCTGTCGACAGTCGACGCGGTCGTGATGACCGAGGTCTATCCGGCGGGCGAGGTGCCGATCATCGCCGCCGACGGCCGGGCGCTCGCGCGCGCGCTGCGCGTCTCGGGCAAGGTCGAGCCGGTCTTCGTCGAAACGGTGATGGAATTGCCGGCGGCGATCGGCCTGCTGGCACGCGACGGCGACGTGGTCATCACGATGGGCGCGGGTTCGATCGGCGGCGTGCCGGCGCAAATTGCAAGGGAAGTGGCTTAGGAGATGGGGAAAAACGTGAATCAGGACGTGAACCAGAACGTGCGCGATGGCGCGGGCCAAAGCGCGGGTCAGGGCGATGCCGTCGCGTCGGGCGCCGCCGCGCAAGCCACCTTGCTGTCGCAGGCCGCCGTGTCGCATGTCGCGCGGCTGGGCAAGGTCGCCGTGCTGTTCGGCGGTACGAGCGCGGAGCGCGAGGTGTCGTTGAAATCCGGCGCGCTGGTGCTCGCCGCGCTGCGTGCGAAAGGGGTCGATGCGCACCCGTTCGACCCGTCGCAGACACCGCTGTTCGCGTTGCGCGAGCAGGGCTTCGCGCGGGTTTTCAACGCGCTGCACGGCGGCTACGGCGAGGACGGCCGGCTGCAGGGCGCGCTCGATTTTCTCGGCATCCGCTATACGGGCCCGGGCGTGCTCGGCTCGGCGCTCGGCATGGACAAGTACCGCAGCAAGCTGGTGTGGCAGCAGGCGGGCATTCCCACGCCGCCGTTCGAGACCGTGCATCGCGGCGAGGACTACGCGCAACGCGCCGAAGCGATCGTCGCCGGACTGGGTCTGCCGCTGTTCGTGAAAGCGGCGAGCGAAGGCTCCAGCGTCGCGGTCTTCAAGGTCAAGCAGGCCGGTGAACTGGCGCCGGCGCTGGCCGCCGCGGCGCGCGCGGACCGCATCGTCATCGTCGAGAAAAGCATCGAGGGCGGCGGCGCGCTGGGCGGCGAATACACGATCGCGATCGCCACCGGCCTGCGCCTGCCGATCATCCGCATCGTGCCGGCCGGTGAATTCTACGATTACGACGCCAAGTACCTGTCCGACGCGACGCAGTACCTGATCCCGAGCGGACTGGGCGCGGCGCGCGAGGCCGAGCTGGCCGAGCTGGCCGAGCGCGCATTCGGCCTGCTCGGCTGCACGGGCTGGGGACGGGTCGATTTCATGATGGACGCCGAGGGTCGGCCGTATTTCCTCGAGGTCAACACGGCGCCCGGCATGACCGATCATTCGCTGCCGCCGAAAGCGGCGCGCGCGGTGGGCATCCCCTACGAGGACCTGGTGCTGCATGTCCTGTCGCTGACGCTGGAGGATGCCTGATCCATGTGGAACAATGTCCGCCAGCTCAACGCCGCCGCCAGTCTGCTGTCGGCCGGGGCACTGCTCGCCCTGCTGGGCGCGGCGGGCTACTGGCTGGCGGAGCGGCCGATGTTCGCGTTGCGGGGCATCCAGGTCGAGGGCGACGTCGCGCATGTCAATGTGCCGACGATCCGCGCCGACGTGGTGGGCACGTTGCGCGGTAATTACTTCACCGTCGATCTGGACCGGGCGCGCGCCGCGTTCGAAACCATGCCGTGGATACGGCGGGCGAGCGTGCGGCGCGTCTGGCCGAACGGTCTGGCGGTGTCGCTCGAGGAATACAAGCCGTTGGGCACCTGGGGCGACAACCAGCTGGTCAGCGTCGATGGCGAGCTGTTCACCGCGAACCAGGCCGAGCTCGACGACGACATTCCCGAATTTTCCGGTCCGGCCGGCAGCGAGAAGATGGTGGTGCAGCGGTACCATGACTTCCAGAAATGGCTGGCGCCGCTGGGCACGGCGCCCGAGGCGGTGACGCTGTCGGCGCGGTATGCGTGGAGCGTGCGCCTGGCCAGCGGGCTCGAGATCGACCTGGGCCGCGAGCGCACCGCGCAGACACTCGACGAGCGCAGCATGCGTCTCGTCAAAGCCTGGCCGCAGGTGGTCAAGCGGTGGGGGGACAATATCGAGCACGCGGACCTGCGCTATCCGAACGGGCTGGCGATCCGGGCCGCGAGCATGCGCTTCACCCAGGATCCGAGCGCGAGCAAGGGGAAAAAATGACTTCATACACACGCCATGAGTAAAGACTTCAAAGATCTGTTGGTCTCGCTCGATATCGGCACCGCCAAGGTGGTCGCGATCGTCGGGGAGCTGCGTGGCGAAGGGCGCTACGAAGTGATCGGACTCGGCCAGAGCGAGTCGAAGGGGCTGAAGAAGGGCGTCGTGGTCAATATCGAGGCGACGGTGCAGTCGATTCAGCGCGCGCTCGAGGAAGCCGAACTGATGGCCGACTGCAAGATCACGAATGTGTTCACCGGGATCGCCGGCAGCCATATCCGCAGCTTCAATTCGAGCGGCATGGTGGCGATCAAGGACAAGGAGGTCACGCAAGCCGACGTGGCGCGCGTGATCGAGACCGCGAAGGCGATCAATATCCCGACGGACCAGCAGGTGCTGCACATCCTGACGCAGGAATTCATCATCGACGGGCAGGAGGACGTGCGCGAGCCGATCGGCATGAGCGGCATCCGGCTCGAGGTCAAGGTGCACATCGTGACCGGCGCGGTGTCGGCCGCGCAGAACATCGTCAAATGCGTGCGCCGCTGCGGGCTCGAGGTCAACGATCTCGTGCTGCAGCCGCTCGCGTCGAGCCTCGCGGTGCTGACCGAGGACGAGCGCGAGCTGGGCGTGGTGCTGGTCGACATCGGCGGCGGCACGACCGACATCGCGATCTTCAGCGAAGGCGCGATCCGTCATACCGCGGTGATTCCGATCGCCGGCGACCAGATCACCAGCGACGTGGCGATGGCGCTGCGCACGCCGACGCCCGACGCCGAGGACATCAAGGTGTCGCACGGCATCGCCAAGCAGACGCTCGCCGATCCCGACGAGATGATCGAGGTGCCGGGGCTGGGCGAGCGCGGGCCGCGCACGCTGTCGCGTCAGGCGCTGGCGGCGGTGATCGAGCCGCGCGTCGAGGAACTGTTCTCGCTGGTGCAGCAGGTGGTGCGCGAATCCGGGTATGAGGAACTTTTGTCCTCGGGTATCGTCCTGACAGGCGGCGCGTCGATGATGCCCGGGATGGTGGAGCTGGGCGAGGACATCTTTTTGAAACCGGTGCGCGTGGGCGTGCCCGAGTATTCCGGCGGTCTCGCCGACGTGGTACGCAATCCCCGTTATTCGACCGCGATGGGCCTGCTGCGCGAAGCGCATGCGCAGCGCTCGCGCGGCAGGAAAGTCGCCGTGCAGAGCGGGTCGGCAGGCCAGATCTGGACGCGCATGAAGGAATGGTTCGTGGGCAACTTTTGAACGCTGGCTCGCCGTGGCCCGCCGGTCCTTCCCGTCCGGTGAGGCGTCGCGGGAGCGAAGTGCGAGAAAGACGTAATGTAGGCACCATGGCAATACGGTAATACTGCAGTTAGCGCCGCGCGGCGGCGGCGCTCGCGACCTTGCTTGCCCGAGCGGGGTCGCGAACCGATCGCCGAATCAGGAAATATCCTTAATCGAGATGGAGGCAAACATGGAATTCGAGATGCTGGAAACCGAAACCAACGGTACGGTGATCAAGGTCGTCGGCGTGGGTGGCGCGGGCGGCAATGCCGTGCAGCACATGATCGACCGCGGCGTCCAGGGCGTCGATTTCGTCTGCATGAACACGGACGCGCAGGCGCTGGCGCGGATGAAGGCGGCCAGCGTGATCCAGCTGGGCAAGACCGGGCTGGGCGCGGGCGCCAAGCCCGAGATGGGCCAGGCGGCCGCCGAAGAGGCGCGCGAGCGCATCTGCGACGCGCTGCGCGGCGCGCACATGGTGTTCATCACCGCGGGCATGGGTGGCGGCACCGGCACGGGCGCCGCGCCCGTGGTCGCGCAATGCGCGAAGGAGATGGGCATCCTGACGGTGGGAGTCGTCTCCAAGCCGTTCGAATTCGAAGGCGGCAAGCGCAAGCGCGTCGCCGAGGCCGGCTCGCAGCAGCTCGAGGAGAACGTCGATTCGCTGATCGTCGTGCTCAACGACAAGCTGTTCGACGTCATGGGCGACGACGCCGAGATGGACAAGTG
>JBPBQT010000222.1:0-5671 GCA_050955065.1 Janthinobacterium lividum | reverse complement strand
CCAGGCCTTCACCTCGACGACGATCGCGACCCGCTCGGTGAAGACCACCAGATCGAGCTGGCGCGCCAGCTTGACGTTGGCGAAAACGATCGCCGCCTGCTCCGTCCTCTCGAGCCACTGCCTGATGTGGCGGAGGACATGGATTTCCGCCTTGTTGTCGACGGGAGCGCCGTGGAAAATTTCGATCTGCGGCACGCTGACCTGCCTGGGGAAAGTTGTTGGCGTAAAACGCCTGAAAGGTCCGGCTGCAGCGCCGGGGCGGAGGAACGTCGGAGCGTCGCATCCCGCCGCGGCAGGCCGGGAATGTAACAGCCGCATCCGGCCATGTCCAGTTTCCGGAGATCGTCCGCTTTCCGGCGTGGCGCGCCGGCTGATGCGGGTCCCGGCGCGCGCGTGATGCGGCGCCGCGCGGACGGGGCCACCCGTGCGTGGCCCGCGCCGTTACCCCCGCGCCGTTACTCCCGCGCCGTTACCCCATGTCGCGCCCGTGGGATAATCGGGCCGTGGCGCCTGCCGAGGACGCCTTCCGATCCACCGCAACCGAACGGTTTCCGACGTGACCCTCCCGACTGCCTCTTCCGCTCCTCATTCCGACGCCGCTGCGCGTCCCGTCGCCCACGCCGCCGCGCACGTCCCGGTCCGGTTGACCGATCTGTCGCATGGCGGCGGCTGCGGTTGCAAGATCGCCCCCGGCGTGCTGGCGTCGCTGCTGGCGCGCAGCGCGCCGATGCAGGTGTTTCCGCAACTGCTCGTCGGCAACGAGACCGCCGACGATGCGGCGGTGTACAGGCTCAACGACGAACAGGCGCTGATCGCGACGACGGACTTCTTCATGCCGATCGTCGACGATCCGTTCGATTTCGGGCGCATCGCCGCGACCAACGCGCTGTCCGACGTGTATGCGATGGGCGGCACGCCGATCCTCGCGCTGGCGATCGTCGGCATGCCGGTGAACACGCTGCCGCACGCGACGATCGCGCGCATCCTGGAAGGCGGGGAGTCGGTCTGCGCGGCGGCGGGCATTCCGCTCGCGGGCGGCCATTCGATCGACTCGGTCGAGCCGATCTACGGCCTGGTGGCGCTCGGCCTCGTGCATCCCGACCGGATCAAGAAGAACGCCGGCGCGCAGCCGGGCGACCTGCTGGTGCTGGGCAAGCCGCTGGGCGTGGGCATCCTGTCGGCGGCGTTGAAGAAAGGCCGGCTCGACGACGCGGGCTACCGGCGCATGGTCGACGTGACGACGCGTCTGAACACGCCGGGCATCGCGTTGTCGTCGATCGAAGGCGTGCATGCGCTGACCGACGTCACCGGTTTCGGCCTGCTCGGCCATGCGCTGGAAATGTGCCGCGGCGCGGGCACCCACGCGCGCATCGCGCTGTCGAAAGTACGCTGGATCGAGGGGGTGCGCGAACTTGCGCGCGCGGGCGTCGTGACGGGCGCGTCAGGCCGCAACTGGGCGGCCTATGGCGCCGAGGTGGCGCTGGCGGACGGGCTGGCGGAGGAGACGGGCGCGTTGCTGAGCGACCCGCAGACCTCGGGCGGCCTGCTGGTGTCGGTCGCGCCCGAGGCGTTGGGCGCGGTGATGGACATCTTCGCGGCGGCGGGTTTTGCCGACGCGTCGGTCATCGGCGAGATGCTGCCGGCCGCCGACGGGTCACGTTTGAGCGTGGTCGCCTAGCGGCGCGGCGCGCGTCCGACGCGTGCCGCCGGGAGAGCGTCGGGCTCGCGCCGGGGGGGCGCGTCGGTGCCGGACGCTGCTCAATATACGACCACCGAGCGGATCGATTCGCCGCTCTTCATCAGCTCGAAGCCGCGGTTGATGTCGTCGAGCGGCAGCGTGTGCGTGATGAGGTCGTCGATGTTGAGCTTGCCTTCCATGTACCAGTCGACGATCTTCGGCACGTCGGTGCGACCGCGGGCGCCGCCGAACGCCGAGCCCTTCCATTCGCGGCCGGTGACCAGCTGGAAGGGGCGCGTGGTGATCTCCGCGCCGGCCTCGGCCACGCCGATGATGATCGACTGGCCCCAGCCCTTGTGGCAGCACTCCAGCGCCTGGCGCATCGTCTTCGTGTTGCCGATGCACTCGAACGAATAGTCCGCGCCGCCGTCGGTCAACTGGACGATCGCATCCACGACGTTGTCGACGTCCCTCGGATTGACGAAGTGCGTCATGCCGAACTTGCGGGCCAGCGCCTCGCGTTCCGGATTCAGGTCGACGCCGATGATCTTGTCCGCGCCGACCATCTTCGCGCCCTGGATCACGTTCAGGCCGATGCCGCCCAGGCCGAAGACGACGACGTTCGCGCCAGCCTCGACCTTCGCTGTGAACAGCACCGCGCCCACGCCGGTGGTGACGCCGCAGCCGATGTAGCAGACCTTGTCGAACGGCGCGTCCTCGCGGATCTTCGCCATCGCGATTTCCGGCGCGACGATGTAGTTCGAGAAGGTCGACGTGCCCATGTAGTGCAGGATCGGCTTGCCGTCGAGCGAGAAGCGCGAGGTGCCGTCCGGCATCAGGCCGCGGCCCTGCGTGGGGCGGATGGCCTGGCACAGGTTGGTCTTGCGCGACAGGCAGAACTTGCATTGGCGGCATTCCGGCGTATAAAGCGGAATGACATGGTCGCCTTTCTTCAGCGACGTGACGCCGGGGCCGACGTCGACGACGATGCCCGCGCCCTCGTGCCCGAGAATCGCGGGAAAGGCGCCTTCGGGATCCGCTCCGGACAGCGTGTAGTAATCGGTATGGCAGATTCCCGTCGCCTTGATCTCGACGAGGACCTCGCCCGCGCGCGGGCCATCCAGGTCGACTTCTTCGATGGTCAGGGGCTGGCCGGCCTGCCAGGCTACTGCGGCGCGTGTTTTCATCAGTCGATCCTTTGCAAAAATACCTGCGAGGGCCGGGATAAAATGCAACTAACAGACACGTCATCCCGTTCTTCGCAACAAAAACTCATTGCCTCCGGTCGCGCTTTACGCTAAAAAAGCACGCCCGGGACGTTTTCCAGGAAAATCCGAGTCTAGCAGAGACCAAGGGAGCGCACCGCCGTGTATGTGGAAACGCCCACGCAACGCGGTAAGTCGGCAGGCATGGCAGCAGGGAATCAAAGACGAATGACACGCAGTAAAACGGATATATCCCCTTCACTCGAGCCGGCCACGCTGCACCGCCAGCGCGCCGAACGCAATGCCCGCCGCGCGGCGCTGGGCAGTTTCGTCGGCGCGGTGGTCGATTGGTACGACTTCCTGCTGTACGGCATCGTCGCCGCGCTGGTCTTCCAGTCCGCGTTCTTCCCGAAAATCAGCCCGGCGATGGGCACGCTCGCCGCGCTCGCCACCTTCGGCGTCGGCTTTCTGTTCCGGCCGCTGGGCGGCATCGTGTTCGGACACTACGGCGACCGTCTGGGACGCAAGCGCATGCTGGTGCTGACGGTGGGCCTGATGGGCGTATCGACCGCGCTGATCGGTCTGTTGCCGCCGTTCGCGGTGATCGGCTGGTGGGCGCCGGCGCTGCTGGTGACATTGCGTGCGATCCAGGGCTTCGCGGTGGGCGGCGAGTGGGGCGGCGCCACGCTGATGGCGGTGGAGAGCGCGCCGACCCGCCGCAAGGCGTTCTACAGCAGCGGCGTGCAGGTCGGTTACGGGGTCGGACTGGTACTGTCGACCGGCCTCGTATCGTTGCTGAGCCACTCGATGAGCAACGCGGCATTCCTGTCGTGGGGCTGGCGCCTGCCGTTTCTGTTCAGCATCCTGCTGGTGCTGGTCGGGCTGTGGGTGCGTTCGAGCATGGAGGAGTCGCAGGAGTTTCTGGAGCGGGTGGAAAAGCCCGCCGGCCGGAAACTGCGGCTGCCGGTGATCGAGGCGCTGCGTCGCCATCCGCGGGCGTTTCTGCTGATCATCGGGCTGCGGCTCGCGGAACTCTTCACGATGTATATCGTGACGGCGTTCGCGCTCAGCTATTCGACGTCGCACCTCGGCCTGCCGCGCTCGCTGTTCCTGAACATCGGGCTGTTGATCGGGGCGATCAGCTGCGTGACGATTCCGTGCTTCGCCTGGCTCGCGGACCGTTTCGGGCAACGGCGCATCTACATCACGGGCGCGGTGATCGGCGTGGCATGCGCGGTGCCGTTCTTCGTCGCGCTCGAAGCGCGGGCGACCGTCTGGATCGTGCTGTGGGCGGTGTTGCTGGGCAATGTCGCCCATGACATGGTGGTCAGCGTGCAGCAACCGATGTTCACCAGCCTGTTCGGCACCGCCTACCGCTACAGCGGCGCGGGCGTGGGTTACCAGCTCGCGAGCGTGGTCGGCGGCGGTTTCACGCCGTTCATCGCCGCGGCGCTGGTGGACGTGAGCGGCGGCTCCTGGCACCCGGTGGCGGCGTATCTGGCGCTGGGCTGTCTGCTGTCCGTCGTGGTGGCGAGCTGCATGCGCGCGCAGCCGGCCGACCACGTCAGCGGCCAGCGTCCTTGATTTCCGGCGCGATGGCGGCGTGGTTCAGCAGGCCGACCAGCGAGATGCCGCCGAGGACATTGCCGAGCAGCGTGGGCAGCAGAAAGCTGCCGAAGTAGGCGCCGATCGTCAGCACGCCGGTCATCACGCCGTAGCTTGCTTCCACCGATCCCGCGATGATGTGCGACAGCTTGGCGAGCGAGACCACGTAGGTGATCAGCATGATCGTGATGAGCCGTCCGGAGCGGGCGCTGGGCAGCAGCCAGACCATCAGCGCGATCAGCCAGCCCGCGAGCAGCGCCTTGAGGAAGGTCAGGCCGAACGGGTGCGCGACGGTCTCGCCGGCGATCTTCCGCATGGCCTGGACGATATCGTCCTCGAACAGACCGTGCACGGTAAGCAGGCCGGCGAAGATCACGGTGCCGACCAGATTGACCGCCAGCACGATGATCCATACCCGCAACGCCGATTTCAACGTCGGCCAGTCGCGTCGGGTGAACACGGGCAGCACGACCGTCAGGGTGCTCTCGGTGAACAGTTGCTGCTTGCCCAGCACGACGATGACGAAGCCGATCGAATAGCCGAAGCTGGCCACCAGCGGCGCCCAGCGCGCGTCCGGCAGATAGGCGCGCATGATCGCGAGCCCGATGAACGAAAAGCCCATCGACAGCCCCGCGGCGAGCGCGGACCATGCCAGTGCGCCATTGTCGCGTTCGAGCGCGGCTTCGCCTTCCTCGCGGACGATTTCATGGAGGATGAGCGCATGCGGCGCGGAATGGTCGGCGGCCTGGTCTTTTTCGCTGTCGTCCAGATGCGGCGAATTCTGGCCGGCCTCGTTGGTCTCTTGTGCCTCGTTCGGTGCGTCTTGCGGGGCCTGAGCCATATTCCTGTACGTCCTCTGTCTGTGCGAGCCGGCAGAAGAGCCGACATCGTGCCACGGGCAATGAGGGGGGAAATCCCCGGGATGGGCATTGCGGGCTGTCTTATTCTGCCTTCAAATGACTTACGGTGCTGAACGACAAAGGCCCGGGTCCATCCGCATCGTGCGGGATGGAACCGAGCCTTCGTACAAGGATCCTAGCTGACTGGCTGGCCAGGGGCCGGGCCGTGACGACCGGGCGAACTCGCCTCGGATCGGGCATTCACGGCCCGTTGGAGGAACGCCGACCTAGAAGCCGGCGTTGCGACGGCGGGCGCTGCTGACCGTCATCATGACGCGCATTTC
>JBPBQT010000221.1:0-5696 GCA_050955065.1 Janthinobacterium lividum | reverse complement strand
ATGGCGCGCGGCCTGAAGCGGGGCCGCACCCGGCTGATCGGCATCCTCCTCGCCGATCTGCAGAATCCGTACTCCGTCGCCGTGATGCAGGGCATCGAAGCGGCGTGCCGGCAGGCGGGGCTGATGCCGATGCTCTGCAACGCGGCCAACGAAATCGATCTGCAAAGCCGCTATCTCGACCTGCTGCGCATGTATCGTGCGGAGGGCCTGATCGTCAATCCGGTGGGCCTTCCCGAGTCCGCGCTGCTGCAGATCGGCGCGGGCGGCATGCCGCTGGTCCTGCTCGACCGCACCGTCGACGGCGTGAACTGCGACAGCGTCGGTCTCGACAACGAACGGGCCGCCCGGCAGATGGTCGATCATCTCGTCGACAACGGCTTCGAGACGCTGTTTTTCGTCAGCGAATCGTTCGCGTCGGTCAGTTCGCGCCGCGAGCGCGAGGCGGCCTTCGTCGCCCAGGCGCAGCAGCGCGGCGTCACACCGCACACGCTCGTGATCGACCTCGCCGACCCGGCCAGCATCGCCACGGTGCTGGCCACCGTCGCCATCGCGGCCACCATGGCCACCGTCAACACCGCGGCCACCATGGCTACCACGGCCACCGCGGCCACCGCGGCCACCACCTCGGCACGCCGCGTCGCGCTGCTCGCGGCAAACGGCCAGACCATGCTGCCGATCGCCATCGCGCTGGGCGCGCATCCCCAGCCCGGGCTCGGACTGGCCACTTTCGACGATCCGGAGTGGCTGCAACTGGCCGGGCCCGGCATCACGTCGCTGCGCCAGCCCACCTTCGACATCGGCGTGAGCGCCGTGCAACTGCTCGGCGCGCGTATCGACGGGCATGACGCTCCGGCGCACCGCCGGACCTTCGACGCGGAACTGATTCCCCGGAAGTCGACGCGCGCCCTGGAAGCGGATGCGTGCATTAACCGGCATCCTGCCGGATAATCCAGACGAGTCTGCCGCCCTCGTTCCGTCATCCGGTCCCTGAACTTTCTACGCAGAAAGTCATTCGCCGCCGTTCGCGCCGGCACGGACGCGGCGGTGCCTGAAGCCATCGTATTTCACTGCGTACATGAATCGAACCACACAGAACAACAAGCTGAAGAAAATGAAGGCCCTGGCCACGGGCCTGCTGATCGCGGTCACCGGCCTGCTGGTCCTGGCCAAGAGCCAGCACGATCTGGGCGCATGGGCATGGGTCTCGGCGTTCGCCGAAGCGGCGATGGTCGGCGCGCTGGCCGACTGGTTCGCGGTGGTCGCGCTGTTTCGCCGGCCGCTGGGCCTGCCGATTCCGCATACCGCGATCCTGCCGCGCAACAAGGCGCGCGTCGCCGACGCGCTGGCCGAGTTCGTGCGCGACAAGTTCCTGGGCACCGATGCGCTGCTCGCGAAGCTGCCGGCGATCGATCCGGCGCAGCGCCTCGCCGACTGGATGGCGGCGCCCGCCAACGCCCGGTTGATGAGCGACCGGGTCGCGGACATGAGCGGCGAATTGCTGCGGCTCATCGACGACGCCCGCGTGAAGGCCGTCGTGTTCCGGATGCTGGAGCAACGCCTGACGAAGCTCGATCTGAGCGGCGTCATCAGCCAGTTGCTCGATATCCTCACCGAGGACAAGCGGCACCAGCTGCTGCTCAACGAGGGCATCCGCCGCCTGTCGGGCTGGCTCGACAACGGCGACGTGCAGAAGCTGTTCGCCGATCGCATCGTCGCGGTCGCCGGCACCGAGTATCCGAAAATGATCGGCGCGCTCGGCTTCATCGGCATCAATCCGGAGGAACTCGGCCTGAAGCTGGCCGTCGCGCTGGTGAAGGGCTTCAACCGCTGGTTGCACGACATCGGCGACAATCCCGACCACGAGCGCCGCCAGGCATTCGACGACACCGTGCAGAGCTTCATCGACCGCCTGAAGACCGACACGGCCTTCCGCGAGCGCGTCGAGAAGGCCAAGACCGACCTGCTGTCGCATCCGGCGACGCGCGACTACGTCGGCGGCCTGTGGGACAGCCTGCGCGCGCGTCTGGAAGGCGAACTCGCGCGCCCGGACTCGACGCTGCGGGCGAAGATGGCCGAAGGCTTCGCGAAATTCGGCACGCGGCTGGTGGCGTCGCCGTCCTTCCGCGACTCGCTCAACGAGCATTTCGGCTCGGCGATCCGTTCGCTGGCGCCGTCGATCCGCGACACCATCGCCCGGCACATCGCCGACACCGTACGCGAATGGGACGACGAGGCCATCGCGCGCGAGGTCGAGTCCAGCGTCGGCAGCGATCTGCAGTTCATCCGCCTGAACGGCACGGTGGTCGGCGGTCTGGTGGGCGTGGCGATTCACGCGGTGCTGCTGGCGTTTTGACCGGCGCGACAGGACGGCACCACAGGACGGCGCGCTGGAACCCCTAGAACTTGTGGCGCATGCCGACGACGGCCAATGCTTGCGAATTCGTACCGGAATTGACGCCGTACGATCCGATCGACGCCTCCGCCTGGACAGTCGCGCCGCTGCTGTTGAGCGTGGTGCCGCTGGCCTTCTGGTAGGCCGCCAGCGCATACAGCGTCGTGCGCTTCGACAGCGCGTAGTCCGTGCCCAGATTGAACTGGTTGTACTTGGCCGACGCGGGACCGCTCAGTTTCGTGTAGTTGTACCCTCCGCCCACGCGCAGCGCGGGCGTCAGTTGACAATTGACGAACACCGAGCCGTTGTTGAATTTCGCGGTTTTCGAGAAAACCGAGAACCCGTCCCGGCTGTATTGCGTATTGCTGTACGCCGCGCCCACGGTAAAGGGTCCCGCCACATACTGGGTGCCGGCGCGCACGATCTGGATGGACTTCGCCGACGCGAAACCCTGATTGATGACGGTGTTGAACAGCGAGTCCGAACTGCTGGTCCAGGTACGGACGTCGTTGGCCGTGGTGCTGCCCCCGTTCGCATGGAAAAACGCCACCGCGGCGCCGAGCGGGCCGCTGGCGTAACTGCCGCCGAAGCCATAGGTCTGTCCGGCGCCGGTGCTGCCCGCCACGCCGCCCAACCCGTACAGCGCTTCGAACTGAAAGCCGTACAGCACCGGGCTGACGTACTTCACCGAATTGCTGACCCGCACGCTGTTGTCGTAGTTGTCCAGGTCGCCTGGCGAGGCGAAGCTGCCACCGAAATACGCGTCTTCCGTGTAGGTCTGCACCAGATCGACGACCGGATCGTATTGCCGCCCCAGGGTGACGGTCCCCAGCTGCCTGCTCGCCAATCCCACCACCGACTTGCGCCCGAACTCCCGCGACCCTTGCCCGAGCGTGCCGGTGCCGTCATTGAAGCCGTTTTCGATCTGGAACACCGCCGCCAGTCCCCCCCCGAGGTCCTCGGTGCCTTTCAGTCCCCAGCGGCTGCCGAACGTATTGCCGCTGCTGAACCTGACCAGCGTGCTGTCGTTCCTGCCGCCGGTGCCCTGCGCGTTGTGCACGTAGGCGACGCCGGCATCGATGACCCCATACAGCGTGACGCTCGATTGCGCGTGGGCGCTACCGGCGGCCAGCGTGGCAAGAGACGCGACGAGAGGCGTGACGCGCAGCGCTGACGCCCATTTCAACTTTTTCATGTACGAACCTTCTACTCGAGAGCCGGGAAACGGTAGCGGATGGTCGCTGGAATGACGCGTTGCGCCAACCGGAGGATTTTTGATATTCGAAGCGACACGATTGGACAGGGCAGATGCTACTACGGCCGCGGGCGCGCATTAATGTCGAATTCTCGGAAGCTAATCACTGCCGCACGATGACCGCAGACGTGCAATCGGACATTACTTATCTTGAAATATCGTCCTTTCTTCTCATGCACTCCTTAGCATGATGTCCGGTACAGCGTTCGCTTTCCGATATCGGCGGCGCGACGCCGATGCCGACGCCAATCAGGCTGACATCGCGGCACCCTTCTTTCAATCAGCGCAAAACGGGGCGAGGCCCCGCGTTCAGCTCGCGGCGGGCGCGGTGACGACCACCATCGCGCCATCCATCGTCACGACCTGCCCCGCGCGAATCTTGCAGGTCTTGCGCGTTTCCGTCTGCCCGTCCACCTTTACCCGCTCGTCGGCGATCATCGCCTTGGCGAGACCGCCGCTGGAGATGAGGCCCGTCACCTTCAGCAAGTCGTTGAGGGCGATCCACTCGCCCGTGAGCGCGAACGCAATTTTTTCCATGATCCATATCGAAAAGAAGAAGGTCGCTCGGCTTTGCCGAACGAACCGGACCGCCCATTCTACGCTGTCGGCGCGGGGCGCCCGGTGCTGTCAGCGGCGGCAACGGGCACGTTCAGCCGCTGCCCGTCGCTGGCGCCGCCTTTCGCCACCCGAGCGGCCTCCTGCCCCCCCTGGCCGTTTTCCAGCGATCTCCGGCGAAGCCCGTTAGAATGATCCCGCAGGTCCCGGCTCCTTCCTTTTCCTTACGGCACGTTCGCTCCCGCCCCTATGCGCAGTTTCTTTTCCCGTCTGGTCCTGTTCGGCATCCTGTTCCATTGTTACGTCGGCCTTCGCCTGATTCCCGCGCTTCCGGTCGGCCGTGTCTGGGACGCGGTCATGGCGTCGTGGCTGATCGCCTCGTGCGTGATCGTGCCGCTGGGCATGCAGCGTCGCGATGCGGGCGCGAACGGCTGGCGCGCCGTACTGGCATGGGCCGGTCTGCTCGAAATGGGGTTTTTCTCCTTCCTGCTCACGCTCACCGTACTGCGCGACGTCACGCTTGCCCTGTGGGCCGTCGCGACCCGCGTCCGGACAGGCGCGGCGACGGCGCTGCCCTATGACGTCTGGCGCATCGAATCGGCCGAAGGGGTGCTGCTGGGCGCCTTCCTGATGACGGTGGTCGGCATCTACAACGCCCGCCGGCGTGCGCCGGTGGTCCGCGTCGACATCCCGATCGACAACCTGCCGCCCGCACTGCATGGCTTCACCATCGCGCAGATCAGCGACATCCACGTCGGACCGACGATCCGCAAACGTTATCTCGATCCCATCGTCGACGCGGTCAACCGGCTCGACGCGGACATGGTCGCGATCACCGGCGACGTCGTCGATGGCAGCGTGTCCGCATTGCGTGCCCATACCCAGCCGCTCTCGCGCCTGAAAGGTCGACACGGCGTGTTCCTGTGCACGGGCAACCACGAGTACTACGCCGGGGCGGATGCGTGGATCGCCGAATTCCGACGGCTCGGCATCCGCGTGCTGATGAACGAGCATGTCGTGCTCGAACATGGCGGCGAGCCGCTGCTGCTGGGCGGCGTCACCGATTACAGCGGCGCGCATTTCGGCGAGACGCATCGCAGCGACCCGGCTCGCGCGATCGCCGGTGCGCCCGACGCTGCCCGCATCCGCCTGCTGCTCGCGCATCAGCCGCGCTCCGCAGCGGCCGCCGACGCCGCGGGTTTCACGCTGCAACTATCGGGACATACGCATGGCGGTCAGTTCTTTCCGTGGAACTTCGCCGTGCGCGTGCAGCAGCCCTTCACCGCCGGTCTGGTGCGCAGCGGCGCGATGTGGCTGTACATCAGCCGGGGGACAGGGTATTGGGGACCGCCGATCCGTTTCGCCGCGCCGTCCGAAATCACCCATTTGCGGCTGGTTCCCGGCAATGCCGACTGACGCCGGCCCCACCATCACGCGCGTGCCCGGGCCCGCGCAACGCGGCTTTTACCAGTGCGGCGAAGCGCTTACTTGCTG
>JBPBQT010000220.1:0-5789 GCA_050955065.1 Janthinobacterium lividum | reverse complement strand
CAGAACGGATAGTTTTCCGCCGCGATGCCCGCCTTGGTCAGCGCGTTGAAGAGGGTGGACTTGCCGACGTTGGGCAAGCCGACGATGCCGCATTGGAGGCTCATGGATGGGGCTCTGGAATCTGTGCGAAAAACGCCGATTGTAACCCCTTCGGCCCCGATGATGGCCGGCGTGACCCGGGAACGCCGGCGCTATAATGCCCGGATGAGCCCATCCTCCCTCCCATTCCATGCCGTCGTCGTCGGCGGCGGCCTTGTCGGCAAGTCCGCGGCGCTCGCGCTGAGCCAGGCCGGCCTGCGTGTCGCCCTACTCGCGCCACCGGCCGCGCCGCTCGCGGCGGGGCAGTTGTTCGACAAGCGGGTCTACGCGTTGTCGGCGAGTTCACAGGCGCTGTTCGAGCGGCTGCGCGTCTGGCAGGCACTCGAGCGCACGCGTCTCGGACCGGTCCACGACATGCGCGTGATCGGCGACGCGTTCGCCCAACTGCATTTCTCGGCGTTCCAGGCGGCGGTGCCGCAACTGGCGTGGATCGCGGAGTCGCAGCTGATCGAGTCGGCGCTCGACACCGCGCTGCATTTCCAGCCGCAGCTCGATTGGCGACCGGCACGGGCGCAGGCGCTGACGATCGACGCCGACGGGGCGACGCTGGCGCTCGACGACGCGCGGCAGCTGCGCGCCGACCTCGTCATCGGCGCGGATGGCGCGCACTCCTGGGTGCGCGCGCAGATGGGCGCGCAGGTCAAGCATCGCGATTACGGCCAGACCGGCGTGGTGGCGAACTTCAAGGTCAGCAAGCCGCACGCGGAGACCGCCTGGCAATGGTTTCGCGACGGCGAGATCGTCGCGCTGCTGCCGATGGCCGGCCCGTACGTGTCGCTGGTCTGGTCGGCGACGCATGAGCATGCCGCCGCGCTGATCGCCGCGGGTGGCGCCGCGCTGGCCGCCGAACTCGAACGCTTCGCCGGCGCGTCGCATGGGCTGTTCGATTGCGTGTCCGAACCGGTGGGGTTTCCGCTGGCATTGCAGACGGTGGACCGTCTGAGCGCCGCGCGCGTCGCGCTGGTGGGCGATGCTGCGCATCTGATCCACCCGCTCGCGGGGCAGGGTGTCAATCTGGGTTTGCGCGACGTCGCCGCGTTGATCGATATGCTGCGGGCGAAGGAACGTTTCCGCGATTATGGCGATCCTATCCTGCTGCGCCGCTACGAGCGGGCGCGGCGCGAGGATATCGCCGCGCTCACCCTCGCGACCGACGGGCTGCAACGCCTGTTCGCCGCGCCCGGTTTCGTGGCCCGGAACGTCCGCAATCTGGGCATGTCGCTGGTGGCGGCGCAACCGTTCGTCAAGCGCTGGCTGATCAACAACGCGCTGGGCTGAGAAATCCGACCGGGACATGCGCCCGGGTGTCTGCGCGCGATGCCGGCTTGCCGCGTCCGCTCCCCTATTTCGCCATAAAGGAATCCGATGAAGTTCTCTTTGCCCTCCCTGTTCGCCGTCGCGGCCTTTGCCCTGTTTTCCGGCACCGCGCATGCCGATGCGACCACCGACGCGCTCAAAGCCGCGCTGCAGAAGAAATTCGGCGGGCAGGCCGACGTCAGCGCCGTGCGCAAGTCGCCGATCGCCGGATTGTATGAAGTCGTCCTTGGCAAACAGGTGATCTACAGCGATCCCACCGGGCGCTACGTGGTCCTCGGCAATATCCGCGACACGACGACGGGCGAGGATCTGACGCAGGCGCGCACCGACGAATTGAACCATATCGATTTCGCGAAACTGCCGCTCAATGACGCGATCAAGGTCGTGCACGGCAAGGGCGAGCGCAAGATCGCCGTGTTCTCCGATCCGAATTGCCCGTACTGCCATCGGCTGGAGGAGACGCTGCAAGGCATCGACAACGTGACGGTATACACCTTCCTGTATCCGATCCTGTCGCCGGATTCGACGGAGAAGTCGAAGGCGATCTGGTGCGCGAAGGACAAGGGCAAGTCCTGGGAGGACTGGATGCTGCGTCGCATCCCTGCGTCGGCGGCACCGGCCACCTGCGATGTCACCGCGCTGGAACGCAATCTGAAACTCGGTCAGGAAATGAACGTGACCGGCACGCCGACCGTCTTCCTGGTCGACGGCAACCGGCTGCCGGGCGCGGTGTCGGCCGACGAACTCAAGAACCGGCTGGCGTCGGCGCGCTGATCCCTGGAACCGTCACTCATGCATCCGATCCACTACGCGATCGTCGCCCGGCAGGCGGCGGCCCATCTGTTCGACATCACGCTGCGCGTCGACGACCCCGACCCGCACGGGCAGGCGTTTTGCCTGCCCGCCTGGATTCCCGGCAGCTACATGATCCGCGAATTCGCGCGCAATGTCGTGACGCTGGGCGCGCACGACGCG
Source organism: Janthinobacterium lividum (assembly GCA_050955065.1). Classification (GTDB taxonomy): domain Bacteria; phylum Pseudomonadota; class Gammaproteobacteria; order Burkholderiales; family Burkholderiaceae; genus Robbsia. Next base: position 3,398 of record JBPBQT010000220.1, on the reverse strand, counting down.
GCGGGCAGGGCGGTGGCGGTCCGCAAGACCGACAAGCACCGCTGGCTGGCCGATCCGGTCGACGGCGCGCTGACGCTGCGCTATCAGGTGTATGCGTGGGACCTGTCGGTGCGCAGCGCGCATCTGGACCAGACCGTCGGCTTCTTCAACGGCACCAGCGTGTTCCTGGCGGTGGAAGGCCGCGAGGCCGCGCCATGCGTCGTCGATATCCAGCGTCCCCCCGGTACCGGGTTCGCGAACTGGCGGGTGGCCACCGCGCTGCCGGAGGCGGAGGGCACCGCCCGTTACGATTTCGGTCTGTACCGGGCGGCGGATTACGACGAGCTGATCGATCATCCGGTCACGCTCGGCGAGTTCGCGCTCGCGACGTTCGCCGCGCACGGCGTGCCGCACGACGTGGTCATCAGCGGTCCGGTTCCCGGACTGGACATGGATCGTCTGACCGACGACCTGCGCCGGATCTGCGAAACGCAGATCGCCTTCTTCGAACCCGACAGCCGCCGCGCGCCGATGACCCGCTACGTCTTCATGACGATGGCGGTGAGCGACGGCTATGGCGGACTCGAACACCGCGCGTCCACCGCGCTGATCGCCAAGCGCAGCGATTTTCCGGTGCGGGGCGCGGCGGCCGACGCGCCGCTGTCGGACGGGTACCGGACCTATCTCGGGCTGTGCAGCCACGAGTACTTCCACACCTGGAACGTCAAGCGGATCAAGCCGGACCGGTTCGCGCCGTACGATCTGGCGGACGAGACCTATACGGAACTGCTCTGGCTGTTCGAGGGTTTCACGTCCTATTACGACGATCTCTTCCTGCTGCGCAGCGGCACGATTGCGCGCACCGACTACCTCCGGCTGCTCGGCAAGACGATCGGCGGCGTGCTGCGGGGCAGCGGGCGGCGCAAGCAGAGCGTCGCCGAGAGTTCGTTCGACGCCTGGGTCAAGTACTACCGGCAGGATGAAAACGCGTCGAACGCGATCGTCAGCTATTACACGAAGGGGTCGCTGGTCGCGCTGGCGTTCGATCTGGCGATCCGCGCGGCCAGCGACGGCCAGCGCTCGCTCGACGACGTGATGCGCGCGCTCTGGCAACGGTACGGGCGCGATTTCTACGCGGGCAAGCCGGTCGGCGTCGCCGCGGACGCGGTGCTGCCGCTGCTGTGCGAGGTGAGCGGCACGGATCTGAGCGAACTTTTCGCGCTGGCGGTGCACGGCACCGACGATCTGCCGCTCGAGCGTCTGCTGGCGACGGTGGGCGTGACGCTCGCGCCCGTGGCGGGCAAACAACCGGTGTCGATCGGCGCGCGCGTGAAAGCCGGCGCCGACGCGACGCTGGCCGCGGTCTTCGACGACGGTGCGGCACGACACGCCGGGTTGTCGGCGGGCGATGTCCTGGTCGCGCTCGATGGCTTGCGGGTCACCGGCGGCAACCTGGACGGCCTGCTGGCGCGTTACCGGCCCGGGCAGATGGTCGTGCTGCATGCGTTCCGGCGCGATGTGCTGCGCGATTTCACGGTGTCGCTGGATGGGCCGGATGTCATCGAGTACGCGTTGGCCGAGCAGAAAACCCGGCGCGAAGCCCAACGGGAAGCCGGTGGCCAGGATGGTGGTGCCGGTGAAGACGCAACCGATGTCGCGGCCAGGCGGCGGGAGGCGTGGCTCGGCGGGTCGTAGGGCGGCGACGCTGGGCACGCTCCACCGGCAAAGCGGACGGCGCAACGTCCGCGAACGATCGGGTGGGGCGCGTCGCGGCCATCGAGCCGGGAGACGGACGCGCCGTGCTCAACGCGCCGCGGCGCGGCGGATCGCCGCGCACATCGGTTCGATCTCGGTCAGATACTCGATGAACGCCTGGGTCTTGCGCGGCACGAAACGGCGCGACGGCATGACCAGATGCACCGGCGTGCCGGACAGCTTCCAGTCCGGCAGGATGCGCACCAGGTCGTGAGACGTTTTCTCGCCGCCGGTCATCGCATCCGGCAGAATGGCCAGGCCCGCGCCCGCCGCCGCCAATTCCCGGACCATCGACAGGCTGTTGGCCTCGATGCGTCCCGTCATCCGGACGTCGACCTGCTGCCGGCCACGGGTCAACACCTCCCGGTCCTGCACCTGACGCGCGCCGCGCAGCAGGATGAAACGGTGCCGGGCAAGGTCGGCCGGCGCGTCGGGCAGCCCCTCGCGCTCGATATGCGCGGCACTGGCGTAGATCGAACGGGTCATCTCGCCGAGCTGGCGGGCCACCAGCGTGGAATCGGCCAGATGGCCGGCGCGGATGGCGATATCGATGCGCTCGCCGATCAGATCGACATGCCGCGCGCTCAGGTCGAATTCCAGCGCCACCTCGGGATAGCGCAGGCTGAAACCCGCCAGCGGCGCGGCCAGCCAATGCTCGGAAAAATCCGGCGGCGCGGAGATGCGCAGCAGTCCGCGCGGCCGTTCGGTCAGTTGGGAGGCGAAATCCCGCGCCGCTTCGACATCTTCCAGAATCGGCAGGCAACGCGCGAGATAGGCGAGGCCGACCTCGGTCAACTCCAGGCGACGGGTGCTCTTGTCGAGCAGGCGCGTGCCGAGCCGCTGCTCCAGCTTGCCGAGCCGTCGGCTCACGGTGGTCTTGGGCATTCCCAGACGCATGCCGGCCGCGCTCAGGCTGCCGGCGCGCGCCACTTCGGCGAAGACCAGCATGTCGTTCAGGTCGTCCATTGCGGGCATTGGAGAAAAATCCAGGAAATACATCGTTCCATAAACGGGACAATGATACCCAATAATCTACCTTGTCCCAAAAACGGGATCGCTTACAATGACACCGCACGCCTGGCTCGCCCGGCGCTCTCCCACTTCGCAGTTCGGTTACCAGGAACGCATCATGACGACGATTCTCCAGATCAATGGCGCCGCACGTTCGCAGGGCTCCCAGTCCACGCTGCTCGCCGGCGAGACCGCGCAGCACCTGCTGGGCAAGCATCCCGGCGCGACGCTCGTCGTACGCGACCTGTTGAGCAGCGCGTTGCCGAATCTGAATGACGAGATCCTGGGGGCGTTCTTCACGCCGGCCGCTGCGCGCAACGACGCGCAGCAGGCGATCGAAGCGAAGAGCGCGGCGCTGATCGCCGAGCTGCAGGCCGCCGACGTGGTGGTGATCGGGGCGCCGCTGTACAACTTCGGCGATTCGACCCAGCTGAAAGGCTATATCGACTGGATCACCCGTGCGGGCCAGACCTTCCGCTATACCGCCGAAGGCACGCCGGAAGGGTTGGTCAAGGGCAAGAAGGTCTATGTCGCCGTGGCGCGGGGCGGCAAGTATCAGGGTACGCCGCTGGACACGCAGACGCCGTATCTGAAGACGCTGCTGGGTTTCCTCGGCATGACCGACGTCACCTTCATCTACGCCGAAGGCTTCG
>JBPBQT010000219.1:0-7270 GCA_050955065.1 Janthinobacterium lividum | reverse complement strand
CGACGATGTCGATTTGGTTGTTACCCGAGAGCATTGCCGACGTGCTGCCATCGGAAGCGCGCAAGAGCGAGAATCTGCGTCGCACGCTGCTGGACCGGTTTCGGGTCTACGGCTACGAAATGGTCATGCCGCCGCTCCTCGAGTATCTGGAGTCGCTGCTGGCGGGCGGCGGCGAGGACCTCGGACTGCGGACCTTCAAACTGGTCGATCAGTTGTCGGGTCGTACGATGGGCGTGCGCGCCGACATCACGCCGCAGGTGTCGCGCATCGACGCGCATCTGCTCAATCGTCCGGGCGTGACCCGGCTCTGCTACGCCGGCAGCGTGCTCGAAACGCGTCCGCGCGGCCTGCATGCGACGCGCGAACCGTATCAGATCGGCGCCGAGCTGTACGGCCACGGCGGCATCGAGGCGGATCTCGAGATTCAGCAACTGCTGCTCGACAGCGTCGCGCTCGTGGGTCTGCAGGATGTGCGTCTGGATCTGGGTCACGCGGGCATCCTGAGCGCCCTGTTCGAATGGGCGCCGGCCGCCGCGGTGCACGCGTACGACATCTTCGGCGCCCTTGCCGGCAAGGACGTGCCGCGTCTGCACGACCTGACGGCGGCGCTCGAACCGCAGGCCCGTGACGCGCTGCGCGCGCTGCCCACGCTGTACGGCGAGCGCGACGTGCTGGAACGCGCGCGCGGCGTCCTGCCGCCGTTGCCGGCGATCGGGCACGCGCTCGACGATCTGGATTGCCTGGCGACGCAGGCGGCGTTGCCGGCGCCTGGCGTGCGCAGCGGCGGACGGGCGCAGGTGCAGTTCGACCTTGCCGATCTGGGCGGGTCGTACCAGTATCACACCGGGGTGATCTTCTCGGCGTACGTCGCCGGCGTGCCGAACGCGATCGCCCGTGGCGGACGCTACGACCGCATCGGCAGGTTGTTCGGCCGGGACCGGCCGGCGATCGGTTTTTCGCTGGATCTGCGCGAACTCGCGCGGATCTCGCCGGTCGAGGCGCGCTCGAGCGCGGTCTTCGCGCCGTGGACCCGGGACGCCGCGCTGTCGGCACGGATCGCGGCGCTGCGCGACGCGGGCGAGATCGTGATTCAGGCGCTGCCCGGACATCCGCACGACCTCGACGAGTTCGCCTGCGATCGCGAACTCGTCGCACGCGACGGGGAGTGGGTGCTTGTCGATCGTCAAATTATCTAAACGTTCCCGCGACGCGGGTAGAATACGTTTTTAACCAGGCCAGAAAACACCATGTCCGGTAACGCATCGAACCAGGGGCGAAATGTCGTCGTCGTCGGTACCCAATGGGGCGACGAAGGCAAAGGCAAGATCGTCGATTGGCTGACCGATCACGCGAAAGGCGTCGTTCGCTTCCAGGGCGGGCACAATGCAGGCCACACGCTGATCATCGGCGGCAAGAAAACGATTCTGCGGCTGATCCCGTCGGGGATCATGCGCGCGGAAGTCGCCTGCTACATCGGCAACGGCGTCGTGCTGTCGCCCGAGGCGCTGTTCAAGGAAATCGGCGAACTCGAGACCGCGGGCGTCAACGTGCGCGAGCGGCTGTTCATCTCGGAAGCCTGCACGCTGATCCTGCCCTCGCACGTGGCGATCGACCAGGCGCGCGAGCGCCGCCGCGGCGTCGACAAGATCGGCACGACCGGACGCGGCATCGGCCCGGCGTACGAGGACAAGATCGGCCGTCGCGGCCTGCGGGTCCAGGACCTGTTCGACCGTCAGCATTTCGCCGAGCGTCTTGCCGAAGTGCTCGAATACCACAATTTCCAGCTGGTCCAGTACCTGGGCGCGCCGGCGGTGGATTTCCAGGAAACGCTGGACAAGATGCTGGGCTTCGCCGAGCAGCTCGCGCCGCTGTGCGCCGACGTCTCGTCGCGGCTCGCGGCCGAGAACGCCCGGGGCGGCAGCCTGCTGTTCGAAGGCGCGCAGGGGACCCTGCTCGACGTCGATCACGGCACCTATCCGTTCGTCACCAGCAGCAACTGCGTCGCGGGTGCCGCATCGGCGGGCGCGGGCGTCGGGCCGCAGCAGCTGCATTACGTGCTGGGCATCACGAAGGCGTATTGCACGCGCGTGGGCAGCGGCCCGTTCCCGAGCGAGCTGTACGACGCCGACAACGCCGCGCGTCAGGACCCGGTCGGGCTGACGCTGGCGACGGTCGGCAAGGAATTCGGCTCGGTGACCGGGCGTCCGCGCCGTACCGGCTGGCTGGACGTCGCCGCGCTGAAGCGCTCGATCCAGATCAACGGCATCTCGGGCCTGTGTCTGACCAAGCTCGACGTGCTCGACGGGCTGGAGACGGTGTCGTTGTGCGTCGGTTACACGGTGGCGGGCGAGTCGCTGGATCTGCTGCCGCGCGGCGCGGCGGCCGTGGCGGCCTGCGAACCGGTCTACGAAGTGTTTCCCGGCTGGCAGACCAGCACCGTGGGCATCCAGCAATGGGACGCGCTGCCGGAAGCCGCGCAGAACTACCTGCGCCGTGTCGAAGCGCTCGCGGGCGTGCCGATCCACATGATCTCGACGGGACCGGACCGCGACGAGACCATCCTGCTGCATCATCCGTTCGCGGCCTGACGAACTTCCCGAAAACCGTTCCCATGAATGTTCCGAAGACCGACGACCAGCACCTCTGGGTAAGCTGGGACGCGTATCACCGGCTGATCGAACGCCTGGCCTTGCAGATCCACGAATCGGAATGGAAGTTCGATTTCATTCTCTGCCTGGCCCGGGGCGGCCTGCGCGTGGGCGACCAGTTGTCGCGCATCTACGATCTGCCGCTCGCGATCCTGGCGACCAGCTCGTATCGTGAAGCGGCGGGCACCCGCCAGGGCACGCTCGACATCGCGCGCTATATCACGATGACGCGCGGCGACCTGTCCGGCAACGTGCTGCTGGTCGATGACCTGGTGGATTCGGGCGTGACGCTTGCCCGCGTGCAGCAGCATCTGGCCGAGCGCTTTCCGGCGATCACCGCGGTGCGTTCCGCGGTGCTCTGGTACAAGGGGTGCTCGGTCACGAAGCCCGATTATCACGTCGAACACCTGCCGCTGAATCCGTGGATTCACCAGCCGTTCGAGGAATGGGACGCCGTGCGGCCGCACAACCTCGCATCGTGGATCAAGCGCGGCAAGAGCGGCGCGGGCAGGAGCGATGCGGACGGCCAGCCGGCGACGAGTCCTGCGCAGGCTCCCGTCGCGCCGCAACCGCCGGACGCCGCGACGTCGGCTCCGACGGCCGGCGTGGACGAAACCGCATCCTGATGGCACGCGTCATCGTCCGCCGGGTCGGAGACGATGAACCGAGTTCACTCCTTTCCTTTTCAGGCTGATCTTGGCTACCACGCACCCGGCACATCCCGCGAAACAGTCCCCGACGGCGCTCGTGACGGCGGCGATCGGCATCGTTTTCGGCGATATCGGCACCAGCCCGCTGTACGCGATGAAGGAGGCGTTCAGCCCGGGCCACGGCATCACGTTCAGCCAGGGCGCGATCATCGGGGTGGTGTCGCTGCTGTTCTGGGCGATCGTACTGGTGGTCGCGGTCAAGTACGTGCTGTTCGTGATGCGCGCCGACAACAACGGCGAAGGCGGGGCGCTCGCGCTGATGGTGCTGTCGCTGCGCAACGTGCGCCGCGGCGGCCGTTTCGCGCAGACGCTGGTGATGCTCGGACTGTTCGGCGCGTGCATGTTCTATGGCGATGCGGTGATCACGCCGGCGATGTCGGTAATGTCGGCGGTCGAGGGGCTGAAGATCGCCGCGCCGCAACTGGGCGGCTACGTGCTGCCGATCACGCTGATCGTTCTGACCCTGCTGTTCTGGCTGCAGAAGCGCGGCACCGAACTGGTGGGCAAGCTGTTCGGCCCGGTCATGCTGCTCTGGTTCGTCACGCTGGCGGTGCTGGGCGTGTATCACATCGTCGCCTCGCCGATCATCATCGAGGCGATCAATCCGATCCACGCGGTGCGCTTCATCTCGCGGCACGCGCTGCAGGCGTATATCGTGCTCGGCTCGGTCTTCCTGGTGCTCACGGGGGCCGAGGCGCTGTATGCGGACATGGGGCATTTCGGCGCCCGGCCGATTCGCATCGGCTGGTATGCGATCGTGATGCCGGCGCTGGTGCTGAACTACTTCGGGCAGGGCGCGTTGCTGATCCGGGACCCGACGGCGATCCAGAATCCCTTTTTCCTGATGGCGCCCGACTGGGCGACGCTGCCGCTGGTGCTGCTGGCGACGGCCGCGGCGGTCATCGCCTCGCAGGCGGTGATCTCGGGCGCGTTCTCGCTGACGAGCCAGGCGATCCAGCTCGGGTACGTGCCGCGCATGAAGATCCAGCACACGTCGGCCAGCGCGATCGGCCAGATCTACATTCCGCTGGTCAACTGGCTGCTGCTGGCGATCATCGTCTGCATCGTGCTCGGTTTCAAGGGTTCCGACAATCTCGCGGCGGCCTACGGCATCGCGGTGACGACGACGATGGTGATCACGACGATGCTGGTCGGGGTCGTGATGCTGCGCGTCTGGAAGTGGAAGAAGCGCCTGGTGGTGCCGATCATCGCGGTTTTCATGGTGATCGATCTCGCGTTCTTCGGCGCCAATCTCATCAAGATCGAGGAGGGCGGCTGGTTGCCGCTGGGCGTGGGCGCCGGCCTGTTCTTCCTGCTGACCACCTGGTCCAAGGGGCGCCAGATCGTCAAGGAACGCACGGCCGTCGACGGCATCGCGCTGCAGCCTTTCCTGAAAAGCCTGCTCGCGCATCCGCCGCATCGGGTCTCGGGCACCGCGATCTATCTGACCGGCAGCGAGTCGCTGGTGCCGGTCAGCCTGCTGCACAACCTCAAGCACAACAAGATCCTGCACGAGCGCACGATCTTCATGACCTTCCTCACGCGCGACGTGCCGTACATCGAGGATGCGCAGCGCTTCCAGTTCAAGTCGTTCGATGGCGGCCTGTGCCTCGTGAAGGCGGTGTACGGGTTCAACGAGACGCCGGACGTCGACGGCGTGCTCGACTACCTCGGGCGCGAACACGGCATGGCGTTCGAGCTGATGGACACCTCGTTCTTCCTCGCGCGCGAGACCGTGGTGCCCACCCAGTTGCCGGGCATGTCGGTCTGGCGCGAGCGGGTGTTCGCGTGGATGCACCAGAACGCCGCGAAGCCGACCGATTTCTTCAGCATCCCGGCCAATCGCGTCGTCGAGCTCGGCACGAAGATCGAGATCTGAATGCGCAGCGGGCCGCGGGGCCGCCTGCTATCCTGATTTCCTGAGTCGCTCCCGCTTTCCGGGGGCGGCCAGGACATCCTGGAGATTTCGTGAAAGCCATCATCCTGCGCACGCCCGGCGGCCTCGTCAACCTGACCCCCACCAGCCTCTCCGACCCCGGCGCGCCGAAAGCGAACGAGATCCGCGTGCGCCTGCACGCGAGTTCGCTCAATTACCACGACTACGGCGTGGTCACCCGCCCCGACTGGCCGTTCGACCGCCGCATTCCGATGTCGGACGGCGCGGGCGAAGTCGAGGCGGTGGGCGCCGACGTCACCGAGTTCACGCCCGGCGACGCGGTCGTTTCCTGTTTCTTTCCGACCTGGCACGACGGACGCGCGCGATTGGGCGATTTCGCGACCGTACCCGGCGACGGCGTCGACGGCTACGCGCGCGAGATCGTGACGTTGCCGGCGACCCACTTCACGCTCGCGCCGAAAGGCTTCACGCACGAGGAAGCCGCGACGCTGACGACCGCGGGTCTGACCGCCTGGCGCGCGCTGGTGGTGGAAGGCGACATCAAGGCGGGCGACACGGTGCTGGTGCTGGGCACCGGCGGCGTGTCGATCTTTGCGTTGCAGTTGGCAAAGGCCATGGGCGCGACCGTGATCGTCACGTCGTCCTCCGACGAAAAGCTCGCGCGCGCGCGCGCGCTGGGCGCCGACCATACGATCAACTATCGTACGCATGCCGATTGGGGCAAGCGTGCCAGCGAGTTCACCGGCGGCGTGGGCGTGGATCATGTGATCGAGGTGGGCGGGCCGGGCACGCTGCCGCAATCGATCGCGGCGGTGCGCGTGGGCGGGCGCATCGCGCTGATCGGCGTGCTGACCGGCCGTGGCGGCGAGGTGCCGACCGCCGCGTTGATGGTGAAGCAGGCGCGTTTGCAGGGCCTGATCGTGGGCAGCCGCCGCGAGCAGCAGGACTTCGTGCGCGCGATCGACACGACCGGCCTGAAGCCGGTGATCGACCGCACGTTCGGGCTCGACGAGATGCCCGAAGCGTTCCGGTACCAGGAGAGCGGCGCGCATTTCGGCAAGATCTGCCTGAGCTTCTGAGCGACATCGGCGTGCGCGTGCGCTGGCGTTCATCGGTGCCGTGGCAGGATGCCCCGGTGCCGTCACTGACCGGCGCCGACCGGCACCGGAGCTGAACGGCACCGGAGCGTGCCGGTCGTGTGCAGGAGCTTACTTTTTATTGAGCTTGGCGAAGGCCGCAGCCATTGCGCTGTCGGCGGGTGCGGGCGCGCTCTGACGCGACGGCAACCGGGATCCGACACGCGCGTCCGTGCTCCCGCCCGAGCGGCCGCGTTCCCGGCCCGCACCGCCGGCCCCGCCGGCGCCGCCATTCGCGCTGCCTGCACTGCGCGGCGCGCCGCCGCCCGTGGCGCCGACCTCGTCGTCGAGCCGCATCGTCAGCGCGACGCGCTGGCGTTTCAGATCCACTTCCATCACCTTCACCTGCACCACGTCGCCGGCCTTCACGACCTCGTGCGGGTCGCGCACGAAACGCGTCGACATCGCCGAGACGTGCACCAGCCCGTCCTGGTGCACGCCGATATCGACGAAGGCGCCGAACGCCGCGACGTTCGTCACGACGCCTTCGAGGATCATGCCGGCTTCCAGGTCCGACACCTTCTCGACGCCTTCGCGAAACGCGGCGGTCTTGAATTCCGGCCGGGGATCGCGCCCGGGCTTCTCCAGCTCGGCGAGGATGTCGCGCACGGTCGGCAGGCCGAAGCGTTCGTCGACGAACTCGCCGGGCGAGATCAACGCGAGCATGTCGCGGTTGCCCAGCAGTTCCGCCGCGGTGCGCCCGATCTTCGCGAGCATTTTCTCGACCACCGGATACGCCTCGGGATGCACCGCGCAGCCGTCGAGCGGATTCCTGCCGGCGTTGATCCGCAGGAATCCGGCCGCCTGTTCGAAGGTCTTGTCGCCCAGGCGCGGCACCTTGCGCAACGCCGCGCGCGACGGGAAGGGGCCGTTCGCGTC
>JBPBQT010000218.1:0-7877 GCA_050955065.1 Janthinobacterium lividum | reverse complement strand
CTCGCGTCTGAGGTCGCGTGCCGGTATCCGGCACCGACGTCAGATATGCGACACGTACGAGGGCAGCCACGGCTGCCCTTTTTTTATTGGCCGACCGCACGGCCGCGTCGCGGATCGCGCGACGCGGCGGACATTTCGTCGTGCGCGCAACGGTGCCACTCGCAGACGGTACGCGCGCTAGAATGCAGGGCTCGCCTTCTCTCCTTCTGCTCCCACCGTTGCCGGGCGACGTCGGGGTCACAAGCAACTCACGCAACCTGCTACACGGTCTCGAACGCATGACAACCGGCATGAAATCCGTCGTCCGCCTCACCGCTTCCGCAACGCGTCCGCTCCCGCGCGCCGCCCTGCTGGCGATTTGCGTGGTCTATGCCGCCTTCGGCCTGTTCTGGCGCGACCCCTGGAAGAACGAGGACGCGACGGGGTTCGGCGTGATGTGGACCCTCGCCTCCGGCCACCTGCACGACTGGCTGTTTCCGAATCTGTTCGGCAAGCCGATGCCCGCCGACGGGCCGCTGAGCTATTGGCTGGGCGCGGGCGCCATCCGGTTGCTGCCCTTCATCGCGCCGGGCAGCGCCGCGCGCGTGGTCACCGCGCTGCTGTTTTCGCTGAGCTGCGGCTTCGTCTGGTACGGCACCTATCTGCTCGGACGCCGCAGCGAGGTGCAGCCGTTCAAGTACGCGTTCGGCGGCGAGCCGCTGCCGGGCGACTTCGGCCGCACGATCGCCGACGGCGCGGTGCTGATCCTGCTGGCGTGCTTCGGTCTGGCCGAGCGCGGCCATGAAACCACGCCGCAGCTCGCGCAGTTCCTCTGCGTGTCGATGATCCTCTACGGCATGGCCCGCACGGTCGACAAGCCGTATCAGGGCGCGCTCTTCTGGGGCGCCGGGCTGGGTTTCCTGACATTGGCCGCGAGTCCCCTGCTGCCCGCGGTGATGGGCGGCTGTCTGCTCGCGGTCGCCTTGCTCAGCCCGCATTTCCGGGGACGCATCCTGGCCCTGGCCGGCGTGCCCGTCGCGCTCGTCGTCGCCGCGTCCTGGCCGCTCGCCGCCACCCTCTACGACGGCGACGCGAGCCAGCGGTTTCTGCGCGCGTGGATCAACGGCAATTTCGATTTCTACGCCGGGCCGCTGAGCAATGTCCTGTTCTACGCGCTGAAGAACCTGCCGTTGTTCACCTGGCCCGCCTGGCCGCTGGCGCTGTGGTCCTGGTGGAGCTGGAAAGGCATGCGGCGTGCGCCGCATGTGGTCGCGCCGATGGCGATCATGGCGCCGCTGCTGGTGCTGGTCGTGCTGCAAAGCCACCAGACCAACAAGTTGTTCATGCTGCTGCTGCCGGGAATGGCGATGCTCGCCGCGTTCGGACTGCCGACGCTCAAGCGCGGGGCGATCAACGCGATAGACTGGTTCGCGTTGCTCAGCTTCACGGTCCTCGGCGGTTTCGTCTGGCTGGTCTGGACGGCCGCCGTGACCGGACATCCGGCGGCGATCGCGCGCAATCTGGCGCGGCAGATCCCCGGCTTCGAACCCTCGTTCCGGCTGATCGCGCTGGCGACGGCATTGATCGTGACGGCGTGCTGGGTGGCGATCGTGCGCTGGCGGCTGGCCACCCGCCCGGAGGTACTGTGGCGCGGCGTCGTGCTCTCGAGCGCGGGCACGACGCTGATGTGGGTGCTGCTGATGACGCTGTGGATGCCCTTCATCAATTACAGCCGTACCTACCGGGACGTTGCCGCGCAGATCGCCGTGCATCTGCCGAGCGACTACCGCTGCATCCAGCCGGTGCGGCTCGGCGATGCGCAGGTCGCGTCGTTCGGCTATTTCCAGTCGATGCGTTTCGGTTTTCATGGCGAGGACTGCGACGTCCTGCTGCGGCAGGACGACGAGGACTTCTGGGCGCCCGCCGACGTGCGGCCCTATCAATGGAAGCTGGTCTGGGAGGGCCGCCGCGCGGCCGACCGCGACGAACGCTTCCGGCTGTATGTGCGGGTGCTGGACCCCACCGCAAAACGGGGACGATGAACGGTGTCCGACAAGCAAGCCACGATGAACGATGTGCGATGAGCAGCGCCCGGTGCGCGCCATGACCGGCAACCTTCCGACCCCCCCCCGACGGCCCGCCTGCGCGCGCGATCAGGCCCGTGCCGCGCATGCCTGGAGACCGGCCCTTGCTGTCTGACGTCCGGGCCATCCTGCACCTTACCTGGCCGCTGCTGATCGGTCAGCTGGCGGCCATCGCCTTCGGCGTGATCGACACGGCGATGGTCGGACGTTTCTCCGCGCAGGATCTGGCCGCGCTCGGGCTGGGCGGCTCGATCTACATCAGCGTCTACGTCGCGCTCTTCGGCATCCTCGCCGCGCTGTCGCCGATCGCCGGCAATCTGTTCGGCGCGAAACGCCTGCCCGAGATCGGCGAGGTGGTCCGGCAATCGGTCTGGCTCGCGCTGGCCCTCACGGTGTTGGGCATGGTGGTGCTGTATTTTCCGGGACCGTTGCTGCGGCTCTCGGACGCACCGCCCGAACTGGCCGAACGCGCGACCGGCTACCTGCGCATCCTGTCGTTCGGCCTGCCGGCCAGCCTTGCTTTTCGCATCTACGGCGGCGTGTCCACCGCCATCGGCCGTCCCCGCTTCGTGATGGGCGTGCAGATCGTCGCGTTGCTCGTCAAGGTACCGGCGAACTACTGGCTGATCTTCGGCGGCCTGGGCGTGCCCGCGATGGGCGGCCTGGGCTGCGCGCTGGCGAGCACCGCGATCAACTGGATCGAGGCGGTGCTGGGCGCGATCCTGCTCGCGCGCGGGCAACCGTACCGGCCGCTGGCGATCTTCGCGCGCTTCTCCTGGCCGAGCATCACGCAACTGGGGGCGCTGCTGCGGCTCGGCCTGCCGATGGGCCTGTCCTATCTGATCGAGGTGACGTCGTACACGTTCATGGCGATCTTCATCACCCGCTTCGGCACCCCGACGCTCGCCGCGCACCAGATCGCCGGCAATGTCGGCGCGGTGCTGTACATGACGCCGCTGTCGATCGGGATCGCCACCGCGACCCTGGTCGCGCAGGCGCTGGGCGCGGAGCAGCGCGACCGGGCGCGCACGATCTCACGGCACGGCATCCTGCTCGCGGGCCTGATCGGTCTCGGCTATGCGGCGCTGGTGGCGGTGACACGCCACGGCATCGCCGCCGCCTACACGAACGATGCGATGGTCGCGAAGACGGCCGCGGGCCTGCTGCTGATCGTTGCCGCCTATCATTGCTTCGACGCGGTGCAGGTCACCACGTCGTTCGTGCTGCGCAGCTATCGCGTCACCGTCGTGCCTACGCTGATCTATGCGGTCGCGCTGTGGGGCGTGGGATTGGGCGGGGGCTACGTCATGGGCTTCGATACGTTGGGCGTGCTGCCCCTCTGGCTGACCCGGGCGAACGGCTTCTGGATCGCGAATACCGCGAGCCTGGCGGTCGCCGCGGCAATGCTGGTGCTGTACCGGCGCGTGGTCGTCAGGCGCTGATACGCGTGACGGCATGGGCGGCGGTCCAGGCAAAAGGCACACACCCAAACAAAAGGCTCAGACCAAAACAAAAACCCCATGACGCGTGAGCATCATGGGGTTTTGCTTGTTGCTGGCGGAGTGGACGGGACTCGAACCCGCGACCCCCGGCGTGACAGGCCGGTATTCTAACCAACTGAACTACCACTCCAAACTTTGCATCGCTGTCCGTTCGCGACAGGTCGCGGCGGGACGAGAAGCGCTCCGGCATACCGCCCGACCGCTTCCGATGTCTGGCGTCCCCAAGGGGATTCGAACCCCTGTACTCACCGTGAAAGGGTGATGTCCTAGGCCTCTAGACGATGGGGACTACACCTGCTCGATCACTGTATCCTCGTCCATCCAACGATACAGCCACCTTGAAATCTCTTTGGGCTTTCCGCTTTACCCGCTTCTTTTCAGAAGTGTTTGCTGCGAAAGACCCGTATTATATTGAAGCTTTTCACATTTGTGAAGCATTTTTTGATCACTTATTGCATCAATCGGCTGCTTCACTCATATTTGCTGCATTACTGCTTTTCGGCGTTCAAACCATGCCAGGGAAGAAAAAAGCCCGTACAAGTTTTCTTGAACGGGCTTTTCTTTTGGCGGAGTGGACGGGACTCGAACCCGCGACCCCCGGCGTGACAGGCCGGTATTCTAACCAACTGAACTACCACTCCAAACTTTGCATCAACGTCCTGCCACTGTATATCTGGCAGGGCGGGAAACGTTCCGGCATACCGCCCGACCGCTTCCGATGTCTGGCGTCCCCAAGGGGATTCGAACCCCTGTACTCACCGTGAAAGGGTGATGTCCTAGGCCTCTAGACGATGGGGACTAAAACTGTGTCTGGTGGAGGTAAGCGGGATCGAACCGCTGACCTCTTGCATGCCATGCAAGCGCTCTCCCAGCTGAGCTATACCCCCGACAGAGACGAAATTATATGCATCGATCGGCTTTCTGTAAAGGCCTTTCGCGCAAATATTCGTCGGCCCGATATGCCACGCCGGTATCCGCTCGCGCAACCGCCCTCGCCCGCTTCAGACCTGCGCCAGTCGCTCCAGCACCCGCTCGCGCCCGAACAGCGTCAGCACCGCATCGATCGACGGCGTATGCGTCGTGCCGGCCACCAGCAGCCGCACCGGCATCGCCAGCACCGGCATCTTGATGCCTTGCGCCGTGAGGACGGTTTTCAGCGCCGCCGCGATCGCCGGACGCGTCCACTCCACGTCGCGCAACGCCTCGCGCAGCGCGGCGATCGCCGGGCGCACTGCCGGCGTCAGGTGCAGCGCGAGCGCATCGGCGTCCGGCGCGGGCACGCGGTAGAACATGGCGGCGCTTTCCGCGAGTTCCTTGAGCGTCGACGCGCGGTCCTTGATCAGGCCGACGACGTCGACCCAGGCCGGACCCGCGTCGACGTCCAGCCCCAGCGTCGCGGCGAACGGCCGGGCGAGGTCGGCGAGCCGCGTGTTGTCCGCCGCCTTGATGTAATGGCTGTTCAGCCATTTCAGCTTTTCCGGATCGTACTGCGCGGGCGACTTGCCCAGGTGCGCGAGATCGAACCATTCGATGAACTGTTCGCGCGAGAAGATCTCCGCGTCGCCGTGCGCCCAGCCCAGCCGCGCGAGATAGTTGACGACCGCCTCGGGCAGATAGCCTTCGTCCCGGTATTGCATGACGCTCATCGCGCCGGCGCGCTTCGACATCTTCTCGCCGGCATCGTTGAGCACCGTCGGCAGATGCGCGTAGACCGGCGGCGTGTAATCCAGCGCGCGCAGGATGTTGATCTGGCGGGGCGTGTTGTTGACATGGTCGTCGCCGCGGATCACGTGCGTGATGCGCATGTCCGCGTCGTCGACGACCACGCAGAAATTGTAGGTCGGCGTGCCGTCGGGGCGTGCGATCACCAGGTCGTCGAGTTCGTCGTTGGCGATCTCGATGCGCCCCTTGACCGCGTCCTCCCACACCACCGATCCGCCCAGCGGATTGCGAAAGCGCACGACCGGCGCGACGCCCGCGGGCGGGGCCGGCAGCGTCCTGCCCGCTTCCGGCCGCCAGCGACCGTCGTAGCGCGGCTTCTCGCCGTTCGCGCGCTGCGTGTCGCGCAGCGCGTCGAGTTCCTCGGTCGAGGTATAGCAGCGATACGCGAGGCCGCGTTCGAGCATCTGTTGCAGCACTTCGCGGTAGCGGTCCATGCGCTGCATCTGGTAGAACGGGCCTTCGTCGATGTCGAGATCCAGCCAGGCCATGCCGTCGAGAATCGTCCGGACCGCGGTGTCGCTTGAACGCTCGACATCGGTGTCTTCGATGCGCAGCACGAAAACGCCGCCCTTGCTGCGCGCGAAGGCCCACGGGTAGAGCGCCGAGCGGATGTTGCCCAGATGGATAAAGCCGGTGGGACTGGGCGCGAAGCGCGTGCGCACGGGCGCCTGGCCCGACGCGTCGTCGGTCGGAGCAGCGTGCGGCGCGGCGCCGGGATGACGGGACGGGACGGGAGAAGCAAGCGGTTCGGTCATGGCGAGGAAGAAGGAAGCGGAAGCGGACGACCCGGCGCGGCTGCACGAGATGGCGCGAAATGGCGCAAAGACAGCGCAGGGCATTCGTGAAACAGGACGGCAAGACAGCCGGCGACGGTGACGTGACGACGCGATTATAACAGCCGCCCCGTGCGCTTCCCGTGCCGGGATTCCCGCAGCGCCCGGGGCGAATTCTATAATGTGACGCACGGTGCGCACGTTTTTCCCGATGCATCCGCTTCGGCCGACACACCGCAACCCGATATCCCCGCACCACGAGACTCGACTTGGCTACAGATCCCGCCGCCTCCCCGCCCCCTTCCTCGACTCCGTGCTCGCCTGCCATGCCGCCCGCCTCGCCGACGCGTCGACGTCTGGGTCTTTCACTGGCCGGCGGACTGGTCATGACGGCGTGCGGCGGCCTGCTTGCGGCCTGCACCACGCTCGCGCCGTCGTCGCGCCAGTCGGGCGGCGGCACGCCGGAAACGCGCCCGCCCGCGGCGACGCGCACCCGCCCTCTGCGCGTCGGCCTGGCGCTGGGCGGCGGCGCCGCGCGGGGCTTCGCGCACATCGGCGTCATCAAGGCGCTGGAGGCGCAGGGAATCCATGCCGACCTGATCGCCGGAACCAGCGCCGGTTCGGTGGTGGGCAGCCTGTACGCCACCGGCATGAGCGGCCTCGAACTGAACCGCCTCGCGCTGAACCTCGATGCCGCGTCGCTGAGCGACTGGGCGCTGCCGTTTCGCGCGCGCGGCCTGCTCAAGGGCGTGGCGCTGCAGACGTTCGTCGACAAGGCGGTGGGGGGGCGTCCGATCGAACAGATGCGTCGGCCGCTGGGCATCGTCGCCACCGATCTCGCCAACGGCGAACCGATCCTGTTCCAGCGCGGCAATACCGGACAGGCGGTGCGCGCCTCGTGCAGCGTGCCGTCGATCTTCGAGCCGGTGCGCATCGGCGGACGGGATTACGTCGACGGCGGGCTGGTCAGCCCGGTGCCGGCCGCGTTCGCGCACAAAATGGGCGCCGATTTCGTCATCGCGGTCGATATCTCGACCCGCCCCGATACGCAGACGACCGCGAGTTCGTTCGATGTGCTGATGCAGACCTTCACGATCATGGGTCAGACGATCAAAGCCTACGAGCTCGACAAATATGCAAACGTGGTGATCCGCCCCGACCTGCCCGCGATGGGCGGCAGCGACTTCGAACAGCGCAATCTGGCGATTCTGGCGGGCGAGGAAGCGGTGGCGCGCATCCTGCCGACGCTGCGCGCGAAGCTGGCGGCGGCCTGAGCGGGCACGCCGTAAACGACCAGACCGTCCGGCGCAACGCGACGGACGGTCTGGAAACGGGGCGCTATCCTGCTGGAGGAAACGCGGTCGTCGCAGCGCGAATGATCAATACGACATCCGGGCCGCCTGCTGCAGACGCGCGGCGATGTCGCCGTTCGTCTCGTCCGACCCGTTGCCCAGGGACACGCGACGCGCGCCGCGGAAACGCGTTTCCCAATAGCGGTCGTTCATCTCGTCGACGCGGATCGTGCTGCCGGTCGACGGCGAGTGCACGAATTTGTCGTGGCCGATATAGATGCCGACGTGCGAGATCGTGCGCGCCACGGTGTTGAAGAACACCAGGTCGCCCGGCTTCAGGTCATTGACGCCGACCTTCTCGCCGACCCGGCTCATCTCCACCGCGCGACGCGGCAACGTGAAATTCAGCGTGTCCTGGAAAACGTAGCGGACGAAACCGCTGCAATCCAGACCCGAATCCGGCGTGTTGCCGCCCCAGCGGTACCGCACGCCGATCAGATTCAACGCACCGACGACGACGTCGCC
>JBPBQT010000217.1:0-8773 GCA_050955065.1 Janthinobacterium lividum | reverse complement strand
CGCGTAGTACCCGGCGTCGATCAGTTCGCGCTGGGCCTGTCCCCAGGAATGCCGCGTCTGGCCGCCGCCGTGCAGCAGCAGGACCGCGGGGGCGGCCGGATCGCCGCCGGCATCGGACACCAGCCGATTGCCGCTGACGCCGGTAAAAACGCGCGTCTCGATGACCCGCGACGCGTCGCCTTCAGGCGTCTGCCGCGCGGACGAACTCATGGTCTCTTGCAGGGACGCTTTCATGGGGCCGGCTCAGCGCTTGCTCAGCACGATGTCCGCTTTCTCGCGGTCCCAGGTCGTCGGCGTCACGCCCTGCGCGCGCAGATCGTACTTGAGGATCCGGCCGACCGGGCTGCGCGGAAAATCGCTGCGGAACTCGATATACCGCGGCACCGCGTAGTACGGCAACTGATCGATCGACCAGCGGCACAGCGTCTCCTCGTCGAGCGACGCCCCGGCTTTCAGCACGATCGTCACCTTCAGTTCATCCTCGCCCAGCGTGTCGAGCACCGCGTGCGCGGCGACGTCCTCGACGGCATGGTGCGCGCGGAACGCGTTCTCCACCTCGAAGCTGGAGATGTTCTCGCCGCGCCGGCGCAGATAATCCTTCTTGCGGTCGACGAAGTAGAAGTAGTCGTCCTCGTCGAACTTGCCGATGTCGCCGGTATGAAACCACTGGTTGCGCATGACCTTCAGCGTATCCTCCGGACGGCGCCAGTACCCCTCGAACATGATGTTCGGCATGCGCGGGCGCACGATGATCTCGCCGGGCGTGCCGGCCGGCAGTTCGTTGTCGTGCTCGTCGACGATACGCACGTCGAACCACTCGTTGCGCTTGCCGGAGCTGCCCGGCTTGGACGGCTCGCCGTACGGCAGCACGGTCATCAGCGAGCATTCGGTCAAACCGAAGCAGCCCGACACCGTGTGCTTGAGGCCGAAGCGCGCCTTCCAGATCGCCTGGATGTCCGGCGGAAACGGTGCGCCCCACGCGGCGTGCAGCTGGCCGTGACAACGCTTCATCGCGTCGTTGTCCGGCGCGTTGGCGAGCATCGGGAACATCGCCGCGAGGATCGACACCTCGGTGGCCTGCGTGCGTTCGATTTCCGGCCAGAAGTTCGACACCGAGAAGCGCGGGTAGATCGAGACGCGCGCCCCCACCATCAGGTTGACCATCACGGTCGAGCAGATCGCATTCATGTGGAACAGCGGCAGCGGCGTCCAGGTATGCGTCGCGCTCGTGCGGCCGGTCATCTTCAGCATCTGCTGACAGAACGCGTACGCATAGTTGTGGCTGACCATGCATCCCTTCGACGGGCCGGTCGTGCCGCCCGTGTAGACCAGCATCGCGAGATCCGACGGCTTGACCGCGACGTCCGGATCGCTCGCGTCGTCGCTGATGATTTCCGGCCAGGGCAGCAAGGTGGGCTCGAAGTCCGCGATGTCCGGCAGCGCTCCGCGAAACACCAGCGTGCGCAACTCCGGCAGGCGGTCGGCAACAGCGGCCACGCGCTCCGCGTAATCGCGCTCGGCGATGATGACGGCCGCGCCGGCGTCGGACACCTGATGTCGCAGGAATTCGCCCTTCAACGCGGTGTTGACCGGCACGCTGATCGCGCCGAGCTTGTTGATCGCCAGCCAGATGAAGATCGCGTCGGCCGAATTGTCGAGCAGCGTCACCACCGTATCGCCGTGCTTCACGCCCAGTGCGCGCAGACCGTTGGCGAGCCGGCACGCCTGTGTGCCGACTTCGGCAAAGGTGTATTCGTCGCCCAGGAACTCCAGAAACGTCCGGTCGCCGTGCGCCGCGACCGCCTGGCGCAATACTTCGTTGATCGTCCCCTGGCGGCCCGCCGTCCACGCCACATGTTTCTCCACACTCATCTTCTGTCTCCTCGATCTCTCAGTGGGTTCGCCCCTGCGCCGGGCCTGCCCGATGCCGACAGGGCGTTGTACGGACGCGACGCCGGTGGCAGGCACCCGGGCGGATTGAATTTTAATAACTAACATAGTAACAGCTTTGAACGGCGTTACTGGTATTCTTGAAAGGCTCCTAGGGTATCCCCGGAAGTCCGGCGGACAGGGCGCCACGCAGGCCGCGGCACGTCCGGACCGCTCCGGAAGAACCGGCGTCGCGCACGCCACGCCGCGGCTTTCCGACAGCCGCCTCTCGGTGCAACTTCCCGGCCGCTGTCGCGACTTTGCATGTTCGAGCGGCGGCGCTGTCGGAACGGCGCAACTTGTGGCAAATTATGCATTGTCAGCTTCGTCGTCGAAACGATGCGAGGGACGACGCGTCACCCACACTTTGAGTACGGAATTTTTGATGGAAACGGAAGCCTCAACAAATAAACAGGGACAGATCCTTGGCCGTAAAGGACGAGAAACTCGCACCAAGCTGATGGAGGCGACGCGTCTCCTGTTGCGTTCCCACTCGCCGGTTGAACTGACTGCGGTCGGCATCGCGGCGGAAGCGGGAACGTCGCCGGCAAGCTTCTATATGTATTTCGACGATCCCAAGGACGTCCTCTTCTCGTTGGGCGAGGAAGCCGGGCGTGACATGGTCATGCTGCGCAAGATTTTCGAGGAGCCATGGAGTCTGGGTCGGCTCGAACAGCAGACCACGGCGGTGATCGAAGGGCTCAACGACGTGTGGACGAAACACCGGCCGGTGCTGCGCTTCAGGAACACCGAGGCGAGCCGCGGCGACAAGCGTTTCGAGGAACTGCGGATGAACACCTTCATCCCGTTCATCCAGGATTTCGCCGAGTGCATCCTGTCGGTTCATCCGGCGCGCGGCGCGCGCAAGCGCGCCGATGCCTTTGCCGAGGCATCGATCCTGCATGGCGCGATGGAACATCTGGCCGCCACCGATCCTGAAGTGACCGAACGCTATCTGGGCGTGAAGCGCGTCAACAGCAACCTGGCCCGCATCATGACCCTGGTGATCCGGGGCGATGCCGCCGCCGACACGCCGGGCCGCGCGGCGCCGAATCGCAAGGTCGTCAAGCTGGCGACGGCTGCCGCGCGTCGGCCGCGGGCGGAGACGTCGTCGCTCGCGACAGCACCGGCGGTCGAGGCCAGCGTGCTGGCGGAAGTGGCGGCCGTGGCCAAGCCCGCGCGCAAGCCGCGCCTGCGCCGTAATATCAGCCAGGTCGGCTAGCTTCACGCCCGCAGACACGCTCCCGGGCGGCGACATGCGTCGCTGCCCCGACCGCCGCCCCCGCCGCCCCCTACCCCACCCCACCCCACCCCGCCTCGCCGTCAGCCGGAGATCATGCCGAGATCGTCCGCTACCCGGCGCTCGTGCTCGGCAAGGTGCTCAAGGTGCATGTGCGAGGTGCCCAGAGCGGATTCGATCGTCGTCATCCGCTTGAAATGGTGGCCGATCAGATATTCCTCGGCCACCCCGATGCCGCCGTGCAGCTGGATCGCCTGACCGCAGACGAACTTGCCGCTGCGTCCGACATGGATCTTCGTCGCCGACAGGGCGCGGGCGCGCTCTTCGGCCGGCAGCGACATCGACGCCAGGCCCCGGTGCACCATGCCGCGCGTGAGTTCGAGCTCGATCAGCATTTCGCTCATCCGGTGTTGCAGTGCCTGGAACGTATTGAGCGTCACGCCAAACTGCTTGCGGGTCTTCAGATAATCGCGCGTGACCCACAGCGCCCGCTCCATGACGCCGAGCGCTTCCGCGCACAGTCCGATCAGCGCATGCGCATGACCGGTATCCAGTGCGGCAAAACCGTGATCGAGGCGGCCCAGCAGGTCCGCCTCGCCGACAGCCACGTCGCGCAGATCCAGATCCGCGCACCAGCGGTTGTCGATCAGCCGGAAATCGCGCACGACCAGACCGGGCGTGTCGCGCGGCACGATGAAAAGACTGATGCCCTGCCGGTCCGCCTCGCCGCCGCCACCGGTACGCGCCGATACGATGAAGCGGTCCGCGGCATTGCCGCCGATCACCAGCGATTTCTGACCGCTCAGACGCCAGCCGCCCGCAGCCGCCCGGGCAGTGGTCGCGACGAATTCGATCACGCCGCGCGCGCGTACTTCATTGTGCGCAAGCACCGGCCGGCCCTCCCCCGACGCGATCAGCGGCAGTAGCGCCCGGGCGTGCGCCGCGTCGTCCGCCGCGGCGATGGTCTGCGCGGCAAGGACCGCCACCGCCCAGAACGGTTCGACGAACAGCACGCGGCCCATCTCCTCCATCAGCAGCGCGGTCTCGATCGGCGTGCCGCCCAGCCCGTCGTAGTCCTCCGCGATGCCCATTCCGAGCCAGCCCTGCTCGGCGAACTGCTGCCAGCGCGAGAGGTCGAAACTGCCTGCGCCGATCAACGCCGGCCGGTCCTCGAACGCGCAATGATCGGCGAGGAAACGCCGCGCGCTGTCCTGCAGCATGCGCTGCTCGTCGCTCAGTTGAAAATCCATGTCACAGCTCCAGGAAGGATCGGGCGATGATGTTGCGCTGGACTTCGTTCGCGCCGCCGTAGATCGTCGCGGCGCGCCGGTACATGAAGTCCGAGACGATGCCCAGCGCCTGTTCGGCACCGGGCGGCAGGGCGGCGGCATCCTGCACCGCGGCTTCCGGGTCCTGGTGGATGTAGGCGGCGTAGTCGCCGAGCGCCTCGACCTGCATCTCGCCGATCTTCTGCAGGAGCTCCGAGCCGCGCACCTTCAGCAACGAGCCCACCGGCAGGCTGCTGCCGCCGGCCTTGTCGTAGAGCGCGCGCAGGGTCAGCCATTCGAGCGCCTGCAGGTCGACCTCGAGCGAGGCGAGACGCGCGGCGAAGCCCGGCGTGTCGATCAGACGTCCGGCGCCCGCGCGCTCCAGGCTGGCGATTTCGCGCAGGCGCTGCAGATTGCGCTTGTTGCGCGGCCATTCGGCGCTGAACGCGCGTTCCAGGTCCAGCAGGTACTTGCCGTAGCCCCAGCCCATGCCTTCCTCGCCCACCAGATAGCGGGCCGGCGTGCGCACATTGTCGAAGAACACCTCGTTGAGGCTGTGGATCTCGCCGATGTCGATGATCGGGCGGATCGTCACGCCCGGCGCGTGCTTGTCGACCAGCAGCATCGAGATGCCCCGCTGGCGCGCCGCCGGATCGGTCTTCGCCAGCAGGAAGATCATGTCCGCCTTCTCGACATAGGACGTCCAGATCTTGCGGCCGTTGATCACGTAATCGTCGCCGTCGCGCACCGCGCGCGTGCTCAGCGACCCCAGGTCCGAACCCGACTCCGGCTCCGAAAACCCCTGGCCCCAGAACACGTCGCCATCCAGGATGCGCGGACCGAACTCCTGTTTCAACACCTCGCTGCCGTAGCGCATCAATACCGGACCGATCATCTTGAAACCGGACGTGTCGACCGGTGGCGCGCCGGCCCGGAAGCACTCGTCCTCGAAGATGAAGTAGCGCACCGGCGACCAGCCCGTGCCGCCCCATTCGCGCGGCCAGTTCGGCCCGGACCAGCCCTGCCGGTTCAACAGCTTCGTCCAGGCCCGCTGGTCCTCGCGCGGCGTATGCGCCCCACGCTTGTTGCGCTCGGCCATGTCGGCCGGGAGATGGTCGCGCAGGAACCGCCGCACTTCCTCGCGGAACGCGACGTCCGCCGGGTCGAGATCGAAATTCATAAAAGTCCGGTGTTGTCTGGGGGGGGGGCGTCGCGGCACGAATGCCGTCGCTCGGCTTTGTCAGCTTTGATTGAAGGGCAGGCCCTTGTCGGGGCGGTAGTCCTGCGGCAGCCCCAGCACGCGTTCGGCCAGCGTATTGATCAGCACTTCGTCGGTCCCGCCCGCGATGCGCAGGCTCGGGTCCATCCACGAGCGCGCGAAGTCGCCGGTGGCCGACGCCGCGGCGTCGAACGCCACGCCGTCCGCGCCGCGCAGGTCGAGCGCGAGCGCACCCAGTTGCTGGCGCGTGCGGCCCAGCAGCAACTTCCGGATCGCCCCCTCCGGGCCGGGCATTTTCCCCGCCGCCATCGCCGTCACCGCGCGCCGGTGGATCGAGCGCAGCCCCTGGCGTTCGACGAAGGCGCGCGCGATCACCTTGCGGATCTCGCCGTCCTCCAGCGCCGGACGCCCGTCGATCAGCGACTCGGCGGCCAGCGCGACGAACGCGTCGAGGGTCGGCCCGTAGCCCGACTCGTCGGTCACCGCGTAACGCTCGATCATCAACGTCTCGACCGCCACCTTGAACCCCTCGCCGACGCCGCCCAGGCGCTGCTCGTCCGGAATGAACACGTCGTCGAAGAACACTTCGTTCAGGTCGGGATCATCGACCAGGCGGCGCACCGGACGCACGGTGATGCCGGGCGTGTCCATTGCCACGAAGAAATAGGTCAGGCCGGCGTGCTTCGGCACGCTCGGATCGCTGCGCGCGATGACGACCCCCCAGTCCGCGACCTGCGCCCAACTCGTCCAGAGCTTCTGCCCGTTCAGCACCCAGCCGTCGCCGCGCCGTTCGGCCCGCAGGCGCAGCGCGGCGAGATCGGTGCCGGCGGCCGGCTCGGAAAACATCTGGCACCAGATTTCCTCGCCACGCAGGGCGGGCGGTCCCAGCCGCAACCGGAACGCTTCGCTCGCGTGCCGCAGCATGATCGGCACCGGATTGCCCAGGCTCACGCCGAAGTAATGCGTCGGCAGGTCGTAGCGCATCTCCTCCTCGCCGAAGACGATCTTCTCGAGTTCGGTGCGCCCCGCTCCACCATAAGTGCGCGGCAAGGTGATGCCCGCGTAGCCGGCGCCGGCTTTCAGGGCCTGCCAGGCGCGGCCGAGCTTCAGGTCGTCGTCGAAGCCCAGCCCCGCGCGCGCCGTGCCGGAGAAAGCCGGCGCGTGGGTGGCCAGCCAGGCGGCCGCGGCGTCGCGGTACGCCTGGAGGTCCGATGCAGCGTCCTGCGGACGATCCGGGGAAGCATTCGGCGTGACGGCGGCGTCGCGATGATCGGGCGTTGCGTGCGAAATGTGTTCAGGCTGCATGGTCGAATCCAATCTGCGAAAACAGGCGTTCCCGCCAGATGAGCGACGCGCCCAGCTCGACCGCCAGCGCCCGGGAGCGGCGGTAATGGTGGTGCGGCATCGCTTCCCACGTCACCCCGATCGCGCCATGCGTCTGGATGTTCTCGCGCGCGGCGAATTCGTAGGCGTCGGTGGCGGCGAGGCGGGCCGCGGCGGCGAGCCCTTCCCAATCCGCGTCGCCGCGTTCGAAGGCGGCCAGCGCGTCGAGCGCACAGCCGCGGGCCAGTTCGATATGGATGTACATGTCGGCCAGCTTGGACTTGATGGCCTGGAAACGGCCGATCTGCTGACCGAACGCCTTGCGCTCGAGCGCATAGCCGCGCGCCATGTCGAGGCAGGTCTGGGCGCCGCCGACCTGTTCGAACGCGGTGGCCAGCGCCGCCAGCCCAAGCAGATGCCAGAACCGCCGGCGTGCGTGTTCGCCCGACTCCCGCGCCAGCACCGGCGCGCCGTCGAAGCGCAGCCGGGCGGCCGCGCGGCTGTTGTCGATGACGTTGGGCACGACGACCCGTACCGGCGCGCCGACTGTCGAATCGGTCCGCGCGGCATCTGCCGTGGCATCCCGTGCGCCGTTGGGGGCGGCATCGGATGGCGCGCCGTGACCGCCCCCGGTTTGCACCAGCACCAGACAGAAATCCGTGCCATCGAGCGCCGGGACGAGCGCGTAATCGGCGCTGGCCGCGAACGGCGTGATCGCGGTTTCGCCGAACAGCCGGCCGTCCCGCAGCGTAACGGTCGGCGTCGCCGCCACCCCGGCGGCGCCCGCCTGGGCGAACGCCACGCAGGCATGCCGTTCGCCGGCGACGAGCGTCTCGGCCACCGCGGCCGTGGCCGGGTCAGCGGCCTCCAGTCCCACCAGCCATCGGCCCGCCAGCGCCGTGGGCAACAGCGGCACCGACAGCGTCGTGCGGCCCAGTTCCTCGGCGAGCGTGCACAGGCCCCGCCAGTCCAGCCCGAGGCCGCCGTGCGCCTCGTCGAAGGACGTCAAGGGCCAGCCCAGTTCCGCCGCGCCCTTCCAGGTCTGCCGGTCGAAGCCGCCCGGCTGCTCCAGCAGCGACTTCAAATGCTCGGGCTGCGCCGCATCGGCGAGGAAGCGGCGTGCCTCGTCGCGGATGATCTCGAAATCATCGTGTTCGTGGGTCACAGGTCGACCTCGTTGAGCAGGGGCTGGAACAGCGGCAGATAGACGTCCTCGGCGGCCTCGAAAACCACCCGCACGCGCTGACCGATCCGCACCGCGTCCGGCGGCACGCCCACGATATTGGTCGTCAGGTTCAACCCGCGCTGCTCGTCGAGGCTGACGATCGCGATCGCGTACGGCACCTCGATGCCGGGAATCCAGGGCTGGAAATTGAGCGTCAGCGCCTCGATGCGGCCGTGTCCCGACAGCACCTCGGGCGCGACGTTGCGGCTCATGCAGAGCGGACAGTTCACGCCGGCCGGATGAATCCAGTGACGGCAGTCCTGGCAACGCTGCATGCGCAGCCTGCCGTCCGCGCCGCTGGTCCAGAAAAAACGGTTGATGTCGTTCAACTGCGGAAGAGGTCTGAGCGAAGCCATAGTGTGCCGTTCGATGCAGTGAAGGAAGAGTCGCGTGGCCTGCGCGCGCGTTTCAGGAGCAGGCGTCAAAGTGATCGCTGCAAAAGGTCACTTCAAAGGCCTACTTCAGCGACAGGCCGGTCAGCGGCACGAGACTCACGCCGCCGTCCATCAGCAGACTCGCGCCGGTCATATAGGCGGCATCGTTCGATGCGAGGAACAGGACGCCTCCGG
>JBPBQT010000216.1:0-8990 GCA_050955065.1 Janthinobacterium lividum | reverse complement strand
TGTCCGCCCCGCGCCAATCGGCGCCAGGTATGACACCGGCATGACCGCGGACCGCGTGTTCTCCCGACTGCGCGTCCTCGGTGCCGACCGCGTCGAATCGCAGATACCGGCGTCCCGTATCGGGACCGTCGGCAAACTCCACCTGCAACGCGCTTCCCTCGAGCCGGTAGACGTAACGACGCACCGCGCGCAGGCGGGCCCCATTGGCCAACACCAAGGTTCCCTCCTCGGCATACGCCAGCCGGTCGTCTCCCAGCCGCTGAAACCGCGCTTCGCCATGCAGACGCGCCCGCATGGCGGGCGTTCCGGCGGGGACGGTCAACTGCGCCCGCTTCGCTTCATGCCCCGCCGCTTCATGCGCCGCCGCTTCATGCCCTGCCCCGGCTTCCGCCCCCTGTGCGGCATGCCACGGCCTGTCGAGGATGCGCCGGTCGAGCCGCCACGCTCCCTCCAGCCCGTCGAAACAGCGCCGGATTCCCGCAGCGGCGTCCTTTTCCGGTTTCCCGTTCGCTTCGTCGAGCGCGGTCACGTCTTGCACGGGCTGCGCGTTCAGTCGAGCAGCGCCTGGATGGCCAGCAGGTAACCCCTGACGCCCAGCCCGACGATGCAACCACGCGCAACCGGCGCGATATACGAGTGATGGCGGAATGCCTCGCGCGCATGCACGTTCGACAAATGCAGTTCGATCACCGGCACCGCCGCGCCCTTGATCGCATCGTGCAGTGCGACCGAGGTATGCGTGTACGCGGCGGCATTCAGCACGACGCCCAGCGCCGTACCCGCCTGTACCGCCCGTCCCGCCTCGTGCAGCCAGTCGACAAGCTGTCCCTCATGATTCGATTGGCGGCAATCCACTTCCACGCCCAGCCGCGTACCCTCGTCGCGACACCGCTGCTCGAGATCCGCGAGCGTGTCGCGGCCATATATGGCAGGCTCGCGCTGGCCCAGCAGATTGAGATTCGGACCGTTGAAGACGAAGATTTTTTTCATGATGGCGTGGGGGAGGAATGCAACGGATTGTACCGCGCGGCCGGATGGAAATATTTGGTAAGGATTGGCGAAGTGCGCAGGCTGCTCGGCATTTTACAAAAGGCGCGATCGGCGATCATCGCTATTCTCCCTCTGCCTCGCGTCCGCCCCTGGATGCCGATCCGCCATGCGCCTCATTCCGGCCTGCTTCGCCACCTTCGCTCGTCGTCCGGCCCGCTGGCCGGCGCGTGCCGACGGCTTGAGGCCGTACCGCGCGATACGTCGCGCGGCGTCCTCGTCGGCCCGGCCCGGCCGGGGCGTCGCGCTGGCCGCCGCGCTGGCCGCCACGCTCGCGCTGCCCGGCTGCGTCTGGAGCGTGGTGTCGGCCGCGGATGCGATCGGCTCCGTCACGCAGGCAGGTTTCAGCGTCGCCTCGCAGTATTCGTCACCCACGTATGTGACCGGACGTCCGGTTCAGGTCAGCCGGGTCTGCATCGAACTCAACAATACCGTGGCGGTGGAGGACCTGGTGCCGGCGATGCGCGTCGCGCTGGGGCGGCTCGGCGTCGATTCGACGGTCTACAACGTCGGCACCGCGCCGCCCGACTGCCCCGCGCGCCTGACCTATCAGGCGACCCTCGACTGGGGCCATCGCGCGTTCAGCACCGAATACACCCGTTATCTGTCGGCGATCGACCTGCGCCTGGTGCACGGCAACGACCTGGTCGCCGCGCACTATCAGACCGAGGGCCTCGCGGTCGACCGCTTCGCGGCGACGTCGAACAAACTCACCAGTCTGATCCGGAAAATGGTCATCGGTCCGTCGGCGCGGCTGGCATCGGTGCCGCCGCTGGCGCCCGAACCGAGCGCGTCCGGTTCTGTCATGCCGGCGACGGGGACGGCCTTCGTGACGCCGGTCGACGACATGCCGGCCCGCGTGATCGCGACCGCATTGCCGAGCCCGTCGCCGATGCCTGCCGGCGTGCCGGAACCGGGCGCATCGAACGGCGGAACGAATGCGTTCGCGAACGGACCGCTGAATCCCGGCACGCGCGCGAATCCGAACGCACCGTATGGCGGGAGCGCGGCTGCCGCCGCCCGCGCGCCCTGAGCGGGGCCGCGCGCGTCGTCCGCCCGCATCCGGCCCCGCGCAAGGGACGGGACATCCACCGGACGTCGCGCCGGCACGCCGCCGCTCATTCCGCCCGGCTGCCGTGCGGCGCGCCGGTGGGGTATCGGTCCACGGGAACGACGATGCGCACCGACAGTCCGCCCCCCGGCGCGTTCGAGATCTCGCAATGCCCCTGCGTTTTGCGGGCCAGCCGCGCGACGATCGCCAGGCCGAGTCCGCAATGCCCGTCGCCGCTGCGCGCCGAGTCGAGCCGCGCGAACGGCTTGCTGGCTTCCTCGATCAGCGCATCGGGAATGCCCGGCCCGTGGTCGCGGATCTCCATCACGGCATCGTCGCCACGCCAGTAGGTACGGATTTCCACCGGCGGTTCGCCATGCTCGAGCGCGTTGTCGACCAGATTGGTCGCCAGCCGGTCCAGCACCGTGCGCGGCAACTCGAACCGCGTCCCCGCTTCGAGTGCATGAACGAACAGCGGCGCCTCGCTGCCTTCCGGTATCCCGAACTGCCGCGCGAGGAAGGTGTCGACGTTGACCTGCGGGCCGTCGGCGGGTTCCGAGCCGGCGAATTCGAGGAACTGCTGGACGATGTGCGTGAGCGAGTCGACATCGCGGCTGAAATGGTCGCGCTCGTCGTCCTCCAGCACGCTGGCGCGCAGCTTCAGACGCGTCAGCGGTGCCTTGAGATCGTGCGCGATACCCGCGAGCATCAGGGATTTCTCGTCCTCGCTTTCGCTGATGCGCCGCATCATCTGATTGACCGCATGGATCAGCTCGCGCACTTCGAGCGGTCCCTTCTCCGCCATCGCCGGCGGCCGCTCGCCACTGCCGAAACGCCGGGCCAGCTGCGCGACGGCCGACATCGGCCGCTGCATCTGCCAGGCGGCGCCCAGCGACAACAGCACCGCGGCGAACAGCATGGCGACCGCTTCGATCAGGATCGGCGGCGGCGGCGGCGCATCGAACGGCATGACGATCCAGTCATGCGTGTCGGGGTAGCGCACCCAGAGGTGCATGGCCTTGCCGGTTTTCTCGACGCGCACGATGCTCTGCGGCGGCAACCCGTCGCGCATGTGCGTGATCAGCATCGTCATGTCGCCGGCGTCGGGTCCCCGCAATACATGCTCACCCGGCGTCGGCTCCAGCCGCACCTTGAGCGCGGACGGCAGCCTGATGCCGTTTTTCGCGGTGTCGTGGACGGTCTGCAAGACCAGCAGCAGGCCACGCGCATAGCCATCGCCGTCGTGGCGCGGTCGCTGGATCGCCAGTACCGTGAACCAGGCGGCCTGCACCGCGAACAGCACCAGCGTCGCGAACACCGCCATGCGCCCGAACAAGGTATCCAGCGAACGTCTGCGGAGCGACTTCAGCCACATCACAAGATGTCGATGTTCGGCACGAACACGTAGCCCTTGCCACGCACGGTCTGGACATGCCGCGGATTGGAAGGATCGTCCTCGACGACCCGGCGCAGCCGCCAGATCGGCACGTCGAAGCCGCGGTCGCGAAAGCTCATCGACTCGCCGCGCAGCAGGTGATGCAGGTACTCGCGGCCCAATACCCGGTAAGGATGCCGGACGAAAACGTTCAGCAACGCCAGTTCGCTGTCGCGCAGGGGCAACGGTTTGCCCTCGCACAGCAGGCGGCGCGTCGTGCTGTCGAACCGGAAGCGCCCGAAGTCGAAGACCTCGCCGCCGCTGGCCGAGGCGGGCGGCACACCCGCGCCCGACGTCTCGCGCCGCAGCACGGTATCGATGCGCGCCATCAGTTCGCGCGGCTCGAAGGGCTTGACGATATAGTCGTCAGCGCCCATTTCAAGGCCCGCCACCCGGTCCTTCACGCTGCCCAGCGCCGTCACCATGATGACCGGGATGTCGTCGCCGACGCTGCGCAGCTCGCCCAGCATGCGCAGGCCGTCGATGCCGGGCATCATGATATCCAGCACGATCAGCGAGGGGCGGTCGCGCGCGAGCCGCTCACGCAGGCTGACGCCGGCCTCCAGGGCGGACACGTGATAACCGCGGGACGACAGATAACGCGCGAGCAGATCCTGCACGGCAGGATCGTCGTCGACAATCAGAACGGAAGTTTCCATGGGCAAATTTTAAGGGCGCTCGGCCTCCGCGGGAACGTTACCGGCAGGCGACCGTATTACAAGGCCTTACTCGCATCTTCCATGCGGCAATATAATACAAGGCAGGATGTGATTGAACGGTATCGCGCAACGAAAGGATCCGCAAGAAAACCTTTCGCAAAACCTTCCATCGGACCTTTAGAATTCTGCGAATGAATACTCATGTCCTTATCGTCGATGATGACGCGGTCGTCCGCGATCTGGTTCGCGAATATCTGCAGAAACACGGGTTCGCGGTGTCCGTCCTGCATCACGGCCTCGGCCTGCGCCGGCGTATCGAGATGGAGCGACCGGCGCTCGTCGTGCTCGACGTGATGATGCCGGACATGGACGGCATCACCGCGCTGCGTGAATTGCGGGCATCGGGCGACGACATCCCGGTCATCTTTCTGAGCGCGCGCTCCGACGTGATCGATCGCATCATCGGTCTGGAGCTGGGTGCCGACGACTATCTGTCCAAGCCGTTCGATCCCGAGGAACTCGCCGCGCGCATCCGCACGATCCTGCGCCGCCGCCTGGCGGTCAATCCCGGCGTGCCGGAGAGCCGGCCGCCCTACCGTTTCGGACCGTTCGAGGTGGACTTCGCGGCGCGCGAGCTGCGCCGCGACGGCGAGCGCCTGCCCCTGTGCGAAAGCGAATTCGCGACACTCCAGGTGTTCGTGCGCAACGCGATGACGGTCATGAAGCGGGCGCGCCTGAGCGAATTGCTGCACGGGCAGTCCGACGGCGCACGCGATCGCAACCTGGACGTGTCGATCTGGCGGCTGCGCCGGGTCATCGAGAGCGACCCCTCGGAACCCAGCTACATCCAGACCGTGTGGGGCAAGGGATACATCTTCGTGCCGGACCGCGAACTGGGCGCCGCGGAGCATCTGGAAGGCTGAAGGTCAGACCCTCAGAACGTCAGCACGTTCAGGAACAGCCGCTGCAACCAGCCCAGCGCGGTCGCGTCGTGCAGCACGCCGTTCCCCGTCTCTTCGATGCGCGCGTTCGCGATCCGGTTCGACGCCACGGTGTTGGTCGGATCGATATCGATCGGATTGACGATGCCCGAGAACCGCATCCGGGTGTTGACGTTGTTGGTCTCGATCATCTTGTCGCCCGCCACCATCAGATTGCCGCTCGGCAGGGTCGAGATCACGGACACCGTGAGGGTGCCGGTCAGCGAATCGTTGCCGGTGACGTTCGCCTTGCTCTTGAAGGTGGTGTCCGCCGAACCGACGTTGAACAGCCGCGCCAGACGCTGGGCCGTGCCGGTGGTCTGATCCGCGGCTTTCGCGCTGATGTCGCTCCCGCGGCTGGCGTCGGTCGTGGCGTTGTTCGCCGTGATGAAGGCTTCCTGCAGTTTCACCGTCAGGATGTCGCCGACATGCCGGGCGCGCCGCGTCTCGAAAAACGCGACGGAGGTGCCCGTCTGGTAGATGCCGCCCGTCTGGTTCGTGGCCGTCTGCGGCTCCATCAACGGTGGATAGGTCGGCACCTTGACGATGGCCTCGGGCTTCGGGCTGACGCAGCCGGCAAGCAGTCCGGCCCCGGCCAGCATTGTCCAGCCCAGGCGCCGCGCGGCGCCCGTCGGCGACAGGCACTGGCGCAGCGGTGCGTGAAAACGGGTCATGGAACGCATACCCCAGCTCAATCGATTGCGGCGGAGCAGGCGTCGAACGGCAGCGCCGCCGCATGGCCCACCAGCGGCACGATTTTCAGGGTCGCCGAGGTCAGACGGCATGGCAGGGCGGCCACGCCGCAGCCGCTGATCAACTGGAATGCGCCGGCGACGGCCACCCACATGCCAAAACGCAAAACTGTGTTCATGAGATTCGAGCCGAAAGGACAATGAGGAGGCTTGTGCCGGCAGACTGCCATGCGCCTGCACCGATGTCTGCGTACCAGAGTCGCATAGTGCCGGTTTTCGGCCGGGAGGATCGGCGAAAGATCATGTCGATTTCGACAATCCTTACGAATTCTTACACCATGTCCCGCAGTCGTTAAGTCCCGGCACGTAAATGCTTATGCGAAATGCTCGCTCCGCTTCGGCCGGTCCGATCTGCTAGGATTGTCCCTCCTGCTTTGCAAACCGCGTTTCGACGAGGCGCCCAGGCGGGTTTCCCACACATTCCCGCGTGGCGGCGATGTCATCCGGGAAACCCTTTCGTTCATCAGACAAAGGAATCCGACATGACCATCTTTCTTGGCGATACCGCACCCGATTTCGAACAGGATTCGTCGCTCGGCAGGATCCGTTTTCATGAATGGGCGGGTGATTCATGGGTCCTGCTGTTCTCGCATCCGGCGGATTTCACGCCCGTGTGCACCACCGAACTGGGTCTGACGGCGAAGCTGAAACCGGAACTGGACAAGCGCAACGTCAAGGCGATCGCGCTGTCGGTCGACGCGGCGCAGTCGCATCTGGACTGGATCAAGGACATCGAGGCCACGCAAAAGACCGTGGTCGGATTTCCGATCCTCGCCGATCACGATCGCAAGGTCGCGACGCTGTACGAGATGATCCATCCGAACCAGTCGAACAGCCTGACGGTGCGCACGGTCTTCGTGATCGATCCGAAAAAGAAGGTGCGCCTGTCGATGACCTATCCGATGAGCACCGGCCGCAATTTCGACGAGATCCTGCGGGTCATCGATGCGCTGCAGCTCACCGACGGCTACAGCGTGGCGACGCCCGGCAACTGGCACGACGGCGACGACGTGATCATTCCGACGTCGATCAAGGACGAGGCCGAACTGAAGCAGAAATTCCCGAAGGGCTTCACCGCCGAACGGCCGTATCTGCGGCTCACGCCCCAGCCGAACAAGTAGACACGCCGGGAACGACGGGCGCGTCGGAGATCTCCACCGCCGCGGCCATGCTTTCATGCCCCTGCCCCTGCCCCTGCCCCTGCATCAGGCGCCGCAATACCTTGCCCGAGCGGGTGCGGGGAAACGAGTCGACGAAGATCAGGCGGCGCGGCCGCGCGGCCTTGCCGAGCGCGGCCACCACGCGTGCGCTCAGGCGCGCGGCCAGCGCGCGCTCGTCGTATTCCGCATGCCCGCCGCACCCGTCGCGCGCCGTGGACGCCCCGGCATGCTCCCGCACGATGAATGCCACCGGTATCTGTCCCCGCAAGGCGTCGGCGATCCCGATCACCGCGACGTCGGCGATATCGGGATCGGCCCGCAGCACCTCTTCTATTTCCCGCGTTCCCAGCCGCTGACCGGCGACATTGAGCGTATCGTCGCAGCGGCCCAGCAGGCTGACGCGGCCCTCGACGTCGGCGACGCCCCAGTCGGAGGTCGAATAGCGTCGGGGTCCCGGAAACGCCGACCAATAGCGGGCACGCAACAGTTCGCCGGTCTTACCATCGCCCCACAGTCCTGTCAGGCAACCCGGCGGCAAGGGCGCGCCCAGCGTGACCACCCCGCGCCGCCCGGGCGGGCAACGTTC
The DNA here is from genome assembly GCA_050955065.1 of Janthinobacterium lividum. Lineage (GTDB taxonomy): Bacteria > Pseudomonadota > Gammaproteobacteria > Burkholderiales > Burkholderiaceae > Robbsia. The sequence continues at coordinate 1,320 of JBPBQT010000216.1, read as the reverse complement.
GCCGCTGTCGGGATCGACCACGTCGAGCCGAAAGCCCGCGGCGGGCACGCCTGCGCGCGCGCGCGGCATCGCCGCGTCGCCCGGCGCCGCGCCGGCGACGATCGGCGAACCGGTCTCGGTCTGCCAGTAGTGGTCGACGACCGGCTTGCCGAGCACCGCCTCGATCTGCGCCGCGCTGCCGGCGTCGAGCGGCTCGCCGGCCAGGAACAGCGCGCGCAGCGCCGACAGGTCGTGCCGCCGCGCCAGCGCCCAACCGCTGCGGCGCAGGGCGCGCATCACCGTCGGCGCGCTCAGCAGCGCGTTCGCGCGATGGCGGGCGGCGATGCGCCACAGGATGTCGGCCGGCCGGTTCGGCGCACCGGCGTACAGCACCGTGGTCAGCCCGCCGATGAGCGGCGCATAGACGCCGTAGCTGTGGCCTACGACCCAGCCGAGGTCCGCGGTCGAAAACAACGTGTCGCCCGCGCGCAGCCCGAACTGATGATGCAGCGATGCAGCCAGCGCCACCGCGTGTCCCCCCGTGTCGCGCACGACGCCCTTCGGCTCGCCGGTGGTACCGGAGGTATGCAGGATGTACGACGGCGACGCGCTGTCGAGCCAGACGCACGCGATGCGACGCCCCCAGATGCGGGCCCTCTCGGGACCGTAGGGAGAAAAGGCCGGCGTTCCGTGGCGCGGCGCGACGACCGGTGCGTCGGCATTCGCCGGGAACGGCGCCGCTGCCGGCGGCGGCGCCATGGCATCCCGCTCCACGTACAGCACCGCGTCCGGCCGATGCCGGGCAAGACGCAAGGCGGCGTCGACCCGCGGCAGGCAGGCGTCGTCGCTGCCGCGACCCGCGCCCGCCGTCGCGGTGACGATCACCCCCGGCCGGCTGTCGTCGATCCGCCCGGCCAGCGCCTGTGCCGGAAAGCCCGCGAACACGACCACGTGAACCGCGCCCAGACGCGCGCACGCGAGCATCGCGAACACCGTTTCGGGCAAGACCGGCATGTACAGCAGCACGGTGTCGCCACGCCGCACGCCATGCTCGCGCAACACCGCGGCCATCGCGTTGACCTCCTCGTACAATTGCCGATACGAAAAGCGCGCCTCCGCCCCGCTTGCGCCGCAGACATGGACCAATGCCGGCTGCGCGCCCCGCGTCGCCAGATGCCGGTCGACCGCGTTATGACAGAGATTGGTCTCGCCGCCGACGAACCAGCGCGGCATTTCCGGATCGCTCGCGTCCAGGATGCGCGACGGCGGCCGGTGCCAGTCGATGCGCGCCGCCTCCGCGGCCCAGAACGTGGCGGGATCGTCGATCGATTGCTGATAGAG
>JBPBQT010000215.1:0-9799 GCA_050955065.1 Janthinobacterium lividum | reverse complement strand
GGCCCGGCAAATCGGGATTGTTTTGGGATCCTGCCGACCCTCCGGTCAATGTCTCCATACAAGTCGTCCAGAACGGTGCGCGACGACGGCGCGCGCGCGCGCCAACCCGGTGCAGGCCTGCCCGATGCGGGCTGGCGCGCGTGCCGGATTCGCTGCAATGCGGTGCACACCCTCCGGGAGGGACGATGGAACATGCTCACTGGACGCCGCGCCTGCGCAAGAACGAGCGCAAGCCCATTTATCTCGCGATCGCCGACGCGATCGGCGACGACATCGCGCTGGGCCGTCTCTCGCACGCGCAGCGCCTGCCGCCGCAGCGGGAACTGGCCGGGCGACTGGGCCTGAATTTCACGACGGTGGCGCGCGCGTACGTCGAAGCGCAGCGGCGCGGCCTGATCGAATCGACGGTGGGCCGGGGCAGCTTCGTCAGCGGCCAGCGGCGGCCCAGCGTGCCCCGCGCGCTGGTCGCCGGGCCGGTGCTCGACATGACGATGAACATGCCGCCCGAGCCCGATTCCGTCCGCGTGCACGACGCGATGCGCGCGGGCTTCACCGCGCTGGCCGGCGAAATCGAACACCTCTCCCGCTATCAGGATTTCGGCGGTTCGGCGCGCGATTGCGCGGCCGGGCAATTGTGGCTGCGCCGCCGCGGCCTCGCGGTCGACCCGGCGCTGGTGATCGTCGTCCCGGGCGCGCAATGCGGGCTGCTCGCCGCGCTCACCTCGCTGGCGCCGCCAGGCGCGTCGATCTGCTGCGAGGAACTGACCTACCCGGGCCTGCGCGCGCTGGCCAAACAGCTCGGCATCCGTCTGATCGGGCTGCCCACCGACAGCGAGGGCATCGATGCGCTCGCCTTCGCCGGCGCGTGCGCGCAATACGCGCCGAAAGCGCTGTACTGCGTGCCGACGCTGCACAACCCGACGACGCTGACCACCAGCGCCGCGCGCCGGCGCGCGCTGGCCGAGGTCGCCCGGCACTACGATGTGCCGATCATCGAGGACGACCCGTACGGTCTGCTCGAACCCGATGCGCCGCCGCCGATCGCGGAATTTGCACCGGAACGCACGATTTACATAGCGGGCCTGTCGAAAACGCTGAGCGCGGGCCTGCGGGTGGGATACATGGTGGCGCCGTCGGCGGCGGCGCGCGCGTGTCTGGTATCGGCGCTACGCGCGACGACGGTGATGACCTCGCCGATCACCGCCGCGCTGGCCAGCCGCTGGATCAACGACGGCACGGCCGACATCATGCTCGCGGCAATCCGCAAGGAAACCGCCGCGCGCGCCCGGATCGCGACGCGCGTGCTGCCGGCGGACCTGGCGTGGGTGCATCGTGACGCGTTTCACGTCTGGCTCCGTCTGCCCGCAGGCTGGATCGCCACCGATTTCACTGCGCAGATGAATGCCTGCGGCGTCGGCGTGGTGGCCAGCTCGGCGTTCGCGGTGTCCGCGCATCCGCCCGAGGCGGTGCGGATCTGCCTGGGCGGGCCCTTGACGCGGGACCAGATCGGCCACGCGCTGACGCTGCTCGCGCAGTGCGTGGCCGCGCCGCACGACATGGCACCGGCGGTCGTCTGACGACGTCATGTCGCGCGGCGCCGACGCAGCACGACACGACGCAGCACGGCGTCACATCGCATAGCCCGGGTCCGGCGCGGTCCGGTGCGGGCACGACGCGGGCGCGGTCCGTAATTTGCGACACACCAGGGCATGGGCGCTCACGCGCATCTTCCCCTCACGCAAAAGGACCGTCATGACGAACCGACCACAACCGCCGTTTCCCGAACAACATCAGGACACCGTTCCGGGCCGCACGCAGCCTATGGACCCGCAGCCGGATCACGGTGAAACCAGTTATCGCGGCTCCGGCCGCCTCGCCGGCAAGGCCGCGGTGATCACCGGCGGCGACAGCGGCATCGGCCGCGCGGTCGCGATCGCCTTTGCGCGCGAAGGCGCCGACGTCCTGATCTCGTATCTCGACGAACACGACGACGCGCGCGATACGCAGCGCTGGATCGAGGAGGCGGGTCGCAAGGCGGTGCTGGTGCCGGGTGACATCACCGACCGCGCGCACTGCACGGCGATCGTCGACGCCGCGGTGCAGGCGTTCGGCCGCATCGACATCCTGGTGAACAACGCCGCCTTTCAGATGAGCCGCGAATCGATCGACGAGGTCAGCGACGACGAGTGGGACAAGACGTTCTCGACGAACATCGGCGCGATGTTCCGCATCACGAAGGCCGCGGTGCCGCACATGCCGTCCGGCAGCGCGATCATCAACACGACCTCGGTCAACGCGGACACGCCCAAGCCCACGCTGCTGGCCTATGCCGCCACGAAGGGGGCGATCCAGAACTTCACCGCCGGCCTCGCGCAACTCCTCGCCGAGAAGGGCATTCGCGCGAACTGCGTCGCGCCCGGCCCGGTCTGGACGCCGTTGATACCGGCAACGATGCCGCCGGACGCGGTGAAGAGCTTCGGTTCCGAAGTGCCGATGAAGCGCCCGGGCCAGCCGGCGGAACTGGCACCGCCGTACGTGATGCTGGCGTCGTCGGAGGCCAGCTACATCTCCGGCGCGACGATCGCGGTGACGGGCGGCAAGCCGATCATCTGAACGCGTCCGGCGCGGATTGCGCCGTTGCGTGGCCGCTGTGCCGGCGACGCCATGGCGTCACGCTCGCCTTACCGTACCGGCGACGTCGTGACGTCGCCCTCGCCTCATACCGGCGTGGCGCCGGACAACAGCGCCCCATAGCGCGCCATGTCGACGTTGCCGCCGCTGATGACCACGCCGACGCGCTGTCCGCGCAGCGTTTCGCTTACCTGGCGCGCGGCGGCGAAGCCCAGGCAGCCGGTCGGCTCGACGACGATCTTCATCCGCTCGCCGAAAAACCGCATCGCGTCGACCAGTTCGGCATCGCTGACGGTGAGGATGTCGTCGACCTTCTGCTGGATGATCGGAAACGTCAGTTGACCGAGATGCTGGGTCTGCGCGCCATCGGCCAGCGTCTTCGGCGTGTCGATATGGACGATCGCGCCGCTGCGAAACGACTGCTGGCCATCGTTGCCGGCTTCCGGCTCGACACCGTAGACACGCGTGCGCGGCGACAGCGCGCGCGCGCTCAACGCCGAGCCCGCCAGCAGTCCGCCGCCGCCCAGGCAGACGAACAGCGCGTCGAGCTCTCCGACCTCATCGAACAATTCCTTCACCGCCGTGCCCTGGCCGGCGATCACGTCCGGATGGTCGTACGGCGGGATCAGGGTCATGCCCTTGTCCTCGGCGAGTTGCCGGCCCAGCGCGTCGCGGTCCTCGGTATAACGGTCGTAGGTCACGACCTGCGCGCCATAGCCACGGGTGGCGGCGACTTTCGCGGCGGGGGCGTCGTGCGGCATCAGGATGGTGGCGCCGATGCCCAGCAGGCGCGCCGACAACGCGACCGCCTGCGCATGGTTGCCCGATGAAAACGCGACGACCCCCGCCTGGCGCTGCGCCGCGTCGAAGCGCGACAGCGCGTTGAACGCGCCACGGAACTTGAACGCGCCCATGCGCTGAAAATTCTCGCACTTGAAAAACAGTTGCGCGCCGAGCGCGGCGTCGGCGGTGGTGGACGTCAGCACCGGCGTGCGATGCGCCTGGCCGGCCAGGCGACCGGCTGCCGCGAGGACATCGTCATAGGTGGGAAGCGTGAGCATGCAGAACATCCTGAAAGGAAAAGCGTGGAATGCGGCGACAGCGCTCATCTTTATGGAAAATGCCGATACGCGTCAACCGGCACTGGCGCGGGTCGGCGTCGGCGAGGTACCGGGTGCAGTGGTACGATCGGTGTCCGGGCCGCGGCCGGCCGACCCGGTGCGGCTCGGCCGATCGCCGTCCGGCCGATCGCTGCCCGACCCGTCCTCCACGAAGCTGTCGCCATGACGCCACCCCGCCTGCCTGAAACGCCCGGCTGTTACGTGGTCGCGGTGCGCGCGCTTTGCGAGTTCACCGCCAAGCAGGGCGACCTGGACCTGCGTTTCACGCCGTCCCCCACCGCCCAGGAAGGTATCGCCGGACACGCTCTGGTGCGCGCGCGGCGCCCGGCGGGCTATGAAGCGGAAATATCCCTGAATGGCGAGTTCGACGAACTGCGGGTACGGGGCCGCGCGGACGGCTATGATCCGACGCGCAATCAGCTCGAGGAGATCAAGACCTATCGGGGCGATCTGGCGCGCATGCGCGAGAACCACCGGTATCTGCACTGGGCGCAGCTGAAAATCTACGGGGCGCTGTTCTGCCGCGCGCGGCAGCGGGACACGCTGCGGCTCGCGCTGGTCTATTTCGATATCGGCAGCGGCCGGGAAACGGTGCTGACCGAGGACTGGTCCGCCACGCAGTTGCAGGCGTTTTTCGAGACGCATTGCGCGCGCTTTCTGGGCTGGGCGCGGCAGGAACTCGCGCATCGGGCCGCGCGTGACGCGGCACTGGCGACACTGCCGTTCCCGCACGCGGATTTCCGGCCCGGCCAGCGGCAGCTCGCCGAAGCCGTCTACCGTGGCGCGATCGGCGGCCGACGCGTGCTCGCGCAGGCGCCCACCGGCATCGGCAAGACCGTCGGCACGCTGTTCCCCGTGCTGAAGGCCAGCCCGGGCCGGTCGCTCGACAAGATCTTCTATCTGGCGGCGAAAACCTCGGGACGCGCGCTCGCGCTGGAGGCGATGCGCGTGATCGACGGGAAGTCGTTGCGGATCATGGAACTGGTGGCGCGCGACAAGGCCTGCGAATATCCAGGCAGCGCCTGTCATGGCGAGGCGTGCATACTGGCACGGGGATTCTACGACCGGCTGCCGGCCGCGCGCGACGCCGCGTTGCGCGCCGGCGTGCTCGACCAGCGCACGCTGCGCGACACCGCGCTCGCGCACGAGGTCTGCCCGTATTACCTGGGGCAGGAAATGGTGCGCTGGAGCGATGTCATCGCCGGCGACTACAACTACTACTTCGATCTGAACGCGATGCTGCACGGGCTCGCGCAGGCCAACCAGTGGCGGGTCGCGGTGCTGGTCGACGAAGCGCACAATCTGCTGGAACGTGCGCGCGGCATGTACAGCGCGGCGCTCGACCCGGTCGCACTGAAGCTGTTGCGCCGTACGGCCCCCGCGCCGCTGAAAAAAGTCCTCGGCCGCCTGGCGCGCGACTGGAATGCGCTGGCGGTGGATGCGGACGGCACCGACGGCACTGCGGCCGGCACCTTGTTTGCGGCGGCCAACGCCCGTCTCCTGCCGTCGCTCCAGCAGGCCAGCGTCGCCATCACCGATTACTGCACCGAGCACCCCGTCGGTGTCGACCCCGACCTGTTGCGCTTTCACTTCGACGCGATGCACTTCCTGCGCATCGCCGAGCTGTTCGACAAACGCTATTTCTCCGACAGTCTGACGCCGGCGACATCGGCCGCATCGGCCGCATCGGCCGCATCAGCGAGACAGGCGAAACAGGCGACGCCGGCCCGCGCCGGCGGCAAACCGCCCGCGCCGGTGCTGACACTGCGCAACATCGTGCCGGCCCCATTGCTCGCGCCGCGTTTCGCCGCCGCGCACAGCACCACGCTGTTCTCGGCGACGCTCACGCCCTGGGCGTTCTACGCCGACACGCTCGGCCTGCCCGCAGACAGCGTGTGGATCGACGTGGCCTCGCCGTTTCGCCCCGAGCAGTTGTCGGTGCGCGTGGTCGAGACGATTTCGACCCGCTGGCAGGATCGCGATCGCTCGCTGCGCCCGCTCGTCGACGTGATCGCCCGCCAGTACCGCACGCGCCCCGGCAACTACCTGAGCTTCTTCAGCAGCTACGATTACCTGCAACGGGCGATCGCGCTGTTGCGCGCCTGTCACCCCGACATTCCCGTGCGCGAACAGGCGCCGCGCATGAGCGAGGCGGATCAGGCCGCGTTCCTGGCCGGCTTCACCGTCGAGAGCCGCACGGTCGGTTTCGCGGTGCTGGGGGGCGCGTTCGCCGAGGGCGTCGACCTGCCGGGCCACCGGCTGATCGGCGCCTTCATCGCCACGCTCGGCCTGCCGCAGTGGAGCCCGTTCAACGAGGAAATCCGCACGCGCATGGCGGACCTCTTCGGCGCGGCGCACGGCTACGACTACGCGTACCTGTATCCCGGCATCCGGAAGGTGGTGCAGGCCGCCGGCCGTGTCATTCGCGCGCCGACCGACGAGGGCGTCGTGTACCTGCTCGACGACCGCTTCGCGCGCGCAGAGGTCCGCAGGCTGTTGCCGGACTGGTGGCAGGTCGAGCGCGTCGCGAGGAAGGCGTGATGGTCCGCCGGTCGCCGGTCGCCGGTCGCGGCATGGCGCATGACGATCGGCAACCGGCATGGCCGATGAACGGCCACCGGTTGCGGCCGCCCACCGTCGCTCAACGGCTGATATCGACCACGCAGCGCCCGCGCAGGCCGCCGTCGAGCAGGCGCGCGGCGACCGCGATCGTGTCCGACAGCCCGATATCGACGCGCATCGTCGCGAGCGCGACATCGTCGCCGAGCGCATCGGCCAGAGCGCGCCAGGCGGCAATGCGCGCGTCGCGCGGCTGATACACGCTGTTGATGCCCGTCAGCGTGATGCCGCGCAGGATGAAGGGCGCCACGCTGCCCGGAAAATCCATGCCCTGCGCCAGGCCGCAGGCGGTGACGATGCCGCCCTGGCGCGTGCCCGCGCAGGCATTGGCCAGGGTATGGCTGCCCACGCTGTCGATCACGCCGGCCCAGCGCTCCTTGAGCAGCGGCTTGCCGGGCGCGGCCAGCGTCGCGCGGTCGATGACGTCCGCGGCGCCCAGGCGGCGCAGATAGTCCCGCTCGTTCAGGCGCCCGGTGGCGGCCACCACCCGATACCCGTGCCGCGCCAGCAGCGCGATCGCGCTGCCGCCCACGCCACCGCTCGCGCCGGTCACGAGAATCTCGCCGTGCGCCGGCGTCACGCCATGCCGCTGCAGGGCCAGCACCGACAGCATCGCGGTGAAGCCGGCGGTGCCGACGGTCATCGACTGGCGCGCGGTGAATCCCGCCGGCAGGGGCAACAACCAGTCGCCCCGCACGCGCGCGCGCTCGGCGAGGCCTCCCCAATGCGTCTCGCCAACGCCCCAACCGGTCAGCAGCACCGCATCGTCCACTTGGTAGCGCGGATCCGCGCTGCGCTCCACCACGCCGGCGAAATCGATGCCGGGTACCATCGGAAACTGCCGCACGACCGCGCCCCTGCCGGTGATCGCCAGCGCATCCTTGTAATTCAGCGTCGAATACATGATGCGCACCATGACGTCCCCGTCGGGCAGGCGCTCGTTGTCGAGCGACGTCAGCGTGGCACGCGACACCGGGGCGTCGTCTTTTTCAATCAGAATGGCGCGAAACATCGCCGCATCTCCCTGGAAGCCGATCCGCCAGCATACGCCCGGGCGCGGCCACCGTCTCCGGCCGGCGCACTCCGCCAGGCGATTTCAGGCAAAATCGCGAAGATCGGCAGGGTTGAGCAACGCCCCCCCGGCCTTTGCCGTACCCGCCGTACCCGCCGTACCTGCCGCGCTGACCGCGCCTTTGCGCCCTCCGCGCCTTCCGACTTCCTACCCGGGTTCCTGTCGATGCCAGCCACCGTCACTTCTGTGCCCGCGCGGCCGTCCCACCGCTACTACGATCTGATCCTCGTGGCGTTCGTCGTGGTCCTGCTGCTGTCGAACCTGATCGGCGCCGGCAAGGTCGCGGTCATCTGGCTGCCTGGGCTGGGCGAGGTGTCGTACAGCGCCGGCGTGCTGTTCTTCCCGATCTCGTACTTCTTCGGCGACGTGCTCACCGAGGTCTACGGCTACGCGTACGACCGCCGCGCGGTCTGGGCCGGCTTCGCCGCGCTGCTGTTCGCGGCCGTGATGTCCGCGGTGGTGGTCGCGCTGCCCGCGGCGCGCGATACGTACATGACGACCTACCAGACGCATCTGCTCGCGGTCTTCGGCAACACCCCCCGCATCGTTCTGGGTTCGATCCTGGCGTTCTGGGCCGGCAGTCTGAGCAACGCCGTGGTGCTGGCCAAACTGAAGGTCCGGAGCGCGGGCCGGCATCTCTGGCTGCGCGCGATCGCCTCGACCGCGGTCGGCGAGGCGATCGATTCGACGCTGTTCTACATGCTGGCCTTCTACGCGATCTGGCCGACCGCGCGGATCCTGCACGTCGCGCTGACGCAATATCTGTTGAAAACCACCTGGGAAATCATCGCGACCCCGCTCACGTACTGGATCGTGGGAACGCTCAAACGCGTGGAGCAGCGGGACCATTACGATCGCGACACCGACTTCACGCCTTTCCGGCTCAAACTCTGACGCGCCGGACTAGAATAGCAAACGGATTTTCCTCCGCACGGCCTCACCGAACCGGAATCACTCAGCAGACGCCCATGAAATACAAGGATTACTACGATATCCTCGGCCTGCAGCGCAGCGCGACCCAGGACGAGATCAAGGGTGCTTACCGCAAGCTGGCGCGCAAGTACCATCCCGACGTCAACAAAGAGAAGGACGCCGAGGACCGCTTCAAGGAACTCGGCGAGGCGTATCAGGTGCTGAAGGACCCCGAAAAGCGCGCGGCCTACGACCGGATGGGCAGCAACTGGCGCAATGGCCAGGACTTCCAGCCGCCGCCGAACTGGAACGAAGGCTATGAGTTCGGCCGCGGTGGCGGCGGTGGCGGTGCAGGCGCCGCGCAAGGCGATTTCAGCGATTTCTTCGAAACGATGTTCGGCGGCGGTGGCCGGCGCGCAGGTGGCGCCGGTTTCGGCGGACGGCGGCAGATGAATACGGCCGGTCAGGACCATCACGCGAAAGTGGTCGTCGATCTGGAGGACAGCTATCGCGGCGCGCAGCGCAAGATCACGCTGCGCGTGCCGGTGGTCGACGAGCTGGGCCGCGCGAGCACGCAGGAACGCACGCTCGACGTGCGGATTCCGCAGGGCGTGCGCGAAGGTCAGAAGATGCGGCTGAGCGGCCAGGGCGCACCCGGCACGGGCCAGGGCCCGGCGGGCGATCTGTTCCTCGAGATCGCCTTCGCGCCGCACCGGATCTACCGCATCGACGGCCGGGACGTTTCGCTCGACCTGCCGCTGGCCCCCTGGGAAGCCGCGTTGGGCGCCACCGTCTCGGTGCCGACGCCGGATGGTTCGGTACAGATGACGATTCCGCCGGATTCACCGGCAGGCCGCAAGCTGCGCCTCAAGGGCAAGGGCATTCCGGGCACGCCGCCGGGCGATCTGTACGTGCAGTTGCAGATCGCATTGCCGCCGTCGACGAGCAACGACGCGCGCAATGCTTACCTGGCGATGGAAAAGGCGACCAAGTTCGATCCGCGCGCCCACTGGACGGTGTGACGGCGACATGCGGCACGGGTGGCACGGTGCGGCGGCAGCCATCGTAGAATGAAACGCTTTCCCGTTCACGATGGCCACCATGTCTGTCTCTTCATACGATGCTTCATCCGACACCTCGCTTGAAACCTATTCCGTACGCGTGCTGGGACGGGTTCAGGGCGTGGGCTATCGTGCGTCTGCAGTGCGTCAGGCGCATATGTTCGGCGTGCGGGGATGGGTGCGAAACGTCGGTGACGGCTCGGTCGAGGCCATCGTTCAGGGCTCGCCCGATCAGGTCGATCTGATGCTGGAATGGATGCGACGCGGGCCGCCCGCCGCCCGGGTCACCGCACTGGACAGCCAGCGGGAGTCGGACGACCGGCGATTTGGTCATTTCGAACAACGGTGAGCGGGACGCGGCGACGTGACATGCGCGCGTTGCG
>JBPBQT010000214.1:0-9827 GCA_050955065.1 Janthinobacterium lividum | reverse complement strand
CCATAGCCGTTGATTGCAACGCGAACCGTCATGGTACGTCTCCTATCGCTTGAAAAATCAGTCGAGCACGGCTCTGACCGTCTTCACCACATTGTCGACGGTGAAACCGAAGTGCTTGAAAAGCGCCTCCGCCGGAGCGGATTCGCCGAAGGTATCGATGCCCACCACGCCGCCTTCCAGGCCGACGTACTTGCGCCAGAAGTCGCCGACGCCCATCTCGATCGCCACGCGCGCGACGCCCCTGGGCAGCACGCGCTCGCGCCAGTCCGCGTCCTGCCGGTCGAACACGGTGGTCGACGGCATCGACACGACGCGCGCGCCGATACCGACCTGCTGCAGCGCCTCGACCGCCGCGGTCGCCAGGCCCACCTCGGAACCCGTCGCGAGCAGGATCACCTTGCGCGCCGGAATGTCCTCGTTCCAGTCCACCAGCACATAGCCGCCGCGCGCGATCGCCGCGATCTGCGCGTCCGAGCGCGCGTTGAACGGCAGATTCTGCCGGCTGAAGATCAGCGCGCTCGGGCCCTGGCGCTCGATCGACTGGGTCCAGGCCACCGCCGCCTCGACCGTGTCGGCCGGACGCCAGACGTCGAACTGCGGAATCATGCGCAGGCTGGCGACATGCTCGATCGACTGGTGCGTCGGGCCGTCCTCGCCCAGGCCGATCGAATCGTGCGTGAAGACGAAGATCGCGCGCGCCTTCATCAGCGCGGCGACGCGCAGCGCGTTGCGGCTGTAGTCGGAGAAGGTCAGGAAGGTGCCGCCGAACGGGATGTAGCCGCCATGCAGCGCGATGCCGTTAATGGCCGCGCTCATGCCGAACTCGCGCACGCCGTAATTGACGTAGTTGCCGCCGCGCAGCCCCTCGGCGCTCGCGCGCACCGGAACCGACGCCTTCCAGTTGGTGAGGTTCGAGCCGGTCAGGTCCGCCGAGCCGCCGAGCAGTTCGGGCAGCGCCGCGGCCAGCCCCTCTATCACCTGCTGCGACGCCTTGCGCGTGGCGATGGTCTCGCCCTTGGCCACCGCGCCGGCGATGATCGCCGCGGCCGCGTCCTGCCAGCCCGCCGGCAGCGCGCCGCGCATGCGGCGCGCGAAGGCGGCCGCCAGCTCCGGATATGTCGCCCGATAGGCGTCAAAGCGCGTGTTCCATTCGTCTTCGTGCCGCCGGCCCTGCGCGCGCGCGTCCCACGCTTCATACACCTCCGCCGGCAACTCGAACGGCGTATGCGACCAGGCGAGCGATTCGCGCGTCGCGGCGATCTCGTCCTTGCCGAGCGGCGCGCCATGCACGCCGTGCGTGCCGGCCATCTTCGGCGAGCCATGGCCGATCGTCGTGCGACAGCAGATCAGCGAGGGCTTGCCGGAGGTCTTCGCATCGCGGATCGCCGCGTCGACCGCATCGATGTCGTGACCGTCGACGCCCCGCGCCACATGCCAGCCGTACGCCTCGAAACGCTTCGGCGTGTCGTCGCCGAACCAGTGCTCGACATGACCGTCGATCGAGATGCCGTTGTCGTCGTACAGCACGACGAGCTTCGACAGCCCGAGCGTGCCGGCCAGCGAACACACCTCGTGCGAGATGCCCTCCATCAGGCAGCCGTCGCCAACGAACGCATAGGTGTGGTGATCGACGATCGTCGCCTCGGGGCGGTTGAATTCGCTTGCCAGCAGGCTCTCGGCGAGCGCCATGCCGACCGCGTTCGCCAGGCCCTGGCCGAGCGGCCCGGTGGTGGTCTCGACGCCGGGCGTGATGCCGACTTCCGGGTGGCCCGGGGTCTTGCTGTGCAGTTGCCGGAACCGCTTGAGTTCGTCGATCGGCAGGTCGTAGCCGGTCAGGTGCAGCAACGCGTAGAGCAGCATCGAGCCATGACCGTTCGACAGGATGAAGCGGTCGCGGTCCGGCCAGTGCGGGTTCGCGGGGTTATGCCGCAGATGGCGGTGCCACAGCGCGACGCCGACCTCCGCCATGCCCATCGGCATGCCGGGGTGGCCCGAATTCGCCTGCTCGACCGCGTCCATTGCCAGGAAACGAACGGCGTTGGCGATGGGCATGGTCTGGCGGCGGCTGATCTGAATGGTCATGTTATCGAGAGCTGGCGCCGTCCGTCTCCCGAGCGGCGCGTATGGCAAAGAAAGCGACAGGAAAGCGATATGACGGCGAGCCGCGTCGAATGCGCGCACCCATCGGGCCGATCATTCTATCAGAACGGACCGGCGAAATACCCTGGCTTCGGCATCGAAGCGGCATGGCGGCCACGCGGCCCGGGCGGGCGCGCCGGCCCGTTCGCGTCGGCGGCCGGCGGCGCGCGATTCGTGGCAAACTGCCGGCACTCCGCCCGAACCGATCCGACATGCCACGCTTTTTCATCGATGCTCCCCTGCGCCGCGGCGCGTCGCTCGCGCTGCCCGACACGGTCGTGCGTCACGTGCAGGTGCTGCGCCTGCAAGCGGGTGACGCGCTCACGCTCTTCAACGGCGCGGGCCCCGCGCATGCGGCGACGCTGGCCGACATCGGCAGGAAACACGCGGTGGCGACCCTCGGCGACGCATTGCCGCCGAACGGAACGGAACCGCCGTACCGGATCGAACTGGCGCAGGGTATCGCCGGCAACGAGAAAATGGACTGGCTGATCGAGAAGGCGGTGGAACTGGGCGTGAGCCGGATCGCGCCGCTGCTGGCCGAACGCAGCGTCGTGCGCCTGTCCGGGGAACGCGCCGCGCGACGCCACGCGCACTGGCAGGCGCTGGTGCGGGCCGCCTGCGAGCAATGCGCCCGTGACGTGGTGCCCGAGGTCGTCGCGCCCACCGGTTTTCACCCCTGGCTCGACGCGGCGGCGCCCCTGTCGCGCGGCGCGGCGGTTCTCGGCGCGGCAATGCCCGACGCAGCGATGACCGACGCGGCGGCGTCCGCCATCACGGCACGCGCGTCGCCGTCGCGGGCACCGGGGCAGCCGTCCGGCGAACCGCCGGCGGCGGGCGCGCCTCCCCGGCCGTTGCGGCTGCTGCTCTCGCCGCGCGCCACGCTGCGCTTTGCCGACCTGCCGCAGACGCCGCCGCCCGGCGGGGTCAGTCTGCTGATCGGCCCGGAAGGCGGCTGGTCGCCCGAGGAAGAATCACGGGCGCAGGAAGCGGGCTACGCGGCGCTGTCGCTCGGGCCGCGCATCCTGCGCACCGAGACCGCGGGTATCGCGCTGCTTGCCGCGCTCGCGGGCCGCTGGGGCGGCTGGTGACGCATCGAGACGGCCGGACCGGACCGGATCAGAGAAACGAGTAGAACACCCGGAAGGTGACCCGTCGCTCGGCCCAGAACTCGGCGGCCTCGCGAAAGACGTCGAGCAGGTTCTCGCGCGCTTCCTTGTCGAACTTCTGCACCGCCGGCAGGCTGTCGAGCACGACCACGAAGCCCGGCTGCTCGCCGGATTTCGCGACCAGATCGGTCAGCGAGTCATACAGCGCATCGAAGTTCTTGCCGAAATGCTTCGGGAAGAAGAACGCGCTGGAGATGGTCTCCAGCACTTCCCCCTTCGTCATCGCCGCCGCGCAGTTCGCGTACAGGAAATGCTGCCCCAGACGCTGGGCCTCGGCCGCCAGGTCGACCACGCGGAACGCGCGGATCGACTGCACGATGTTGGGTCGAACCGTCTTGAAAATATTGATCACCGCTTCCTCGGGGGCGCACGGCGCCGGCTGCTTGCGCTCAGGGGCGTTGTCGCGAAGCGAAAGCACCTGCCTGAAGAGATTCACATCGCTGCGTCCGAACAGATCGCCCGCGACCACGGTGTCGTGCGCAGAGTGGTTGCCGCTCATACCGTTGTCATCCCTGGATTCGTTTGAAACTGCTGTAATGGTCATCCGTGTAGTAGCACTCGTCGGTTGTCCGCGGCGGTCCTCCACAAACGATCCTCCTGGCGCCCCGGTCCCGTGCCCGCGGCGTGGGAACCGTATATTCCCGGTAATAGCCGCGCGGCTGCCGTGGCAGCAGCCGTTCGCGGTTGCCGAAGATGGCGCCATCCTTTTCGTACGGAAATTCCCCGCCGGCACGGATGGTGGCCAGCAGGCGCGCGGCCGCGACGGGGAGTTTCGATACCGGAATGACCGGCGAAAAGTTCTGGACCCACGCCGGCGCCAGGCGCGGCGCGAAATCGCGCGCGTGGACGGCCTGCGTCATGCTGCCGAGGCAACCCGTCGCGATCGCCAGCGTCAGCGCGCCGCGTCGCATCCGATTGAGCAGACCACGCATCACCGTGCCTCCTGGATCCGTTCCCCGGGAACAGCGCCGCCGCGTCGACACCGGCCGTTGCCGGCAGCCCTGCGGATGCCCGCCGCGGCCCGAGCCGTCGCCGGCAGGCCCGCTGCCGGCGGGCCGTCGCCGCACAGGTCGGGACTTTCCCTTGCCGATATGCCGCGCCTACCAGAAAAAACGCACGCGCGCCCGCCAAAATCAGACCGCTGAAGGCGTAAGGGTATCTCTAATGGCAAGACGAATCAACGAGATATCGCGATATCAGACGATTGCCGATGCGCGCGACGCGCCATGACCGTATAAAAGAACGGGCCCCGGATGCGGCACACGCGCATCCGGGGCCCGTACGGACCGGCCGGGTTCAGCGGTCCTCGGCGACGATGTCGGCCACCAGCAGGGCCGTCATGTTGACGATGCGGCGCACCGTGGCCGACGCGGTCAGCACGTGGACCGGCTGCGCCGCGCCGAGCAGGATCGGGCCGATCGCCACGTTGTTGCCGGCGGCCGTCTTCAGCAGGTTGTAGGCGATGTTGGCGGCGTCGATGTTCGGCATCACCAGCAGGTTCGCTTCGCCCTGCAGCGGCGAGTCCGGCATCAGGTCGGCGCGCATCTTCGGATCCAGCGCGAGGTCGCCGTGCATCTCGCCTTCGATTTCCAGGTCGGGCGCCCGCACCTTCAGGATCTCGAACGTGTCGCGCATCTTCTGCGCGCTCGGCTCCTTGCTCGAACCGAAGTTCGAGTGCGACAGCAGCGCGATCTTCGGCTCGATGCCGAAGCGGCGCACTTCCTCGGCCGCCATGATCGTGATCTCGGCCAGCTGCTCCGGCGTCGGGTCGTAGTTCACGTGCGTGTCGACCAGGAAGATCTGGCGGCCCGGCAGCATCAGCGCGTTCATCGCGCCATAGACCGTCGCGCCCTCACGCTTGCCCAGTACCTGGTCGATGAAATGCAGGTGCCGGTGCGTGGTGCTGATCGTGCCGCAGATCATGCCGCGCGCCTCGCCCTTCTTCACCAGCATCGAACCGATCAGCGTCGGGCGGCGCCGCATTTCGAGCTTCGCCGACTGCGCGGTGGTGCCCTTGCGCGCCTGCATCTGGAGGTAGGTTTGCCAGTAGTCGCGATAGCGTTCGTCGGCTTCCGGATTGACCACCGTGTAGTCGTGGTCCTGGATCAGGCGCAGCCCGTAGCGGGCGATGCGCTGCTGGATCACCGCGGGGCGGCCCACCAGGATCGGCGACGCGATCTTCTCGTCGACCAGGATCTGCACCGCGCGCAGCACGCGCTCTTCCTCGCCTTCGCTGAACACGACCTTCTTCTGTTCCGGCGTGGCGGCGCGCGCGACCTGGAACACCGGCTTCATGATCGTGCCGCTCTGATAGACGAACTGCTGCAGATGCTGTTCGTAGGCGTCCATGTCCTCGATCGGACGGCTGGCCACGCCGGAATCCATCGCGGCCTTGGCCACGGCCGGCGCGATCTTGACGATCAGGCGCGGGTCGAACGGCTTCGGAATCAGGTACTCGGGACCGAAGGACAGATCCTGGATGCCGTAGGCGGTCGCCACGACGTCGCTCTGCTCCTGGCGCGCGAGTTCCGCGATCGCGTTGACCGCGGCGATTTCCATTTCCCGCGTCACCGTGGTGGCGCCCGCGTCGAGCGCGCCGCGGAAGATGAACGGGAAGCACAGGACGTTGTTGACCTGGTTCGGGTAGTCGGTGCGACCCGTGGCGATCAGCGCGTCCGGGCGCACTTCCAGCGCCAGTTCCGGCAGGATCTCCGGATTCGGGTTCGCCAGCGCCAGGATCAGCGGACGGTTCGCCATCTTGACGACCATTTCCTGCTTCAGCACACCGCCCGCGGACAGACCGACGAAAATGTCCGCACCTTCGATCGCCTCGAGCAGCGTGCGCTCGGACGTTTCGCGCGCGAAACGGTCCTTGTCCGGGTCCATCAGCTCGACGCGGCCCTTGTAGACGACGCCGGCAAGATCGGTCACCGTGATGTTCTCGAGCTTCACGCCGATGTCGAGCAGCAGATCGAGACAGGCCAGCGCGGCCGCGCCGGCGCCCGACGACACCACCTTGACCTCGGACAGTTCCTTGCCCACGACCTTCATCGCGTTCGTGACCGCCGCCGCGACGACGATCGCCGTGCCATGCTGGTCGTCATGGAACACCGGAATGTTCATGCGCTTGCGGCATTCGCGCTCGACGACGAAGCAGTCCGGCGCCTTGATGTCTTCGAGATTGATGCCGCCGAACGTCGGTTCGAGCGCGACGATCACCTCGATCAGCTTGAGCGGATCTTTTTCATTCAACTCGATGTCGAAGACGTCGATGCCGGCGAACTTCTTGAACAGCACCGCCTTGCCTTCCATCACGGGCTTGGAGGCGAGCGGGCCGATATCGCCCAGGCCGAGGACCGCGGTACCATTCGTCACGACGCCGACCAGATTGCTGCGCGCGGTGAAGCGTGCGGCGTTCAACGGGTCCTTGACGATCTCCTCGCACGCCGCGGCGACGCCGGGCGAATACGCGAGCGCCAGATCGCGCTGATTCAACAATTGCTTCGTCGGAGCGATCGCAATTTTACCCGGCGTCGGGAATTCGTGATAATCAAGCGCGGCTTCGCGCAGTTTTTCATTCACTGGTGTGGACATAAGAACCTGCGGATCTAGCGGGATCGAAAGGAAACTGACCGCGCATTGTAGCGCCAAATATCGCCGCATTTACGGCTTCGTCATGCAAAGGGCATGATGCGCCTGCCACCCGCAGCGGGACGCGGAACCCGCGCGGGGAAACCCGAATCCGTCCCTTTACCGTATGAGTGTCCTCTTTTGTCAGCATGTTGAGTGAATTTGACCTGATCGACCGTTTCTTTTTGCAGCGCGCCCGCCGCGCCGCCGCTCTGGGGCGGGCCGCGCATCTGGGCATCGGCGACGACTGCGCGCTGCTGCCTGGCCGGCCCGGCGCCGACTTCGCCGTGTCCACCGACATGCTGGTGGCCGGACGGCACTTCCTGGCCGATGTCGACCCGTACCGGCTCGGGCACAAATGCCTCGCGGTGAACCTGTCGGACCTGGCGGCAATGGGCGCCACGCCGACCGCGTTCACGCTGGCGCTGGCGCTGCCGCGCGCCGAGGCCGACTGGCTGGAGGCCTTCTCCGCCGGACTGTTCGCGCTCGCGGAGCGTTTCGGCTGCGAACTGGTCGGCGGCGACACCACCGCCGGTCCGCTGACGATCGGCATCACGATCTTCGGCGATGTGCCCACCGGTCTGGCGCTGCGCCGCGACGCGGCCCGCGCCGGTGACGACATCTGGGTTTCGGGCACGCTCGGCGACGCCCGGCTGGCGCTCGGCCTGATGCGCGGCGACTGGCGCGACGACGCGGGTCCCGCCGACTTTTCCGCCGACGTCGATCGCCCGGCCGATGGCGCCGTCCCCGCCCGAATCGACGCGCGCGCGCAACACACTGCCGACGACGACGCGGACCGCGACGCGGCGGCCACCCTCGCGGCGGTGCGCGACGCCATGGAGATGCCCGAGCCGCGCGTCGCGCTCGGCGTCGCGCTGCGCGGCATCGCGCACGCGGCGATCGACCTCTCCGACGGCCTCGCCGGCGATCTCGGCCACATCCTCAGGCGCTCCGGCGTCGGTGCGGTGGTCGACGCCGACGCCGTGCCGCGTTCGATCCACCTGCGGCGCCGGAGCACGGCGATCCAGCGCGAGTGCACGCTGGCCGGCGGCGACGACTACGAACTGTGCCTGACGGCGCCGGTGGCCGCGCGCGCGCGGATGCTCGACGCCGCCGCGCAGTGCGGGGTGCGGCTGAGCCGCATCGGCACGATCGTCGCCCTGGACCCGGCGGCCCCCTCGGCAGCTCCCCCGGCAACGGCCGGCGCGCCGCCTCCCGCCGAAACGGCGCGCCTGACGTGGATCGACCGCGACGGCGCGCCGCTGCCCCTTTCCCTCACAGGATTCGACCACTTTCATGCCGACTGACCCATCCCGTCCGCCCCCCTCCTCCGGCGCGCAGCCCGATCCCGAATGGACCGTCGTCGACCGCGCCGCGCCCGGCAGAGGAGGACCGCACGACGTTCCCCGGCCGCGTGCGCAGCGGCCGACGCTGCGGTTCATGCTGTCGCACCCGTTTCATATCGTGTCCCTGGGTTTCGGCAGCGGCCTGTCGCCGATCATGCCGGGCACCTGTGGCACACTGTTCGGCTGGCTGTCGTTCGTTGTGCTCAATCCGTATCTGAGCACCCGCGCCTGGCTGGTGGTGATCGCGGCGGGCTTCGTGCTGGGCGTCGGACTCTGCGGCTTCACCGCCCGGCGGATGCGCGTGCCGGACCCCGGTTCGGTGGTGTGGGACGAGATCGTCGCGATCTGGATCGTGCTGCTGTTCGTGATGCCCACCACCTTCGCCGGGCAACTGGGCAGTTTCCTGGTGTTCCGCTTCTTCGACATGGTCAAACCGCCGCCGATCCGCTATTTCGACCGGCGTCTGAAAGGCGGCTTCGGCATCATGTTCGACGATATCGTCGCCGCGCTGTTCACCTTGATCGTCATCGCGCTCTGGCGGCAATGAGCCCCGGAGGGGGTCCATGCACCCGTCTTCTGCATACCGAACCAGCCGTATCCCGTCATACAACCCGGGGAGAATCGTCATGGGTAGTGCGATAGCGCCTGCGGGCCGTCACCTGCAATCACTGGCCGCCGAACTCGGCGACGCGCTTTGCGCCGCGGGATGGCTGCTGGTCAGCGCCGAGTCCTGCACCGGCGGCATGATCGCCGCGGCGGTCACCGACATTCCCGGCAGCAGCGCGTGGTTCGAGCGCGGTTACGTGACCTATTCCAACGAAGCGAAAAGCACGGCGATCGGGGTTCCCGGCCCCGTGATCGCGCAATACGGCGCGGTCAGCGAGCCGGTGGCGCAGGCCATGGCCGAAGGCGCGCTGGCCGCGAGCTTTGCACAAATTGCCGTCGCGGTGACCGGAATTGCCGGACCGGGCGGCGGCACGCCGGCCAAACCGGTGGGTACCGTGTGCTTCGGCTGGGCGCAGCATGGCGGCAGTGGCACCGGTCGCGACGACAGCGCCGCCGATGATGCGCGGGATGGCGGCGTCCGGGCAGCCGGCGTCCGTACGGCCGGAACCATGCGCTCCCGGACCGAGACCTGCCATTTCGACGGCGACCGCGCGAGCATCCGCGAACAGGCCACCGTTCACGCGCTGCGGGGCCTGCTGCGCCTGCTCACCGCCGGCCAGACGTACTGACCGGCCAAAGCACGGATGGCGAAGCGCGAACGGGCCGTGTCGGCAGTGCGCGAAGCGTCGGGCGGGAAACAGGGCGACGCCTCGATCATCAAGCGGGCAAGGGTATTGCTTTGACTGGTGCCGCCGCGGCATTTCGCGGCCCGCATGTCCTTTCTATCCTCTGGAGCCACAATGCCGTCATCCGTCGACCGTCCGAAGCATTTCTCGATGATCCGGGAGCTTCATCTCGCGGATGTCTTCACCCTCGGGAACGCCGCCTGCGGCATGGCATCGATCTTTCTCGCGATGCGTTTCGTCGCTACCGGCGC
>JBPBQT010000213.1:0-10533 GCA_050955065.1 Janthinobacterium lividum | reverse complement strand
CCCACGGCGAACGACGATCTTACCGGAAGCCCCCGCGCTTGCCACGGCAATGCGCTGCCGGGACGCAAACTGATTTGTTACAATCCCCGGTGCGGTATTCCTCGAAAGCATTCCCGGGGGCTCTTTCCGGGCCCACAGCGGCTCATAGCGGCTCATAGCGGCAGACATCGGCAGGCATTGGCAAACATCATGAATATCGAACAGGCACGTTTCAACATGATCGAGCAGCAGATCCGGCCCTGGGAGGTACTGGATCACGACGTGCTCGAACTGCTGGCGGTCGTCAAGCGCGAGCACTTCGTCACGGCGCCGTATCGCAACCTCGCCTTCGCGGACTTCGACATCCCGCTGCCGCACGGCGAGCACATGCTGTCGCCGAAGATCGAGGCGCGCGTCCTGCAGGAGCTCGCGGTGCGCAAGCACGAATCGGTGCTGGAGATCGGCACCGGTTCGGGTTACATGGCGGCGCTGCTCGGCGCCCGCGCGCAGCAGGTGCTGAGCATCGAGCTGAGCCCGGAGATCGCCGCGTTCGCCCAGCAGAACCTGCTGGCGAATGCGGTGACGAACGTGGAACTGGCCGTGGGCGACGCCGCGCGCGGCTGGGCCGCGAACGCCCCCTACGACGTGATCGTCGTCTCCGGCGGCCTGCCGGTGCTGCCGCAGACACTGCTCGAACAACTGAAGGTGGGCGGCCGGATGTCGGCCTTCGTCGGCGATGCGCCGGTGATGAAGGCCCAGATCGTGACCCGTCTGAACGAGACGGAATTCCGGATCGTCGACCTGTTCGAGACCTATGTCACGCCGCTGCACCATGCGTTGCAGCCGCAACGCTTCACCTTCTGAGCCCAGTGCCTGCACGGCGCGGGTCCGTTAGCGCAGGGGAACGGCCTCGTGCTCCCGTCCGGCGCTCCCGTCTCGCGCTCCCGTGCCGTGTCATTTTCTGTTTCCGTTCCCGAATCCGCGCCTTTCCTTTCCCGGACCTCTGATGCAACAGCTCGCCCCCTCCGCCCTCGCCGAACGTCTTGCCGACACGTCCCGCCCCGCTCCGGTGCTGCTCGACGTGCGTGAACCCTGGGAAGTGCAAACGGCCGCGATCACCGGCAGCACGTCGATTCCGATGGGCCAGATTCCGGCGCGCAGCGAGGAAATCGACCCGGACGCCGAAGTCGTTTGCATCTGCCACCATGGCGCGCGCAGCGCCCAGGTCGCGATGTTCCTCGAATCGCGCGGCTTCACCCAGGTCTGGAACCTGTCGGGCGGTATCGATGCGTGGTCGCGACAGGTCGACCCGTCGGTCCCGAGCTATTGAACGGTATGTCAGGACGGTGAGCGGAGCCGCGTCTGTGAATCGCGTCTATGAATCGCGTCTGTGAATCGCGTCTGTGAATCGCGTCTGTGAATCGCGTCTGTGAATCGCGTCTGTGAATCGCGGCCGTAAGCCGTGTCCGCGAGCCGTGTCCGTCTGTCCTCAAGTCGCCTCTCTAGCGCTTCAGATACGTCGCCAGCGCCTTGACCGTGCGCGCGGTGGCGCCGCGGTCCCGCTGCGCGAACGCCTGCGCGGCCGCCGCCATCGCGTGCCGGCGTGCGGCGTCGGACAGGAGGGCGGCCGCCGCGTCGCCCAGCGCCGTGGCGGAGTCGACCCGCAGCGCCGCGCCTGATTCGATCGCATGCAGGCTGGCCTGCGCAAAATTGAAGGTGTGCGGCCCGATCAGCACCGGGCAGCCGACCGCCGCCGCCTCGATCAGGTTGTGACTGCCGGTGGGGACGAGGCTGCCGCCGATGAAGGCCAGATCGGCGGCAGCATAATAGGCCACGAGTTCGCCCATCGAGTCGCCGATCAGCACCTGGATGTCCGGCGCCAGCGGCGTTTGCGTGGACCACGCGGAACGCCGGATGCTGCGCCATGAGCGCGTCACCAGCTCGCCGACTTCATCGAAGCGCTGCGGATGACGCGGCACCAGGATCAGCAGCGCATCGGCCGGCCCGGCGGCGAGCTGCCGCGCAAACGCCTCCAGCACCAGCATTTCCTCACCTTCGCGCGTGCTCGCCGCCACCCACACGGGGCGCGTGCCGAACGCCGCGCGCCAGCGCTGCCCGAGCGCGACCAGCACCGGATCGACCCGCACATCGAACTTGATGTTGCCGAGCACGTCGACCCGTCGCGCGCCGAGCGCGGCGAGACGCTCACGGTCCGCATCGGTCTGCGCGAGCACCGCCGTCAGACCGCCGAACACGGCGCGCGCGCCGGCGCCAAAGCGCGCCGCGCGCCGGAACGAGCGTTCGGACATCCGGGCGTTGGCGAGCACCAGCGGCACGCCGGCCTGCACGCACTCGTCGATCAACGTCGGCCAGACCTCGGTTTCCATCACGACGCCGACGCGCGGGCGGTAGCGCCGCAGGAAGCGCCGCACCGGGCCACGCATGTCATAGGGCAGGTACGCGCGCAGCACCCGGTCGCCGAACAGCGCGAGGCTTGCCGCGCGTCCGCCGGGCGTCATGTGCGTGATCAATAGGCGCGCGTCCGGATACGCGGCCAGCAACGCCTCGATCAGCGGCTGCGCGCCACGCGTCTCGCCGACCGAGACCGCGTGTACCCAGATCAGCGGGCGGTCGTCCGGGTCCGGGAACGGGGCATCAAGCGGCGCCCCGCCCCATCCGAACCGCTCACCGATATGGCGCCGGTAACCGGTCTCCTGGCGCGAACGCCACAGCAGGCGGATGACGGCACCCGGCGCGACCAGCCACCAGAGACCACGGTAGACGACGCGCAGCAGACGGATCCGCCACGCGGGCGCGGCCAGCGGAGAAGTCATGCGGCCGGCCCTAGGTCAGCGCGCGGCCGGTCAGCCGCTCGAGCACGCCGAGCGGCGCGCAGTCCGGCTCGACCATCGCGGCGGCGGGCAGGAAAAACGTCTGCTCGAGCATGAACTGGCCCGACATCACCGCATGCGACGTCTGGTCGGAGAAACAGATCCAGACGCTGCCCGGCGGAAACGGCATCGTCTGCTGTTCGCAACTTTTCTGATACGCGAGATCGGCCTTCATCGCGTCGTGCAGGCCGAGCATCAGGTGATCGTACGGCGTGCGGCGCGACTTCGTGATGCCGAGCGTCTTCAGCAACCAGGCGCTGCCCGGGCGCTGCGGCGCGATGCGGGGCAGGAAACGCCGCGCGGCGGCGTCGAACGGCTCGCCGACCCGCCAGACGCGCGGCTCGCCGCCCGGATTGACGTTCGTGAAAACGCGCAGGATCCGCTCGCCGCGGTTCGGCCGGGACGGGAAGGCATCCAGGTGCAACCGGCTGTCGTCGGCGCGCCACGATGTCTCGCGCGTTTCCACGCGATGCAGGCGCAGACTGGTGGGGGCGGCGCGCAGCTTGCCGCGATAGGCGGGCGCGAGGCCGTCGATCAGGCTCGCGGCACGTGCCTGATAGCGGGCGATCAGCGCACGGACCCGCGCCTGCGTCGCCGCGTCGCCGGCCACGCCCGCGAGCGTGCCGTCGGGGGCAAGGCTGATGTTCTTGCGCCTGGGGTCCGCGATCGCCGGATCCAGCAACGCGGCCTCGCCGCTCTCCAGCGGAAAATCGAGATGGGGAAAGTACAGGACGCGACCGCGTTCGAGTGCGGCGACCAGCGTTTCGCGGGGCGTCGACAGGCGACGGGCATCCCAGTCGCCTTCGACTTCGAGGATTTGAGAGGTGCTCATGGACAGGCGCTTTTCAGGAGGTCGGACCGATCATCCGGCAGGATAGCCGATTTACCGTACGCCCGAGCTGCGCAACATCACAGGAGGCCGAAATCGCCGAGCGCGCGCTTGACGTCGACCAGATGCGGGGGCCGGTTCGCCGCGCCGATCTCGATGACTTTCTGCGACCAGTATCCCCCGGTGCGCCAGGCGGTCGAGAAATTATACAGCTCGACGGTGGGCCGCTTCAACGCCGCGGCGATATGCACGAGCCCGGTGTCGACGCCGACGGTCGCCGCCGCGCCGTCGAGCAGCCCCACCACGGCCGGCAGCGACAGGCGCGGCGGCACCAGCGCCGCGTCGCCGAACGCCTCGGCGATGCGCAGGCTGCACAGGTGCTCCTGTTCGTTGCCCCAGGGCAGAACGATCGACGCGCCCCGCCGCACCAGCGCCTCGCCCAGCGCGATCCACTCGGTTTCCGGCCATTGCTTGTCGGCCCGGGAACTGGCGTGGACGAACACGACGTAGGGTACCGGCAGGTTCATGCCGACATGCGCCAGCGCCAGCGCGCTCGCCCGGGTATCGAGGCCGAAGTCGATCTGCGTCAGATCCGCTTCCGGCATCGGCAGCTGCAATGCCGCCGCGACGAGCTGGCGCGAGCGCTCGACCACATGGGTGCGGCGCTCGATCGGGATCGATGTATCGTAGAAATAGCGCGCCGGCCATTCGTAGCCGGCGCCGTCGGTACGGTTGGCCAGCCCCGTCACCGGGCCGCGCGCGCGCGAGGCCAGCCAAGCGGTTTTCACCAGCCCCTGGCAGTCGATCACGTGGTCGTACCGCTCGTCGCGCAATTGCCTCTTGCAGGCCGCCCATTCGCCACGGGCGCGCGAGCCGAACGGCGAATGCCGCCAGCGGCGCAAGGCCACCGGAATCACGCGCCGCACGCCGTGCACCAGCTGCACCAGCTCGGCAAAGCCTTCCTCGACGACCCAGTCGATCTCGGCGTCGGGGTGATATCGCAGGATGTCGGCGACGACCGGCATGGTGTGCACCACATCGCCCAGCGACGACACTTTGACAATGGCGATTTTCAAGCGCGGGCGGTCCGAAGCAGTCATTCGTCTAAAAAAACAACGATTTTACCGCGTCAATCGGACGCCACATGGGGCGATGTGGTGACAAATCTGTAACCAATCGTGTGAAAAACCACTACAGGCACGCCTCCGGGGCGGCCGCGGGGTCGCGCGAAAGACCGCATGCGCGGCCTTCCGCGCCATCGCCGTCGTTCAGAACGGCAGCTGGGCGTCCGGCTTTTCCGCCAGGATGACGCGGCGGAAATCGTCCTGGATGCGCGTCAGCGCCTCCTCGTTGTCGGCTTCGAAACGCAGCACGACGACCGGCGTGGTGTTCGACGAACGCGCGAGCCCGAAACCGTCCGGGTATTCGACGCGCATGCCGTCGATCGTCACGACATCGTCCGCGCCGGTGAATTGGGCGTTCTTCTGCATCTTGGCGATCAGCGCGACATTCTCGCCTTCCTCGAGCTTGATCTGCAGCTCGGGCGTCGACAGCGAGTTCGGCAGGCCGTTGAGCAACGCGCTCGGATCGGCCACGCGCGAGAGGATCTCCAGCATCCGCGCGCCGGTGTACAGGCCGTCGTCGAAGCCGAACCAGCGGTCCTTGAAGAACACGTGACCGCTCATCTCGCCGGCCAGCGGCGCGCCGGTTTCCTTCAGCTTGGCCTTGACCAGCGAGTGGCCCGTTTTCCACATCAGCGGCTCGCCGCCCTTCTCGCGCACCCAGGTCGCGAGATTGCGCGTGCACTTCACGTCGTAGATGATCTGGCCGCCCGGATTGCGCGACAGCACTTCCTCGGCGAACAGCATCAGCTGACGGTCCGGATAGATGATCTGGCCGTCCTTGGTCACCACGCCGAGGCGGTCGCCGTCGCCGTCGAACGCGAAGCCGATCTCGGCGTCGGTCTCGTTCAGCGCGCGGATCACGTCCTGCAGATTCTCCGCGTGCGCCGGGTCCGGGTGGTGGTTCGGGAAATTGCCGTCCACTTCGCAGAACAGTTCGTGCACCTCGGCACCCAGCGCCTTGAACAGCCGCGGCGCCAGTCCGCCCGCCACGCCGTTACCGGCGTCGAGCACCAGCTTCATCGGCCGCACGGCCTTGATGTCGCCGACGATGCGCGCGATGTATTCATCGGCGATATCGTACGTCTGCAGGGAACCGGCGCCTTCGCTGAAGCGCTGGTCGACGATGCGCTGATACAGGGCCTGGATCGCGTCGCCGTAGATCGCCTGGCCGCGCAGCACCATCTTGAAGCCGTTGTAGTCCGGCGGATTGTGGCTGCCGGTGATGACGATGCACGAATCGACGTTGCGCTCGCCGCCTTCCAGCTTCAGCGGCACGTTCGTCGCGAAATAGCCGACCGGCGTGGGCACCATGCCGATATCCACGACATCGACACCCGCCGAGCGCAGGCCTTCGGCCAGCGCCATGGACAGTTCCGGGCCCGACAGACGGCCGTCACGGCCGATCACGACGGCGTCGCCGCCCTTCTCGCGCACTTCGCTGCCGTACGCCTTGCCGATCTGTCGCGCCACGTCCGCGTCCAGCGTCTTGCCGATCACGCCGCGGATGTCGTATGCCTTGAAAATGGAATTGGAGACCATTGCTTTGTCGTACCCTTGTTTTGAAAATCATCGGACCGGCATGCAGAAAACATGCCGACTTCAATATAATTGCGGGCGTTTCCCGTTTTCTGCTGCCCGTGGCTTGCCATCCGCTTCCTGCTTGCCGTTTCTTGCTTGCCGTTTCCCGACTGCCGGCAACCGGCGTACGCACGACCGCCTGCGTCGTGCGTCTCCCGCTGCCCCGTACCGGAACGGGAACCCTTACAGGACATTCTATGCGAAGCCTTGCCTGCGTACTGCTCCCTACCGCACGTAACGGCCATTTCACCCGCACCGCGTGCCGCGCCACGTGACCGACGGCACGACACGCGCCGCGCGCGGCGCGGGCCGCCTGCTGCGCGGCGACACGGGCGCGGCGCTGGCCAATCTGGGCTGGCTCGCGGCCGAACGCCTCACGCAGGTCGGGGTCGCGATCGTGACCAGCGGCGTTCTGGCGCGTTACCTGGGACCGGACGTTTTCGGCAAGTGGCAGTACGCGAGCACGCTGCTGACGGTGGCGGCGCCCCTGACCTGGGTATGCGGCGCCGAAATCCTCGTGCCGGCAATGGTCGCCGCCGGGGCGCGCGAGAACGGTACCGCGCACGCGGGCGCCCGAAGCGATGGCTCGCGGCACGATCATACCGCACCGCCCGCCGGTAGAGAACGCGAGCCGGGCCGTGTGGCCGATTCCGCCACGCTCGACCGCATCATGGGCAGCGCGTTCGCGCTGCGCATGGCCGTCGCGCTGGCCGCGCTCGCGCTGGTCTGGACGGTGCTGGCCACGGGCCGCGCGCTCGGGCGCGCGCACGGGCCGTTCGACCCGATCGTCGCGGCGATGCTCGCCGGTCTGGCGCTGACGCTGGTGTTTCGCGAGCCGTTCGGCGTGGTCGGCGCCTGGTTGCAGGCGCGCACCTATTCAAAGCCGGCGTTGCTGCTGACGCTGTTCAGTGCGCTGGCCAAGGCGTTGGCGGTCTTCCTGCTCGCGCGCGCCGCGCTTCCCCCGGGTGGCTTCGGCGGAATCTGGGCGGTGGAATCGGCCGTGATCGGCATCGGTCTGCTTATCTATCAACGGCGGCACGCCGGTTTTCGCTGGCGCGTCGATGGCGCGCTGCTGCGCCATTTCGCCACCGCGGGCGCGGTGTTCTGGCTCGGCCTGGTCTGCATGTATCTGTTCATGAAGCTCGACCGGCTGATGCTGCAACACTACATCGGCTTCGCCGAACTCGGCCGTTACGCGGCCGCGCAACAATTGAACGAGAACTGGATCACGCTGGCGCTGATGCTCGCCCAGACGGTGGCCCCCGCCTTCATCTATCGCGTCGCCGACCCGGTGCGATTGCGGCGCAACCTCTTCCGTCTTCTGGCGCTCGCCGGCGCGACGATGGCACTGGGAGCCGTGTTGCTGGGCGTCTGCGCGCCGTTCATCATCCGCCTGGTGTTCGGCCCGGGTTTCGATCATGCGGCCAGCTTCCTGCGCTGGGCCGCCTGGCTCTCGGTGCTCGCCGGACTCGAGGCGATCTGCAACCTCATCATCCTGAAATATCAGGCGCGTTACGTCGTGCTGGGGAAGTGGGCGGCGGCCCTGTGCGCCGCCTTCGGGGCGAACCTGTTGCTGATCCCCGCCTTCGGCGGCTTTGGCGCCCTCGCGGGTCTGGCCATCGGTTATGGTGTCGCCCTCGCGGTCGATGCCGTGTATATCCAGCGGGCGCTGTCCGCGAGTCCATCATGAATGCTCCCCCTTCTTCGTCGGTCGCCGTCCTGCTGCCGGTCTACAACGGACTGACCGACGCCTGGCGCACGCTCGTCTCGCTCGACGAGCCGGACTGGCCCGTGCTGCGGGTGCTGGTCGTCGATGACGGCAGTCAGCCGCCTTTCGACCCCGACACGTCGCTGGCCGGGCCGCCGCCCGCGAACCTGCGCATCGACGTGCTGCGTTTCGAGCGCAACGGCGGGATCGAGGCGGCGCTGGCCGCCGGCGTCGAGCGGCTTCTCGCCGGCGGCGCCGACGACGCGCGCGTCGACTACATCGCGCGGATCGACGCGGGCGACCTGGCGCTGCCCGGGCGCCTGTCGAAACAACGCCGCTACCTCGACGCCCACCCCCGGGTCGGCGCCGTCGGCATGTGGGCGCAGGCGGTCCGCCGTGCGGGTGCGGGTGCGGGTGCGGGTGCGGGTGCGGGTGCGGCTTACGTTCCGGCGTATGTGCTGGCGCCGCCGGCCGCACCGGCGGCCATCCGCCGGCAACGTTTCGCGCGCAGCTGCTTCATTCATCCGGCCATGATGCTGCGGGGCGACGCGATCCGGCGCGCCGGCAACTACCGCCCGGATTATCCCGCGGCCGAGGACCTCGACCTGTTTCTGCGGATCATGCGGCACGACGACTGCGCGAATATCCCGGAAATCGGCATCCGCTACGAACTCAACGATACCGGCATCAGCGCGACGCGTCGGCGCCGGCAGATCCGCTCGACGCTGCGCCTGCAACTGCGGCATGCGGAACCGCTCAACCCCTTCTACTGGCTCGGCCTGGCGAAAAACCTGACCCATATGATCGTCCCCTATGCATGGCTGCACGCGCTCAAGCATCGCTTGTTCGCTTCCGGCCCGGACGCCGCCACTCCGGCCACTCCGGCGGCTCCGGCCGAGGCCGCCGCCCTCGCCACGCCTGGCGCGCAGGTGGCGCCCACGGGACCAAGGGTATCGACCGGCGCGCCGTTGCCGGACCCGCCCCTGCACATCTGCCTGGTGTCGAACACCGCCTGGTCGATCCTGAACTACCGTCGCGGCCTGCTCGAAGCGCTCGCGCGCGCCGGCGCGCGGGTGACGATCGTCGCGCCGCGCGACGCGGCGTTCACGCCGCTCGCCGCGATGGGCTTCACCTGCATCGACCTGGCGCTGGCCTCCCAGGGCACGCGGCCCGTCGAGGATCTGCGCACGCTCGCCAGCCTCTGGCGGATCTATCGCCGCGCGCGGCCCGACGTCGTGTTCCACTACACCATCAAGCCCAATATCTACGGCACGCTGGCCGCCGCCCTGGCGCGGGTGCCGTCGGTCGCCGTCACCACCGGCCTCGGCTACGTCTTCCTGCACGCAAGCCGCGCCGCACGCATCGCGCAGGCGCTGTACCGCCTCGCCTTCCGCTTTCCGCGCGAGGTCTGGTTTCTGAACCCCGACGACCGCGACGCCTTCCTGTCGCGCGATCTCCTCGCGCATCCCGGGCGCGCGCGGCTGCTGCGCGGCGAAGGCGTGGACCTGACGCGCTTCGCGGTCCGCCCGCACGCGTCGGACGGACGTTTTCGCTTCCTGCTCATCGGCCGGCTGCTGTGGGACAAGGGCGTGGGCGAATTCATCGACGCCGCGCGACAGCTCAAGGCCCGCTTCCCCGAAGCAAGCTGGCAGTTGCTCGGACCGGTGGGCGTGGCGAACCCCAGCGCGATTTCCCGCACGGAAGTCGACGCTTGGTGCGCTGAAGGACTGATCGAATACCTCGGCGAGGCCGATGATGTGCGGCCCTATATCGCCGCGGCCGACTGCATCGTCCTGCCGTCGTATCGCGAGGGCGTGCCACGCACGCTGCTGGAAGCCGCCGCCATGGGCCGCATCGCGATCGCAACCCGGGTGCCGGGGTGCGTCGAGGTGGTGGAGGACGGGGTGAATGGCATACTGTGCGAGGCCAGGAGCGCCCAGCGGCTTGCCGAAGCGATGCAGCGGGTGCTGTGCCTGCCCGCGCAGCAACGCGACACGATGGAAGGCGCCGCGCGCCGCAAGGCGGAGCGGGAATTCGACGAACGCGTCGTCGTCGACGCCTATCAGCAGACATTGAATCACATAAGCGGCAAGACCATTTTTCTATCAGGGAAGCAAACATGAACGGCAAGGGCACCATTCTCGTCACCGGTGGCGCGGGATTCATCGGCGCGCACACCAGCGTGGAATTGTTGGGCCAGGGCTACGACGTCGTCGTGCTGGACAGTCTCGTGAACAGCAAACGCGAGGCCATCCGACGCATCGAACGCATCGCCGGCCGGCCGGTCAGCTTCATCGAAGGCGATGTGCGCGATACCGCCCTGCTCGAAAGGGTGTTCGACGCGCATCCGATCACCGCGACGATCCACTTCGCCGCGCTCAAGGCCGTCGGCGAATCCGTCGCCAAGCCGCTCGCCTATTTCCG
>JBPBQT010000212.1:0-10919 GCA_050955065.1 Janthinobacterium lividum | reverse complement strand
GTCGACGTTGCAGGAACTGGTCGATGCGCATCCCGACAACGCGCTGGCGCTGCAACTCGACGTCACCGACCGCAAGCAGATCGCGCACGTGGTGAGCGAGTCGAAACAGCGCTTCGGGCAGATCGACGCGCTGGTCAACAATGCCGGTTACGGTTATCTGGCCGCCATCGAGGAAGGCGAGGACGAGGCGGTGCGGGCGATGTTCGAGACGAATGTCTTCGGACTCGTCGACATGACGAAGGCCGTGTTGCCGATCATGCGCGAACAGCGCAGCGGCCTGGTGGTGAACGTGTCGTCGATCGGCGGCCTGACGAGCTTCGCGGCCACCGGTTATTACCACGGCACCAAATACGCGGTCGAGGGCATTTCGGAGTCGCTCGCGCTGGAGGTCAAGCCGCTGGGCATCGACGTGATGCTGGTCGAACCGGGACCGTTCCGCACCAATTGGGCGGGCCCGTCGATCAAGCAATCGGCGGTGCGCATCGACGCCTATGACGCGACCGCCGGCGAGCGCCGCCGCCAGACCAACGAGCGCAGCGGCAAGCAGCCCGGCGACCCGGTGCGCGCCGCGCAGGCCATCATCGACGCGGCGCTGTCCGACGCGCCGCCGCTGCGTCTGGTGCTCGGCAAGGCCGCGCTCGATCTGGCGCGCCAGAAGCTGGAGCGCCTGCGCACCGATTTCGACACCTGGGAAAGCACGACCCTGGGCGCGGATTTCCCGGCGGACCACAGCTGAGCCAACGCGATACATGGAACATACCTGGCAATTCTTTCGGGCGGGCGGCGTCGATCAGGTCGCGATTCGTAATGGCGCCGACCTTGCCCACCTGGACGAACTCGACCAGAAACTGTGGGTTGCGCTGGCCTGCCCCACCCGGGGCGTCGAGATCGACGCCCGTACGCTCGACCTGATCGACACCGACCAGGACGGGCGGATCCGCCCTCCCGAGCTGATCGCCGCCTGCCGGTGGGCATGCGCGCAGTTGCGCGATGCCGACGATCTGATCGCGGGCGGCGACTCGCTGCCGCTCACGGCGTTTTCCGATACCGCCGAGAGCGGCGCGGCGCTCGCCGCGGAAGCGGCGCGCATTCTCGACCTGCTCGGCCGGAAAGACGATACGACGCTGACGCTGGCAGACGTCAGCGACCGCTCGCGTCTGATCGCGGCGATGCGCTTCAACGGCGACGGCGTCATCACGGTGAAGACCGCGGACGACGCCGCGATCCAGACGGTCATCCAGCACATCATCGACACCCAGGGCAGCGTGAAGGACCTGGGCGGCGAGATGGGCATCGACCGGGCCCGCGCCGACGTCTTTTTCGCGCACGCCAACGCGCTGCGCGACTGGCAGCACAAGATCCTCGGCGACACGGCGGTGCTGCCGTTCGGCGACGCCACCGGCGCGGCGGTCAGCGCGTTCGAGGCCGTGCGCGAGAAGGTCGACGATTTCTTCGCGCGCTGCCGCCTCGCCGCCTACGACGCACGCTCGACCGCGGAGATGAACCCGTCGCGGGAGCGCTACCGCGACATCGCCGCGTTGACGCTCTCGCTTGACGCGCCGGCGATCAGCGAACTGCCGCTCGCGCCGGTCGCGGCCGACGTCTATCTGCCGCTGCTCGGCGAGGCCGTCAACCCCGCCTGGGCAAAGGCGCTGCGCGCTTTCCAGGAAAAAAGCGCCGGGCCGCTGTTCGGCGCGGACGTGGCGATGCTCGGCGAAGCGCAGTGGAACACGCTGCAGGCGCTGCTGCAACCGTACCGGCAATGGCTGGCGACGCGGCCGGCCACCAGTCTCGACGCGATCGCGCTGGCGGACATCGTCGCGATCGCCGAGAGCGACGCGCAGGATGCCGTGAATGCGCTGATCACCGAAGACAAGGAAATCGAGCCGCACAACGCGCGCATCGTCGAGCTCGAGAAACTGCTGCGCTACAAGCGCGATCTGCTGCGGCTGGTGCACAACTTTGTGTCGTTCAAGGAGTTCTACCGGCGCGAAGGCGCGATCTTCGAGGCGGGCACGCTCTTTCTGGACGGCCGCAGCTGCGACCTGACGATCCAGGTAGGGGACATGGCCCAGCACGCCGCGCTGGCCGGCCTCGCCAAGGCCTGCCTCGCCTACTGCGAGTGCCGACGGCAAGGCAAGAAGATGACGATCGTCGCGGCGTTCACCGCGGGCGACACGGATTTCCTGTTCGTCGGCCGCAACGGCATCTTCTACGACCGCTCGGGCGACGACTGGGACGCGTCGATCATCAAGATGATCGACAACCCGACCAATGTCGGTCAGGCATTTCTCTCGCCGTACAAGAAATTCATCCGCGCGATCGAGGAGCAGGTGGCCAAGCGCGCCGCCGCCAGCGACGCGACGGTCCAGAGCGGGCTGGGCTCGCTCGCCAGCGGCATCGCCGCCACCGGCGCGGCAAACCCCGTGGCGGCCGCGGCGCCGGCCCCGCCCGCTGCCGCGCGTCGCATCGACGTCGGTACGGTGGCGGCGCTGGGCGTGGCGCTGGGCAGCATCAGTGCGGTACTGGTCGGTCTGTTCGGCAAGTTCATCGAACTCGGCTGGTGGATTCCGGTCGCCCTGCTCGGCATCATGCTGGCGATCTCCGGTCCCAGCATGGTGGTGGCCTGGCTGAAACTGCGCGAACGCAGCCTCGGGCCGATCCTCGACGCGAGCGGCTGGGCGATCAACGGCCGGATGAAGGTGAACGTGCGGCTGGGCGGCCTGCTGTCCAAGACGGCGCATATCCCGTTGAGCGCGCTGCCGTTGAACGACCCTTATGCGCAGAGCAACCGGGGCCGCTACGCGGTGGCCGTCGCGATCGTCGTGGCGGTGCTGGCGATCACCGGTTGGCGTTTTGGCTGGACCGATCGTTATCTGCCGACGCAGGCGCACTTTCCGGCGGTGCAGGCGTGGGTGAAGTCGCTGTCCTAGGGTCGCGGCGTGGATCTGCGGCGTGGATCTGCGGCGTGGATCTGCGACGTGGATTTGCGACGTGGATTTGCGGCGTGGATTTGCGGCGTGGATTTGCGGCGTGGATTTGCGGCGTGGATTTGCGGCGTGGATTTGTGACGTGGATTTGCCGCGTGGATTTGCCGCGTGGGGTCGCCGACCCGGGGCCGCTGCCGCGGGACGGCCCGGAAGGCCGGCGCCTCGGACCGGCTTCAGCGCGCCCGCTTCATCGCCCGCTCCGCCTCCCGGTAAGCAAGCTCGGCCATCAGTTCGGCCCAGGTGGCGAGCAGCGATTCGTCATTCGAGAGAAACAACGGATCCCGCACCCAGGGGCCGATATCGGCTTCCCGCCAGCCGGTTTCGAAGATGCGCAGGTCCTCGTCGTCCGATGTGCCTTGCAGCATCAATTCCGCGTACGACGCAACGCTGCGGATCGACACTTCGGTGGTGGGTACCTGACGCAGGGTCGCCAGGACCTGCGCCGCCTTGCGTACTGCCGCGCCGCGCGCCCCTGCCTGGATGAAGATGACGGTTTCGGGCAGGGGCGCCTCGCAGATCAGGCGAAACAACGTACTTTTGCAGCGCTCGGACAGACTCATCGCAATGCTCGCGTGGGATTCGACACCCCGACTTTACCGCAGACCTTCACGAAATAAATCGTGCGGGAAATATAAAACGCATCACGGCGGCGTCCGGCAGGGACGCGCCGGTCAGCGCGTTCCGGCGCGCCGGTTCGCCGCGTCGTCTCCGTCCGCCGGCGCATCGGCCGCGGCCTCATCGCTCTCCCGCGTCTCGGGCATCGCCTTCCAGACCAGCAGCACCGCCAGCGCGCCCATTGCCGCCAGACCGAAAAAGGCGGCCGAACTGCCGAACCGGTCGGCGGCGAAACCGGCGACGGTGGTGCTGAGCGTCGCGCCGACGCCGGCGGCCAGCCCGAAAAAGCCGATGCACAGGTTGTAGCGCCCCTTGCCGCCCGCGACGTCCGCGGCGATCAGCGGCAGCATCACGCCGAAGACCGCGGCGCTGAGGCCGTCGAACACCTGCACCGGCACGAGCAGATAGGGGTTGCTGGCGTTGCTGACGAGCGCGAACAGCAGCGCGCGTATCGGCAACGCCGAAAACCCCAGGATCAGGATCGGCCGCCGGCCCCAGCGCTGCGAAGAGCGGCCCACCCACGGCGACATCGCCGCCACGATGATCTGCGGCACGATGATGCAGGCGGCGATCACCAGTTGCACATGGTCTCCCATGCGCAGGGTCACCTCGCCGGCCGCGAGGTTCAACATCGCCGCATTCGACAGATGGAACAGGACGATGCAGGCCGCGAACGTCAGCAGCCGGCGGTCGCGCAGCAGGGTGGCGAGCGACTCGCGCGGCGCCGTGGCGGTAGCGGCGGACGCGTCGTCGGCCGGTTTTCCCGGGACGCCGGAATCGGGAGGGGCCCCCCGCCCCGGCATGCCCCGGCCGCGCGGCATCCCGCCCTGCTCGATCATGCCCAGCGCGATGATCGACGGCAGCGTCAGCGCCGCGGTCAACCAGAAAATGCCCCGTACCGATACATACTGGCCGAACAGGCCCATGATCAAAGCGGCACAGGCGCTGCCGATCGACGCCCAGCGGGCATTGCGCCCGAGCCGGTCGCCCAGGTTCCTGCGGCCCACCAGCGCGAGCGAGATCGCCGCGATCGCCGGCACCAGCATGCAGCTGGCAAAGCCGTGCAGGATTTCCGCGAAGATCACCGACACCCACGCCGTGCTCACCGCGAACAGGACGGCGCTCACGGTGACCGCGCCGATCGCCGCGATGGCGGCGCCGCGCTTGCTGCGCAGCGCATCGACCACGGCGCCCGCCGGCAACTGACTCACCATGGCGGTGACGGTGCCCACGCTCAGCGCAATGCCGATCTCGCCCTGCGTCCATTTCTCGGAAGCAAGATAGGACGCGATGAAAGGTCCGAAACCGGTCTGGACGTTGGCCATGAAGAAGTTGAGCCAGTCCAGCGCACGAATACTACGAATACTGGCCATGAACGCGGTCGCTATTTTGATGCGCGTGCGGCGGAGACCGCCGACGCTGATGCTGTAGCGGCGGCTGACGCTGGACGTGCCGTTGCCGCCGGTGAAGCCGTTGGAGCCGGTGCAGTCGATGTGGCAGACGCAGCCGATGATGTGCCCGATGCCGCGCCGCTCGCCGGCGTCACGATATGCGCGGCCTGACCGGGTTCATAGCGCGGCGACGCCTCGAGCTGGCGCGCGTCGAGATCCGTCTCGAGACGCACCGTCGCGCCCTTGGAAACCACGTGCAGCGCCGACCAGTCGGCCGCGATCAGCAGTTTTTCGTGAATCAGCGAGGTGCTGACATCCAGCACCACGGCACGCGCATGCCCGTCGGCATCCACCAGCACGTCGACCACCCGGCCCGCGGCGGCGCCATCGCGCATGCTCACCGCGCTGTCCATCAGGTTCATCCCGCCCGCGGGCGGCACGGGACTGCCGCCGGAGGCCGGCGCGCTGGCCACCGGGTCGATGGTATTCGACTTGAGCAGCAATAACGGCTTGCCGACGACGGTGTTGAACCGGAACGCATCCCACGACAGGCTGACCTTGCGGTCGCCGACCCCCATGAATCCGGCCAGGTTGATGACGATCTGACGAGGTTGGCCGTGCGCGTCGGCAACGGCGTCGACCGCCCGCCCGACGACGTTGGCGCCACGCTGCACCTCGGCGTCCAGCAGCCCGCGGAACTGGCCGCGCGGCAGGTCGCGCACGATCACCAGCGGTGCCGGCGCCGACGGAGGCGCGGGCACTTCCTCGGGCGCGGGCTTGGCGTCGTCGTCATCGACGCGGCGCGTCGGACGCGCCCGATGCACCGGTCGCGGCACCGGCTTGTGCGCGACGGCACCGCTCGAGAGTCGCGCCATCGGCGGCGGCGGCATGTCCGGCACGGGCAGGCAGGCCACGGGCGGCGCTTCGGGCGGCGGAATCGCCGGCACGACGACGGCGTCGACGATCGACGCGCTTCCCGGCGAAAGCGTGGTGGCGCAGCCGCCCAGCAGCGCCAGCGCGCACAGCGCCGCCAGCAGCCACCACGAGGCGGACCACCATGCGAAGCCGGAGACGGCATGCGCGGCACGAACACAAAGCGCCTGCGGGTGCGCCGCGAAGCGAACGCCGGAGCGAAGGCCGATCGGGCCGGTGATCGCTGTCGGGATCGGGCAACTCGTCCTCATGGGGCGACAGGTCCTTCAGACAGGTGGAAAGAGGCGCTGGCCACAGGCCGGCGCGAGCTGGCGCAAGTCCCGCGAAATCCTCCCTCGCGAAGAAACCGGCGAGGAGGATCGCGGCCACCTGGATCGCGCCAGCGGGCAGGATGACAGAGCCGTCATGGTAGTGCATTCCCGGCGAGTCGTGCTACTGCGATCGTGCCACGCCTGGTGAGTCGGTGTTAAGCTTGCGACCGCAAATTGTTGCAATCAACCACGGAGTTTAGCCGGAAGTGTTTCGACGCATCCGCGACGCGGCCGAACCACGCACGACCGGACAACGATGAAGCGCATATTGATAGTCAAGATCACCTCGCTGGGCGATGTCGTTCTCGCGCAGCCCGTCGTGGCGGATCTGCGACGCGCCTTTCCCGGCGTCGTGATCGATTGGGCGACCGATGCGGCGTTCGCCGAGATCCCTGGCTGGAACCCCGGGGTATCGCGCGTCTTCAGCGCGCCGCTGCGCCAGTTCAAACGGTTGCGAAACCGTGCGGGCGCCATGGCGATCCTGCACTCGGTGCAGGCGCTGCGCACGCACCGCTACGATGCGGTGCTCGACATCCACGGCGCCTACAAAAGCGCCATCGTGGCCTTCCTGGCCCGGGCCGGGCGACGTTACGGCTATGAACGCCAGGCGCTGGGAGAAAGCGGCGCGGGCTTCGCCTACAGTCATCGGATGCACCGGCCGACGGGCGTCGGCGCGGTTCAGGGCATGCGGGCCAGCGTCGCGAACGCGCTGGGCTACACGCTCGAACCCACGCCCGATTTCGGCCTCGCCGTACCGGCCGCCACCAGCGCCGACGCGGTGCCGGATTTGCCCCCGCGCACCGCGCTCTTCCTGCACGGTGCGTCGAAGGATGAAAAGAACTGGCCGGTCGCGCATTGGGTGGCGACGGGCCAGGCGCTGGCCCGCGAAGGCATTGCGGTGGCATTGCCCTGGAGTTCGGAAAACGAACACGCCCGGGCGCGCGCCATCGCCGCCGAACTGCCCGGGGCGACGGTGCTGCCGCGCATGACGCTGCCGGAATGCGCGCGCGTCATTGCCAGCGCCGTATTGGTGATCGGGGTGGATACGGGCCTGACCCATCTCTCCCATGCGTTTCGTCGGCCATCGGTGATGATCTTCACGGCAACGTCACGCAACCACTTCGGCATCAACCAGCCCGGCGCATCCCTGTCGCTGGGCGGCCCGGACCAGTGCCCGACGCCCGAAGAGGTTCTGGACGCTGCCCGCGAAGTCATGGCGGGAACCGGCGGCCCCACCGCCGCAGTCTCTCCGGCACGGTAGCCTCGCACCCGGCCGCGCGTCCTTCGCTACGCCAGTCCGCGCCGCCCATGCGCGTCATCGACCCGCGCGCCCGAACCGCCCATTCGGAACGCGCATCGTCCGGACCCGCCATCCTCCCATAATATGGGAGGGGTTTTCACATATTGTCAACACCGATCAGCTGTGCCTAAAATTGCGGCCATAATGATCGGAGACATTCCTGACAATGCCCAGCACGTCCGCCTTACTCGCCGAGGCGTCCTCTTCCCGGAGCCGCACCGCGATGCCGGCGGGCACGCCGGCGGTGCTCGACACCGCCCGGTTGCAGGCGGGCACGCAGACGTTGTTGCGTGGTCTCGCGATTCTCGAAGCCAGCGCCGCGGGCGCGCATGATCTCAAGACCCTCGGCGCCTTGCTGGGTACGACGCGCAGCACCACGCACCGGCTGGTGTCGAGTCTGGTGCACGCGCGGTACCTGCGGCTCGGCCCCGCCGGCATCACGCTCGGACCGCGGCTGATCGAACTCGGCGCCGCCGCGCTCGAGCAGATGCCGCTGACCGCCGCGGCGCTGCCGCATCTGCAGGCGCTGGCTGCGGCGACGCACGACACGGTGCATCTGGGCGTGCGCGATGGCAACGACGTGCTCTACATCCACAAGATCGCCGGTACGCGCGGGCTGGAAATGCGCTCGCGCATCGGCCACCGGATGCCGCTGGCGACCACCGGCATCGGCCGCGCGCTGATGCTCGATCTGACGCCGGAAGAATGGGCACACCTGCGGACGATCACCGGCGTGAGCGGCGCTATCGGGACGCCCCGGGAGAGGCCTCCCGAAGCACTGCTCCCGAGGGAATCGTCTCTCCGGAACGTGGACGAGACCGACAACGTCGGCGATATCGCGCAGCCCGACGCCGGCGCCTTCGCGCAGCGCATGGCGCAGTACGCCGCGCAGGGCTGCGCGCTCGACATCGAAGACAACGAACCGACGATCTGCTGCGTGGCCGCGCCGGTGCGGGACGCCTCGGGCCGGATCGTCGCGGCGATCAGCGTCGCAAGCACCGTGCACTACATGCCGCCGGAGCGCATGGAGGAGTTGATTCCGGTGGTCCGGCAGCATGGCTGGGCGATCTCCGAGGAACTCGGCTGGCGCATGCCCGCCGGCGACCGGGCGATACCACGATGAGCGGCCCTGTCGACATGCCGCGTGCGTCGGCGCAGGAAGGCATCGCGGCAACGGCTACCCCGCGCGATCCTTCCCCGCCCGCCGTCAACGACGCGGTGCTGATCGGCCTCGACTGGGGCACCTCGTCGCTGCGCGCCTATCTTTTCGACCGGCACGGCCATACGCTCGCCGAACGCGCGCTGGAATACGGCATCATGCGCCTGCCGCCTCCGGCCACGCCGACCGCCGATGCGGCCGAAACCGCGTTCGACCGCGCGCTCGATCTCGCCTGTGGCGACTGGCGCGACGCACGGCCGGACCTGCCCCTGCTCGCCTGCGGCATGATCGGCAGCGCGCAGGGCTGGCGCGAGGTGCCTTATGTCGAACGGCCCGCCGGCGCCGGGCAACTCGCCGCCGGCCTCGGCCGGGTCGCGACGGCGCGGGGCACCGCCCTGCACATCGTGCCGGGCGTGATCCGGCGCGGCGCCCTGCCCAACGTGATGCGCGGCGAGGAAACGCAGATCGTCGGCGCGCTGCGCCCGGACGACGCCGCGGTGCGCCTGATCGGCCTGCCCGGCACGCATGCGAAATGGGCGCTGGTGCGCGCGGCGCGCATCGACGATTTCGCGACCTTCATGACCGGCGAGGTCTTCCATGCGCTGTCGACCCACACGATTCTCGGCCGCACGATGACGACGCCCGCCACGCCCGACACCGCCGCCTTCCTGCGCGGCGTCGACGTCGCGCGCGGGCAGTCGGACGCGGGCATGCTGTCGACGATCTTCACGTCGCGCACGCTCGGTCTCGCGGGCGAACTGCGTGCGGACCAGCAGCCCGACTATCTGTCAGGATTGCTGATCGGCCATGAACTCGCCGGCCTGGCGGCGGTACTGCGCGCCAACGAGACGGACGACGTCGCCCGCCTCGGCCTGGCGGCCGCCCCCCCCGGCAGGACGCCCGACATGGCGCCCGACAGGACGCTCGCCGGCCTGGCCCCCACGCTGATCGGCGACGCGGCGCTCTGCGCGCGTTACCGGCTGGCGTTGAGCCGCTTCGGCTGCGAGGCCGTCGGACTCGCGCCGCATGCCGCCGAACGGGGCCTGTGGCACATCGCGACCGCCGCCGGCCTGATGCCGGACGCGGCCCCGCTTACTTCTTTCGGATCTCCGGCATGCCCACTTCCTTGCTGACCCGCCCCGCGGTCGAGCCACGCCTCAAGCTCGGCCTCGAAGTCTGCCCGCTCGTCGCCATCCTGCGCGGCATCACGCCGCCCGACGCGGCCGCCGTCGCGCAGGCGCTGTACACGGCCGGTTTTCGCGTGATCGAGGTGCCGCTGAACTCGCCCCAGCCGTTCGACAGCATCGCCGCGATCGTCGCCGCGTTGCCGGCCGACGCCTGCGTCGGCGCGGGTACCGTGCTCGACCCGACGCTGGTGGACAAGGTCGCGGCCGCCGGCGGCGCGTTGATCGTCATGCCGCACGGCGACCCCGACGTGATCCGCGCGGCGAAGAGCGCGGGCCTCGCGTGCGCGCCCGGCGTCGCGACGCCGACCGAAGCGTTCGCCGCCCTGCGCGCCGGCGCGGACGTGCTGAAGATGTTCCCCGCGGAACAGCTCGGGCCGGTGGTCGTCAAGGCATGGCGCGCGGTGATCCCGCGCACGGTCGCGCTGCTGCCGGTCGGCGGCATCACGCCGGAGACGATGGCGGCGTTCACCGCTGCCGGCGCGAGCGGCTTCGGCCTGGGCTCCGCGCTGTATCGCCCCGGCGACACCGCCGGGCAGGTCGCCGTGAACGCCGCGGCGTTCATCCAGGCGCTGTAAGCGTCACGCCCATAACAACAAAGGAGACCTCCATGTCCTCGCCTCCCCCCGCCGGCCCGTCGGTCGTGTCAGCGAACCCCTCCGCGGCCACATCCGCCGCCACGCACGGCGGCCGGTACCCGAGTCTCGTCGACCGCACCGTGCTGATCACCGGCGGCGCCACCGGCATCGGTGAATCGCTGGTCACGCATTTCGCGCGGCAGGGCGCGCGCGTCGGTTTCATCGACATCGCCGACGCCGCGGCGGCCGACCTGCTTGGCGGTCTCGGGGACGTGCGCCACACGCCGGTCTTCGCGCATTGCGATCTCACCGACATCGACGCGCTGCGCCGCACCATCGACGGCATCCGCGCGAGCCAGGGACCGATCTCGGTGCTGGTCAACAACGCCGCGAACGATGTGCGCCACGCCGTCGACACGGTGACGTCCGCGTCCTGGGACGCCGGCATCGCCGTCAAC
>JBPBQT010000211.1:0-11010 GCA_050955065.1 Janthinobacterium lividum | reverse complement strand
GCAATTCGCGCGGTCCCGCGCTCGCGAGCAGACGCCTGGTCAACGCGCGACCGACAAAGCCGTTCGCACCCGTGATGACGATGTTCATGGTTTGCTCCGCGAACGGAAGGGCAAGGTTGCCAGGAAGGCAAGCTTGGAAACGCCCAGCATCTTCAGGCCCGCGCGCGCCGACGCCGCGTTTAGGCGCGCTTCCATCGGCATCGTGCCGAAGCTATTGCCCTTGATCACGAGTTCGTCGCCGATGCGGCTGAGCGACTCCACGTGCATCAGTTCCTCGTTGGCCGCACCACGCAGCACCGTGCCCGAATTTTCGGTTGCGGGCAGCGCGGCGGCGGGAACCGTGGCGGGGCGTCCGTCTTGGCGAACGCCGGCGCTCGTGCTGCCGAAATCCATCCCTAACTGTTCGAAGATCCGCATGGCGGTGGCCCGGCCCGCGCCGTACACCCCTCCGCCCGGATGCTGGAACGGACCGGCGAGGTACAGTCGCGCCACGCCCGGCACCGTGAACTGCCCCAGATCCGGCGTAGGGCGATGCCCCGCACTCTGATGAACATAGGGTGCGACGCCGTGCAGATCGCCGCGCATCATGCTGTTCGGGCTGGAACGCTCCAGATCCACCGGACTCACGATGCTGCGGGCAACGATGTTGTCGCTTGTCAGGTTGGAAACGAATTTTCGATAATGCGCGAGCGACAAGTCGCCGATTTCCTCCTTGAAGTCGTCCCAGTGCTGGCCGGCCCAACGCGGGTCGCGCACTTGATACGGGGCGAACGTGATGCCGTGGAACATGCCGGCGCCAGCCGGAACCCGCGTTTTGTCGCCGATGCTTTCATCGCCGCCGGCGCACAGACGGCGCTCGGTGATCAGACCGCGCTTCATGTCGTCGAAGTCCGCGAGCATGTCGTCCAGAT
This sequence comes from Janthinobacterium lividum, assembly GCA_050955065.1. Taxonomy (GTDB): domain Bacteria; phylum Pseudomonadota; class Gammaproteobacteria; order Burkholderiales; family Burkholderiaceae; genus Robbsia. The sequence continues at coordinate 10,099 of JBPBQT010000211.1, read as the reverse complement.
TGTCCGTCGCCATCATTTCCAGCATGGTCGCGCGGCCTACCTCCTCCCCCGCGAGAAAGCGCGCGTTTTCCTTGAGATCGTAATGGCTGACCATGATCGAGAACGGGGCGAGGCTGACGCGCTCCGCCCGTTGCAGGACGGGCTCCGGCACCCCTTCCACGAACCGCCGGATCACATGCGGATGCAGCGCACCGATCACCGCATCGCGCGCCATGATCTGTTCGCCATCGGCGAGCTGCACGCCGCTCGCGCGGCCGGCGCTGGTGAGAATCCGCGTCACTTCGGCGTGGCATCGCACTTCCCCGCCGTGCGCCTCGATGCAGCGCATGAGCGACTCGGTCAGCTTGCCGCTGCCGCCGATCGGTTGCGAGACGCCGTACGTGTGAATGATCCCCGGCATCAGCAGCACGCCCATGCCCGTTCCGAGTTCATTCGGCGTTTGCAGGTTCTCGCTGACGAGCCGCAGTATATGGATCTTGATCTTGTCGCTCTCGTACAACTGGTTCACCAGATCCAGGCTGTCCCGCGTCATGTAGTCGAGCATCAGACGGCCTTCGTCGCTGCGGTCCAGCATCGCCATGAGTTCACCCAACGGCGGCGGCGGCGGCGAATAGAGTCCCGGCATGAATACCGCCAGGATCTTTTTGCTCAACGCGACGAATTCCCGATAGGTCTCGGCATCCTTCGGCGAGACCTTCGCGAAACACTCGCAGGTCCGGTCCACATCCTTGTACGTGAACAGGACGGACTGGTCGGGAAAGATCGTTGCATGGGGCACGCCGGAGTAGTGATACTTCAGACCGAACTTGCCGAACAGGCCGAGTTCGTCCTGCCGCACCATCGGATTTCCCTGAATCATGATGTGCACGCTCGAATGTTCGTCGTGCCAGTAGCCCGGGGTATTCAATTCGCGGGTGCTGACGCCGCCGCCGGGCCAGCCCTTGCGTTCCAGCACGAGCACCTTTTTACCCGCTTTCGCGAGATAGGCGGCCGCCACCAGGCCGTTGTGACCCGCCCCCATGGCGACGATGTCGTAGCTGCCGCTTGCCGTTCCCCGCGCTTGCCGATCCACCGCGGTGCTCATGCGCTCCTCCGTTTCGTTTCGACGAATCGCATGTCGATCTCGCCGAACACCGATTGCCCTGCCGCGTCCCGCATCTCGAATCGCAGCCGCTCGCCGAACGCGAGCCACGGCGTGCGCGCCGCGCCCTCCTCCATCTTCTCCACCGCGCGTTGTTCGGCCAGGCAGGCGGAGCCCACGCTGCGATAATCGACATTGGAAAACGTCCCGGATCCCAGCAGCGCGCCGGCGCGCAGATTGCGGTTATAGGTCATGTATTCAATCAGGTCGTGAAAGCCGAAGCTCATTTCTCGGCCGTTCGGATAGCCGAAACGCTCGCCATTGCGAAACACCGTTAAATCGAGATGCACGCGTCCGTCGCGCCAGGCGTCGCCCAGTTCGTCGGGCGTCACGGCCACCGGCGCGAACACGGTGGCCGGCTTGGCCAGAATGAAACCGAAGCCCATCGCCAGTTCGCGAAACAGGTGATGGCGCATGCTGACGTCGTTGAACAGCACGAGCAGGCGCACCTGCTGCAACGCCTCGGCGGCGCGCGTGCCCATCGGCACGTCGCCCAGCACCACGCCGATTTCGCCCTCGAAGTCGCACTGGTCCGCCTCGTCGGGGAACGGATAATCGACGTACGGCCCCGCGAAATCGTCGCCCTGCCGCTGTATCAGGATCGGTATCGCGGCATCGGACTTTTTTTCGGGATGGTAGGCCCGGGTCATGATCTGACCGTGATTCAAAAAAGCCGACGCATCGACGAACTGATGCGTGCGCGGCAGCGGCGCGACGCACGCGTGCGCGTCGAAGTCGAATGCCGCGGGCGCGTCGCCCGCGTTCAGACGCCGTGAAAGGTCCTGCAGCAGCGGTTCGGCGTGCGGCCACGCGTCGAGGGCCGCGCGCAGCGTCGGCGCGATGCCGGTTGCCGCCACCGCGCGCCGCAGATCCGCGGACACCACGACGAGCGTGCCATCGGGATGATCGGCCTTCAACGAAGCGAGTTTCATTGCATGTCTCCTTCTTGATGTTCTTGATATTCCGAGTGACCTATCGGAGCGCTCTGCCGCCGTCCACGGGCAGCACGCACCCGGTCGTAAACGGCAGGTCGCGGATGGCCACGACGACGGCCTGCGCAACCTCCTGCGGCTGCGCGAGACGGGCCAGCGGCGTATGCACCACCTGCTCTTCGCGCCAGGCCGGGTCCATCGATTTCACGAATTCGGTATCCACCAGACCGGGCGCCACCGAAACGACCCGCAGCGCGGGCGACAACGCGCGCGCCAGCGACAGCGTGAGATTGTCGAGCGCGGCTTTCGAGGCGCAATACATCACATTGCTGCCCATCGCCGTGCGGGCGGCGATCGACGACACATTGACGACCACGCCGCCGCCGTTCTGGCGGCTGACCGCGAGCAGCGGGTGAAAGGCCCGTACCATCGCAAACGGACCGCGGACGTTGGTCGACAGAATCGTATCGATGAGCGCATCGTCCAGGCCGTCGAGGTCGTCATGCGCGACGAAGCGCGTCGTACCGGCGCAATTCACCAAGGCATCCAGGACGCCATACCGTTCGCGCACCATCGCCGCGGCCGCGGCCAGCGCGCCGCTGTCCGTCACCGGCGCCCGCACCACGGAATGACCGTCGCCAGCAAGATCGGCAGCGACCGACCGCGCCGCCGCTTCCGCTTCCCGGTACGCGACGACCACCCGAAAGCCCGCGCCGGCCAGCGCCCGGCAGATCGCCGAACCCAGCCCGCCCCCGCCGCCGGTCACCAGAGCGATCGGGCGCGAGGTGGGCAAGGCGTCGGCGGCCGGAACGCCGCGGCTCGCGTCACGCGTATCGAGGCGTTCACTCATGCGAATCGTCTCCATTCGACCGGGGCGCCGATGCCCCGCGCCGGCCCGCGGCGATCAGCCGGTAATGCTCCGCATCCGGCGTCATCGCGAAAAACGTCTGCAACAATGCTCGCCACTCGAGGAACCGCGACGACTGCCGAAAACCGACCGTATGATCCTCGACCCTTTCCCAATGAACAAAAAGCCGGTAACGCGAGTCCGCCTCGATGCACCGTTGCAGTTCATGGTCGATATAGCCTTCCATGCTGGCGAGAATGCGCGCGGCAAACGTGAATGCCGTTTCGAACCCCGCCTGCTGACCGGGACGAATATGAAAGGTGGCGAGTTCGAGAATCATCGGGCGCCCCAGTGCGCCAGCGGCAGGCCGGGAACAGGCGAGCGAAACGACGGCAACGTGGTGCCCGCCAGGCTGCCGAGGTACACGGTGCACAGGTCCGGGCCGCCGAAGGTCAGGCTGGCCATCATCGGCGCGAGGCTGCCTCGGCAGGCGCTCATCAACTCCGGCGTGGTGGTGCCGGACGCATAGTGCTCTTCGTAACGCGCCAGCGCTGCCGGGTTACCGTCGTCGAGCAGGGTCAGAACGTCGCCTTGCGGGGTCAGCGCGATCAGGCGCTCGGTCAGGATCAGCGTGATCCAGAGGTTGCCGTGGGCGTCGAAAGCGAAACCATCGGGAAACCCGCCGAGGTCTGCCGGCCCGTAGATTTCGCGATGCGACAGCGTGCCGTCGTCGCCCACCCGCAGGCGCGAGATGCGGCGGGCATTCGTCTCCACCACGTAGAGCCACGCCTCGTCGGCGTCGAGGCGGATTTCATTGGTGCCGACGAACCCATCCGCAACGATGCGAATGCCCGTCTCGTCGATCAACCCGACATAGCCATCGGCGGTTTTTTCGTTGATCGAACGGATCCAGGGGATCTGACGCGTGGTCACCGTGAACCAGATCCTGCCGCGCGAGTCGGTCAGGACGAAGTTCGTCTTGCCCAGCGGCATGCCGTCGAGCCGGTCATGCAGTGTGCGCGAGCGGCCGTCGCGCGTCATGAGTTCGATCGCATCGGTACCGAAATTGGCGATGACGATATTGCCTTCGCCGTCGAAAGCCAAGCCATTGGGCAGCGTGCCGCCCAGCATGAGCCGCTCGGCCGCGCTCGCGCCTGGCGCGGCCGCCGCGATCGACGCAGACGCCCCGGTCAACGCTGACTCTGCGATCGGTGCGGTCGCCGCCGCGCCGCGGGCAGGCGCCTGCTGCGCGATCAAGGTCTGCACGCCGTCCGGATCGATCCGCATCACGCCGCCGCGCGCGTCGGCGGTCCACAGCGTACCGTCGGATTCAGCAAGAATGCATTCGGGGCGCGCGAGGTCGTGGCCGACGTTTCGGATCTCGTCGCGCTTGACCGCCCAGCCATGCAGGGGATTGTGTGAAGATGCCATCGAATTCGCCTTCAACGAAAATGGGAAAGGTTCGTACCGCGCGCGTCAGAGCAGGTCCGCTGCGAACGGTTCCAGCAGTTCGATCAGATTGCCGGCGACATCGCGGATGAAGGCGGTGGGCCGACCGTCGACCGCCAGTTCGAACGCGATGTCCGCGCCGTGCGCGCGCAGTTCTGCGATGGCTGCCGGCACGCTTTCGACTTCGAAACATAAATGCTTGTTGCCATGCGTTCGAAGATCACGGTTCGGTATGCGCCGGTCCGGCGGCAACGGCGCGGCGCCCGGAACCTCGAATATCTCTATACGAAAGCGCTCGCGGCGCACGAACGCGATACGCGCGGGAATCTGTTCGATCGTCATGCGCGACTCCAGATCGAAGCCGAGCATTTCCCCATACCAGGCGACGGCCGCGTCCAGATCCGGCACGCTGATCCCGAAATGATGGACGTGCAGACTCGGCAACCATGGCCGCGGCAAGTTGCCGTGAGAATTGGAAAGATCGCGCGGCGCCTGCTGCGCGACTATCTCGTCGATCGTCATGCTTGTCTCCGTTCTTTTCTCACCGGGCATCCTGTGGGAACGGCGTCCGTGTGAATCTTCTATGAGGAGAACTGTAGGACGATGCGTGAATTGAGACCATCAATTTTCAGTGGAAACACTCATTGACGCCATCAAATGATTCAACGACATTGCGTGCATGAGACTCGGACACTTCGACATGAATCTATTGGTGGCGCTCGATGCGCTGCTCGACACGCGCAGCGTCACGCGCGCGAGCGAGCGGCTGCATATCGGCGCCTCCGCCACCAGTAGCGCGCTCGGGCGATTGCGAGAGTATTTCGACGACGCGTTGCTGACGCAGATCGGCCGGCAGATGGAACTGACTCCCCTGGGAAAGCGTCTTGCGCAGCCGGTACGCGAGATCCTGCTCAATGTGCAGTCCACCGTGATCGCCCGGCCCGAGTTCGACGCTGCGCATTCGGTGCGCAATTTTGTGATCCGGGCGTCCGATTATCTGACCACGGTGCTGCTGATCAATGTCGTGCAGCGGCTGCAGCGCGAAGCGCCCGGCATTTCGCTGCATATCGCGAACATGACGGACGATGTCAACGAGCGCCTGGACCGAGGCGAGGTCGATTTCGTTTTTTATCCGAGCGCCTCCCTCGATCCCCGGCATCCGTCCGAGGTGCTGTTCGAAGACACGTTCTCATGCGTTGTGTGGTCCGGCAACGAAGCCGTGGGCGACACGCTCGGCTTCGAACAGTATCTGCAAATGGGTCATGTCGCCGCAGCGTTCGGTGAAAGCCGCAGCGTCAGTTTCGAGAGCGTATTCATCAACAATCTTGGACTGCGGCGTTCGATCGAGATCACCACGACGAATTTCAACAACCTGCCGCAGTTGGTGATCGGCACCAGGCGCGTGGCCACCGTGCATCTACGCCTCGCGCGTATCTACGCGCGGTATCTGCCGCTGCGCGTGCTGCCACTGCCACTTGAAATTCCGCCACTGGTCGAGATCGTGCAATGGCATGCGATCAACAACAGCGATCCCGCGCATATCTGGATGCGCAACCTGCTGCGTGAAGAAGCCGATGCATGTGGTCTGTCGGACGAATCGAGCTCCGCGCTTACATCACTGTCAACATGAACGGCGGCGCTCGTACGATACCGTCAATGGGTGTCGTCAAAACAATCAAATTGTGCTGACCCTGGTCTGCTGGAATGATTTCTCCACATAAACGATGGTTCCGCGCAAGCAGGAAGCGTCACGACAAAAACGGAGACATGTCCCATGCAGATCGGCACACCCGGTCATACCGGCGCAGCGCCTGCGCGTCAGGCCAACTTCTTCCATGGCTGCCTTCTGCTGAGCACGGTGATATGCGGCACGCTCGCCGCGACGGTGATCGGCCCCGTTCTTCCCGCGATGCAGCGGCACTTCGCGGACATACCGCATGTCACCACGCTGGTGCCCGTCGTGGTCACGCTGCCGATGCTGGTGCTCGCCGCGCTTGCCATCTTCATTGGCTGGGTCGCCGATCATGTCGGCCGCAAGAGGATCATGGTAGGCGGACTCGTGTTGTACGCGATCGCGGGAACCGCGCCGCTCTACCTCGATTCGATCTATCTCATTCTTGCAAGCCGGGCGCTGGTGGGCGTGGCGGAAGCGGCGGTCATGACCTGCAGCACGACCATGATCGGGGATTATTTCACCGGTAACGAACGCGACCGCTATGTTTCGCTGCAGACCACCTTTGCGTCGGTCTCGGCATTTATCTTCAATTTGATGGGTGGCATCCTTGGCGAACATGGCTGGCGCGTTCCGTTCGCGGTCTACGCACTGACGCTGGCACTCGCGCCGCTCGTGCAGATTTTCATCTGGGAGCCCGCGCGCCATCCCACCCAGGAACGCCGCGCGCAACCGCCGTGCGCTGCCCGCAATGACGCTGAACCCGAATTCAGCGGCTGGTTGCTCGCGCAGGTTTGCGTCGTCTCTTTTCTCGCGGGCGTCGTGTTTCTGATGGTGCCCGTCCATCTCGCCTTCATGCTGGTGGAGCTCGGCGTGCACGCCCCGAAACAGATCGGCATGTCCTACGCCATGAACAGCCTGGGCGTCATTCTCGGGACGCTCTCGTTTGGCTGGTTGCTAGTCGGCCGTTTCCAGGTGATGCACCAGTTGCTGCTCGGTACGGTCGTCTGCGGTCTTGGATTCATGCTCATGGGCGGCGCGCACGACTATGCCAGCATGACGCTGGGTGCCACGGTCAATGGCTTCGGTTGCGGTCTGGTGCTGCCCGCCGCAACGGGCTGGGCCCTGCGGACCCTGCCGTTCGCGCGTCGCGCGCTCGGCATCGGCGCCTTCATGGCAAGCCAGTTTCTCGGCTACTTCTGCAATCCGCTGATCGTCATGCCCATGGTCGCGCATATGGGATCGCGCCTGCCGGTCGTCAACATCTGGGGCATTCTGCTCATCGTGGTCGCAATCGTCGTCCTGATCGGCTCCTTCGGCACCCATCGCCGGAAACTGAGCAAGCAGTCGGGTTGAACGGCACGGGCATCCACGCCCGGCGAACCCGTCTTCGCGCCACGGCGGGTCGATCCCGATTTTCAACCGTGATATCGGCTGACTCCACTCGCATACCGCAGCGTCTCCGGATCTGAAGACCCACGGTATGCGGCCCGCTTTTCATGTCGCAATTCCATAAAAACTATTAGTTATACTGATGGAGACACCCCGCATGCCTGCTTTTTCTCTCACCCATGCAACAACCCGTCGTCTTCCATGCGCACGACCGTTTTGGGGCAAGCGATGGGCCGGCCATTTCACGGTCGTGGCCTGTGCGACCGCCATGCATGGCGCATTCGCCCAGGCCACGACCGATACAGAAGGCAGCGCGGCGGCCAATCAACCGGCCATCACGCAAGGCGCGCCTTCGTTCGACAACGACGCCGCCTCGCATGTCGGCAACGCGATCCTGGAGAAACCTGCCGACGGCGGTCGCACCGGGCCGCTCGCGGGTCTCGGCGCGACGCTCAACGGCTGGGGCATCACGCCGGTTCTCAACCTCACGCAAATGTATCTCGCCAACCCGAGTGTCGGCCAGAAAACCGGCAAGCACGAAGCCCTGACCTTCGTGACGGTCGGTGCGGACTTCGACATGCAGAAACTGCTGGGCATCAAAGGGGCGACCATTCACTTCGCGCAGCTCTTCGTGCCGTTCACGACGAACCTGTCCTATGGATTGCAGGTCGGCGACAGCATTGCCGGGCAGCCGGCGCCCTATGTCCCGAAAGTGTCACATCTGGTGACGTTCACCTGGGAGCAGAAAGCATTCGACGATCGCGCCACACTCGAGTTCGGCAAGAGCAACCCCGGGCTGTATTTTGGCAACCCTGTCTGCAATCAGGGCTTCGAATGTCAGAGCCCGCTGTTGCAGGATAACGCGGGGTTCAATCCTCCCATCTACTCCAACTGGGGCGCGCGTCTCGCATACCGCTTCACGCCCGCGATCGCCGTGCAGTTCGGCGCCTGGCGGTCCGATCCGGCAGCTCCCTTCACCAACGGCTGGGAATGGCGGGATACCGCCACTGACAGCACCACCTATCTCGCGAACGTCACCTTCCGTACCGAATACGCGACTGCCCGCTATCCCGGGAGCTATGAGTTCCTGCTGTTTCACAGTACCGCTCGACAAACCGATCCGTCTGACACGACCGATACCCATAAGGGCACATCGGGCCTGTATCTCGGGGGCAAGCAGGTGGTGTACCGGCCGGACGGCGGCACGGGCAGCGCCTCTCCCGCGGCGCTCAGCGCGTTTGGCAGCGTGACCTCGTCGTTTGACAAACGCAATTCGGCCGGCCTGCAGGCCAGCGGCAACGCCGGACTGACTCTGGATGCGCCGTTCCGCAGCCGCGCCCATGACAGCTACTCGATCAAGTTCACCTGGGTGCGCCTGACCGATGACGAACAGCATCATCTGCAGGCGGCGAACCTCGCCGCGGGTGGCGGCGGCTATACGGTCGGGCGCAGCGAGTTCGCACTCGGGCTCGATGCGAACTTTCCGCTCACGAAGGCCATCGTCTTGAGTCCCTTCATCACCCGCACTTTCAAGACCGACGCGTGGGGCAATCCCTCTTATGCCAGTACACCGAGGAATGGCTTTGCCGGCGGCGTGTTGCTGACGGTTTTCTTCGATAAAATGCTGGGCTTGACAGACCACTGAAAAAAACGGCGCTCCGCGTGGTACATCGTTTGCCCCTCCTCCGGCACACATTCCATCCGAGGAGGCGAGCATGCCCAAAATCGACATCAACACGCAAGGGAAAGAACCTGTCCAGATCCATTACGAGGACTACGGGAGCGGCAAACCGGTGGTCCTCATTCACGGGTGGCCGTTGAGCGGACGGTTCTGGGAGGCTCATGGATTTGCCCCGTATTCCCGGACACGGCATCACACCAAGGTTGATGATTCCGTTCGGCGTCGAAACTCACGTGGTGATCGGTATTTCAACGCGCTATGTGGGTGCTTCTCGTTGTAGTGCTCGAACGCGAGTGCCAGGTTACACACCGCTGTCATGGCATCAGGCGTCGGCGTGAACGCGACGTAGTCGCGCTTCATCGTCTTCACGATGGAACTCGAAGCCATCGGAGCACCACCGTTGATTGCTTTTACCCACCGCTACCCGACCATCGTGACGGCGCGTGATGGTCGGTCGCGTGGGCTTGCGTTGTAGCAGCAGAGCGTGGACGCGCATCACTCGATAGACCCGTTTGACGTTCAACGGGGCTGCACCGCAACGCTCGCGTCCGCTTCGAATCATGCCCCATACACGTCGGTAGCCATAACTCGGCAAGTCCTTCACGGTGTGCTGAATTTCGGCAATCAATGCCGCGTCGTCCGTGCGAGGGGCGCTACGCCTGTCTTGCCAGTCGACTGAACGAACAAGCTTGGTAGCCACATTCGAGCGCGCTACGCCCAGGACGTCACAGACCTGCTTCACCGGTCATCCTCCGGCAATAATGGCGAGCGCGCAATCCATTTTTTTTGGCGACCGTATTCCACCGCCTCCTTCAATATTTCGACCTCTACGGTCTTTTTTCCCAGCAAACGCTGCAGTTCACGAATCCGTTTGAGCGCATCGGATAATTCCGATGCCGGCACGACTTCTTCGCCAGCGGATACGGCCGACAAGCTGCTATCCTGATACAACTTCTTCCAATGGAACAACTGGTTGGGATTCACG
>JBPBQT010000210.1:0-11618 GCA_050955065.1 Janthinobacterium lividum | reverse complement strand
GCGCTTCACGGTCTGCTTCACGGTCTGCTTCGAAGTGGTCTGCATTCGATGTCCCGTTGATGGCGCCGCGCGGGCGTCCGCGGCCGCGATCGTCACTTCCTGTACGGTACCGGCGACGCCGACTGCGTCAGTTGAACTGAACGGTTCAGTTTTATCGTAGCACGGACCTGCTCAATCCGCAGCGGCCTGCCGCCAGGCGACGAGTTGCTGCGCGCTGACGCTGACGCCGCCGCAGACCACCACCACGACGTCCCGCGCCCCGGCCAGGCTCGGATGATCCAGATACGCCGTCGCGAGCGCGACGCCGCAGGCGGGTTCGACGAGCTGCCGGAGATCGTCCGCGAAGCGCACCACCCCCATCAGCGCCGCGCTGTCCGGCAGCACGACCGATGCGTGCGGAAAGCGCCGGATCGCGTCGAGCGGCCAGCGGGCCACCTCCAGCGCGCCCAGCGATTTCGCCACCGACGTGATCGCGTCGAGCCGCACCGGCCGCCCCGCGTCCAGCGCCGCGCGAAACGACGCCGCGCCTTCCGTTTCGCAGGCGACCACCCGGCAGTCCAGCCGGCCGTGCCGCGCGAGGCCCGTCAGCACCCCGGCCAGCAGGCCCCCACCGCCCACCGACGCGACGATCGCGTCCATCTGCGGCAGGTCCGCGACGATTTCATCGATCAGCGTGCTGTTGCCCTGCCAGATGACCGGGTGGTCGAAGGCGGGGGCGTATTCCACGTGCGCGGCGTCGCACAGGCCGAGCGCGTACTGGTTCGATTCCTCCCAGACGTCGCCGTGCACCGTGACCGTGGCGCCGGTACGCGCGATCAGCGCGCGCGTGGCCTCCGGCGTGGTCGTCGGCACGACCACTTCGGCGGCCATGCCCAGCGCGCGCGCCGCCAGCGCCGCCGAGTAGCCGGCGTTGCCGCCGGACGGCGCGACGATGCGCGTCTTGCCGCGCGCCTGCGCGTCCTGGCACAGCGCGCCGAGGCCGCGCATCTTGAACGAGCCGCTGGGCTGCAGATTCTCGAGCTTGAGCCAGATGCGCCGCTCGGGCGTCGACAGGAACGGATGCGGGAGAAGGGGAGTACGCACGTAGAACATGGGGATGACGCTCGACGAAGGTGGCAGAGTTTGCAGAATATACGCGTCGGCGCGTCCCGCGCGGCCGATGTCGACATCGACGGGCGCACTGGACAAAAAGTTCATATTTATATATATTGAAATATCTAAATATATCGTTTTCTGGAGAAGCACCTTGTCGAGCGAATCCCTGGCGCTGGCCGCCCCGTTGTTCACCCCGCTGGCTTTCGGCGGCGTCACGCTGCGCAACCGTATCGCGATGGCGCCGATGACGCGCAACCAGTCGCCGGACGGCGTGCCGGGCGACGACGTCCGCGCGTACTATCGCAGCCGCGCGGCGGGCGGCGTCGGGCTGATCATCACCGAAGGCACCTATATCGGCCATCCGGGCGCGAACGGTTACGCCCGCGTGCCGGCGTTCCATGGCGAGGCGGCGCTGGCGGGGTGGGGCAGGGTCGTCGCGGCCGTGCATGCCGAGGGCGGCGCGATCATTCCGCAGCTCTGGCATGTGGGATCGGCGCGGCGCGCGGGCGTCGAGCCCGACGCGCAGGTGCCGGGCTTCGGTCCGATGGCGATCGACGAGGACGGACAGCCGGTCGTGAAAGCGATGAGTCAGTCGGACATCGATGCCGTGGTGGCCGCGTTCGCCCGGGCGGCCCGCGACGCGCAGCGCCTCGGCTTCGACGGCGTCGAGCTGCATGGCGCGCATGGCTACGTGATCGACCAGTTCCTGTGGGCGGAGAGCAATCAGCGCGACGACGCGTACGGCGGCACCCCGGAAAAGCGCCTGCGTTTCGCGCTGGAAATCGTGCGCGCGGTGCGCGCGGCGGTGGGCGCCGGCTTTCCGATCGTGTTCCGCTTCTCGCAGTGGAAGCTCGGCGACTATGACGCGCGCATCGCCGACACGCCGGAGGCGCTGGGCGCGATCCTGAAGCCGTTGGCCGAGGCCGGCGTCGACGTGTTCCACGCGAGCACGCGCCGCATCGGCGAGCCCGCTTTCGTCGGGTCGCCGAAGACGCTCGCGGCCTGGACGCGCGAGCTGACCGGCTGCCCGGTCATCGCGGTCGGCAGCGTCGGGCTGGACACCACGTTCCGCACCGGCCACTTCACCCGCAGCGAGGCGCCCGACGCGAAGAGCCGCGTCGACCTCGCGCAGCTGGTCGAGCGGTTCGAGGCCGGGGACTTCGACATGGTCGCGGTCGGCCGCGCGCTGCTGTCGGACCCGCAGTGGGCCGCCAAGGTGCGCGACGGACGTCTGGACGAGCTGCGCAACTTCGACGTGCAGGCGCTCGACACGCTGGTGCGCTGACGGCGAGGGCGGCGTTCTCTTATACTGGCGTCCCGAACCCCGTCCTCCCGTCCCGTGTCCGCCCGCCGCCCGCAATGAAACTGTCCGAGATCCTCAGCGCGTTGTCGAACCCCGTGCGGTTGAACATCCTCACGTGGTTGAAGGAACCGTCACGGCATTTTCCCGCGCAGAACGACAATGCGCCGGAAAACGCCATCTGCGTCACGCATATCCAGGAAAAGACCGGGCTGTCGCAATCGACGATCTCGCTGTACCTCGCGACGCTGCAGCGCGCCGACCTCGTGCGCTCGCAGCGGGTCGGCCAGTGGACGTACTATTCGCTGAACCGCGACGTCGTCGCGGCGTTCATCGCCGCGCTCGCCGAGCGCCTTTGACGGCCTGGGGCCGTTCCAGCAGTTTCGCCGGCAGGAAGCGGTGTTCCGGCGCGAACAGGCGCCGGCAGGTCAGCAGCACCGCGCCGACGGTCCCCAGCGCGGACGACGCGGCGATGAAGAACATGATGACGATCTGATAGCGCACCGCCTGCAGCGGCGACTCGCCCGCGAGCACCTGTCCCGTCATCATCCCCGGTAGGCTGACCAGGCCCACCACGCTCATCTGGTTGAGCGTGGGGATCATGCCCGCGCGCACCGCGCGGCGCGCCGGTTCCTGCGCCGCTTCCCAGCGCGTCGCGCCCAGCGCGAGCGCCATCTCCACCGTCCCGCGATTCGCCACCAGCTCCTCGGTCATCCGCTCCATCCCCAGCGACACCCCCGTCAGCGTGTTGCCGAGGATCATGCCCAGGATCGGAATCGCGTATTGCGGCTCGTACCACGGGTGGATGCGGATCACGGCGAACAGCCCGATCGCCGCCACCAGCCAGGAACTGGCCCAGATCGACACGATGCTGTCCACGCGCTGCCCGGCATAGGTGCGGCGCCCGCGGCCCGACGCGGCCATGCCCGCAATGATCGTCATCGCCGCCATCAGCGGCAGGACCACGTACCACCTGTCGAAGCGGAACACCCAGCCGAGCAGATAGCCGATCGCCAGCAGCTGCACCACGCTGCGCACCGCCGCCCAGGCGAGACGACGTTCGAGATCGAGATGCAGCGCGAGCGACACCGCGCCGTTCAGCACGATCAGCAGCGCGGCGATGCCGATATCGAGCAGGCTGAGCGTCTGGTAGCCGGTCATCGGGCGTCTCCTGGCCGTTCAGCCGCCGTGCCGGGCGCTGTCGCAACGGTCGACCCGGGGGGCGCCCCGGGCGCGTCCTCGCGCAGCGCGCCCGCCTGCATCGTCAGACGGCGGGTGCTCACGCGCAGCGCCTGCGCGGGATCGTGCGAGACCCAGATGCAGGCCCGTGCGGCGCCCGGGGCGGCATCGGCGCGCGTGGCCATGGGCCCTGGCGCTGGCGCCGATGTCACTGGCGCCGCTGCCGCCGAAGCTGCTGGCGCCGAAACCGCTGCCGCCGAAACCGAAGCCGCCGAAACCGAAGCCGCCGAAACCGAAGCCGCCGAAACCGAAGCCGAAGCGGACGGCGCCCCCGTGCGCTCTTCGAACCACGCCGTCACCAGCGCCTCGATCCGGCGCGCCGAATCGGGATCCAGCGAGGCGGTCGGCTCGTCCAGCAGCAGGACGTCGGGGGCGAGCTGGAGCACGCGGATCAGCGACATGATCTGCGCCTCGCCGCCGGACAGTTCGCTTGCGCGCTTGTCGAGGAAATCCGCGCCGCGACCGGCCCGCGCGGCCAGTTCCGCGACCCGGTCCCGGTCGAAGCGCCGGTGCCGGTGCACCTTGAGCGAGAACGGATAGCGCAGATTGTCCTCGACGCGGCCGTCGAGCACCGCCGGTTTTTGCGCGACATAGGCGACATGGCCGCGATAGGCCGGAATGTCGGCCGGCGCGATCGCCGCGCCGCGCCACAGGAGCTCGCCCTCGTCCGGCGGGTCGAGGAGCGCGAGCAGACGCAGGAAAACGCTCTTGCCCGCGCCGGACGGCCCCATGACGGCGACCCGTTCCCGGTCGTGCAGGCGGAAGTCCACCGATTGCAGGATCGCGCGCTGCTGGAGCGGGTCGCGCCGGGTGAGGCGGCGCGCCTCCAGCAGGGCGCCCGGAGGGGCAGGGATGCCTGTCGGCGTCGCGGGAGGAAAAGTCATGGCGACGATTTTATCATCGGCCCTACGCGGCGGTGCCCCGGGCGGGCAAGACGAACGCGCGCCTGCATTGCACATTTGCCCCCGGGCGACAAGCAGCCGACGACATGCCGGGCGAAAAAATAAGAATCAAATGGATTGCGCCGCGAAACATCGGTTCTTGCATTGAATCCCGATTTTATTCGGCAGAAAATGCCATGCGTTCCACCTTACGATTTCATGTTGCCGGTCGTTCGACAACATTCCTCTTTCCCTTGCCGCATTCCTGTCCGCTTTCCTTTTCCGTTTCTTTTTTGTTTACCTGCCAGGAGCAGTACGCATGAGCGACGACATTATCAAGAACGGGGGATTCAACCGCCGCGACATGATGCGGGTACTGGCTGCGGGCGGGTTGCTCGGCACGGTCGGCGGCGCGTTGCTGGGCGGCGCGACAGCGGCGCAGGCCGCACCGGTGGAGAAGCCGAAGCCGGGCGGTCGGATCCGGGTCGCCTACAATTCCGGGTCGGCCGCCGATTCGCTCGATCCCGCAAAGGGTTCGGCCGGCTCCGATTACATCCGCTTCTTCATGTTCTACAGCGGCCTCACCCAGTTCGACGAGAGTCTGACCCCGCGCATGAATCTCGCGGAATCGGTCACCAGCAGCGACGCCAGGGTCTGGACCGTGAAGCTGCGCAAGGGCGTCACTTTTCACGACGGCAAATCGCTGGCGCCGGCCGACGTCGTGTTTTCGCTGCTGCGCCACAAGGACCCGCAGACCGCGTCGAAGGTGAAGACGCTGGCGGACCAGTTCGCCGAGATCAAGGCGAGCGGCCCGGACGAAGTGCAGATCACGCTGACCACGGCGAACGCCGACCTGCCCGCGATCCTCGCCACGCCGCAGCTCGTCATCATCAAGGACGGCACGACGAACTTCGCGACCACCGCCGTCGGCACCGGCCCCTACAAGGTCAAGACCTTCCAGCCGGGCGTGAGCACGGTGGGCGCGCGCAACGGCAATTACTTCAAGCCGGGCCGCCCCTATCTGGACGAGATCGAACTGGTCTCCATCAGCGACGAATCGGCGCGTCTGAACGCGTTGCTCTCCGGCGATGTGCACCTCATCAACGCGGTCGACCCGCGCTCGACGAAGCGCATCACGTCGAACCCGGCTTTCGCGCTCAGTGAAACCAAGTCGGGCCTCTATACCGACCTCGTCATGCGGCGCGACGACACGCTGACCGGCAACCCCGATTTCGTGCTCGGCATGAAATACCTGTTCAACCGCGAGCAGATCCGCTCGACCGTCTTCGCCGGGTACGCGGTGATCGGCAACGACCAGCCGATTCCGCCGGGACACCGTTATTTCAACGCGTCACTGCCGCAGCGCGCGTTCGACCCCGACCGCGCGAAATTCCATTTGCAGAAAGCGGGCGCGATCGGCGCGACCGTGCCGCCGATCTACGCGACGCCCGCGGCCAACGGGTCGGTCGAAATGGCCCAGTTGTTCCAGCAATCGGCGGCCAAAATCGGCATGACCCTGACCATCCAGCGCGTGCCCAGCGACGGCTACTGGTCGAACCACTGGATGAAGCATCCGCTGGGTTTCGGCAGCGTCAACCCGCGTCCGAGCGCCGACGTGCTATTCACGCAGTTCTTCAAATCCGACGCGCCGTGGAACGAATCCGGCTGGAAAAGCGCCCAGTTCGATCAGCTGCTGGTCGCCGCGCGCGCCGAGACCGACGAAGCCAAACGCAAGCGGCTGTATGGCGACATGCAGACGCTCGTCAGCAACGAAGGCGGCATCGGCATTCCGGCGTTCATCAGCCTGCTGGACGCCTGCGACAAGCGGCTCAAGGGCCTCGGCTCGATCCCGACCGGCGCGATGATGGGCTTCTCCTTTGCGGAGCATGTCTGGTGGCAGGCGTGACGGGGCGGACCCATGACGGGCGGGTGACGGGCGGGTGACGGCGCCGGTCGTCGCGCGTCATTTGTAAAGATCCCGCGCCGCCCACATCGCCGCATAGTTGTTCGTGCCGCCCAGCCCGGTTGCCGTCCAGTCGCCGGGGGCACGGGCCGTGCGGCATGCAATCGCCTCGTTGTCCGGTTCGGACGTGTGGAAGATCATGTCCCCATCCAGCCCCGCCGCGCGATGCACGCCCATGTACTGGTCGTCATCCCAGCCACCGCGCCATCGATCCGTGGCCGCCGCGGCACACGCGCGTCCGAGCGACCAGCACCCGGTCGGCTCGATTCTGTCGATGCCGTAGAAACGCGCGCGGCAGTGCTCGACGATCGTCTTGATGGCGATCATCAATTCGTCCCGCGCCGGCCGGGACCACAACAGGCTGGTCGACACGCTGCCCGTGTAGGGCCGGAAGGTCCAGGGCTGCCTGAACGCCGCGAAACCATAACCGTCCGGAATCTTCCAGCCCTTGTAGTGCTCGAGCATGATGTCGCCGTACAGGCCGCCCTTGACGTAGAGCAGGCACAGTCGACCGAGATCGCATTTGCAGCTGTAGGCTTTCAGGGAATCGAACGCGCCCAGCACGCTCCGGTCGAAATGATGCGCGATGAAGTCGCGCAGCATGTCGCCGGTCCAGAGCGTGTGCTCGGCGCCCGGATAGAGCGCTTTCAGTTCCGTCATGCGCCGCGCAATGTCCGCCGGCAGGCTGACCGGCATGCCATAGCCGTCGACGATCAGGATCTGATGCAGCTGCGCGATGCGGTGCGTGACGAGCTTGCCCGCGTCGTCGAAGCGCTGTTTGGGAAACGAGCGCGCGACGGCGGGTCGCGCCAGGCCACAGGCCAGTGTTGCCGCCGTCGCCGCCGTTGCCGCCTTGAGCCACGTTCTTCTCGTCATGGAGCGCATCCGGTGAGGCATCGACAAACCGCTTGCCAGGCAAGGTGATTTTTCACGATCGGCACGCATCGAACGCGCCGCGACCGTTGCCAGCGATTCTAGAAGTCTTCCGGTGCCCCGACCCGCGCCAGGGCGAAACGTCGTGGCAGGGAACGACCCCGCACGCGGGCCAGGCGGCCGGCGGCCATCCGGCTCATGCGTACGAGGACGGTTGCACCTCCTGTTCCGGCACGTGATGGACGACGAGATCGATGTTCGCGAGCTGTTTTCCGGCCGCGACCCAGGCGCGTTTGACGCGGTCCGCGGATGCGTCGGGCGTCCTGCTGTCGAAATTCATCGTCAGTCGTTCGAGCGCCGGGCCGCCTGCGAGCGTCAGCGCCGCGTCCTCGTGCAATATGCCATTCGTGATGCATGCCGAAGACGGCCAGGGGTTCGCGGCGAGCAGCGCCGCCTGCAGGTGCGTGAACGCGCCGCAGAATTCCACCGTCAGGCTGCGGCATCGGGCGGTGGCGGCGGATGCCAGCGCGGACGCATCCATCCGCAGCCCGACAAAGCTCAGCGATTGCAGCGGCTTCGTGCACAACGCCTGGATGTCCGCACGGGTGATCTCGGTGCCGGAGGGCCCCAGGACGAGATTCGTCAACGAGGGCATGTCGGCCAGCGCGCGGACGGCGGGTCCCAGGCCGTGGCCTACGCCAAGGCTCAGGGAAGACAGCGTGGGATTGGCGGCCAGGGCCGTGATGTGCCGCGCGTCGGTGACCCGCCGGATCGCCAACGACGTCAGCACCCGGTTGCCCGCCAGCGCGGCGTACGCCTTTGCTTCGTCACCGTGAATCACATTCACGTCCAGCATGCGGAGGGTCGCGCTGGCGGCCAGTTCACGCAGCGCCCGCCCCGTGAGCGTCGCGAGGCCGAGCGCTTTCAGCGCGGGGTGCGATCGCAGCGCGCGAATGGCCGTGTCCGAAACCGGTTGTCCGTTCCCGTCCAGCGATGTCAGCGTGGGAATCCGGCTGATCCGATCGACGTCCGTCACGCCGTCCGCGCGATGCGGCAACGTGATCGAAACCGGAAACCCGCCGTGGGACAAGGCTTGCGCGGCGTCGGGTGGAATCGGGATGCCCTGCAACGAGAGGGCGCACAGGCGCGTGGCCGCGATTGCCCGCAGTCCCTGCGCGGTGACGTGGGTGCCGGCGTCCCTGAGGAGAACCAGGGCGAACGACCGATGCGGGACCGCGCGCAGAACCGCCGCCAGATCGACGAGGTCGGCGTCCGCGCAGTTGGTCAGGCGGAGCGCCTTGAGGTTATGAAGCGCGCCGGGTTGGCGGAGCGTCTCGCATGCCTCGCGCCCGGAGAGGGTCAGCGTGTGGATGGTGGTGTCCACCGCCGTTCTCACCGAGGCATTGACCTGCCGCAGCGTGAGTCGATCCTGTTGCGCCAGATAGCCGGACATGATGCGCAGCGGCGCATTCGACAATTCGACGAGACATGCCGACGCGGGCGGAAAGGGGCCGTGAACGGGGAGATCGGCGGTGCCGGGCGTCTCCACGGCGCCTGCCGCGCTTTCCGCGGGCACCCCGCTCGACAGGCTCGTCGCAGGAATGGGGCAGGGCGGAAGGGCCGCCGGTCGGGCGATGTGCATGGTTCGCGCTCCTGGAATACATGTCGGTTTTTCAACCGATCATAAGGAGTCCGGAACCGCGGGATTTTCAACAATTCGTCAGGGAGTGGACGGGTTTGCCCGGCTCGCGCTACCGGTACACCTCCCGGCGCCGCCACATGTCGACATAATTGTTCGTACCGCTGCCCGGATAACGGGAGTCGCCCGGCGGAAAGGCCGCCGCGTGCTCGGCGCCCAGATCGATCAACGCCTGCGGGACCTTCGCCGCGTCGACCGCCGGATACGGAAGCGCCACGCGCGCGCCCCGGCCGATGAGCGCTTCGTTGGTCGCCATTGCGATACCGCCGACCCCGCCCGTCACCAAGACGACCTTTCCGGCGAGCCCCATGGCGAGATCGGTACCGTACCGTGCTGCCTTGTCGAAATCCGTCAGGGAGTTGTCCGATTTCCCGATGAAAAACGCGCGGGCGGGTCGCATCGCCGGGCATGCGCACGATGATCGACGCCCAGGATTCCTGGCGCATCGGTGTCGTCACCGCCACGCTTGCGTGAATTCGCCGATCACGCGGGACAGATGCGCCTGCATCGCGCCCCGCGCCGCCATCGCGTCGCGCGCCATGATCGCGGCGAAGATACGTTGATGGTCCTCCTGCGACGCCGCGCGCAACGCGGGCGTATGGAAGTGTTCCTCGATCTTCGCCCACAGCGGGTCGCTGCGCACGCAGTCCCACATCGCCGTGACCATCTGCAGCAATACCGTGTTGCCGGTGGCCTCGGCGATGCGCAGGTGGAATTGCCGGTCGGCGGCGTGGTTCGCCTGTTTGTCGTGCATCTGCTCGCGCATCGTCGTGAGCGCGGCGAAGAGATGATCGAGGTCGCTGTCCTTGCGCTCCGTGGCCGCGAGGGCCGCCACCTCCGCTTCGAGCAAGCCGCGCGCGCGCAACGTCTCGATCGGACCCGGAGCAGGGCGCACCTCGAAGGTCAGCGGTTTCGCGCCGGTTTCCGCGCAGGCGTAAATGCCCGAGCCGACGCGCACCTCCACCACACCCTGCACCTCCAGCGCGATGATCGCCTCGCGCACCTGCGTGCGGCTCACGCCGAACGTCTCGGCCAGCGTGCGCTCCGAGGGCAGCCGCGCGCCGGCTTCGAAGTCCCCGGTCGCGATGATCCCGTGGATCCGTCTGGCAAGACCGATGTACGAGCGGTCCGTGGCGTCGACATCCGATTGCTGCAAGCATGGCGGGGTGGAGAGATCGGTCATCGGGCGCTCGGAGATGGGCGGGTATGGGTGGCAACGGCAACGTGGAAATGGTACACCAATTGTAAAAACCCCAAAAGACGCGCTCGAAAAACTGCCGGAATCGATGCGCCAATTCACCTGAATCTCCAATGAATCAGCTGCTTAACTGGTAAACCACTATCGCCATAAATTGGTGAACCAGTCACAGTGAGGTCATCATCGGGAAGATGGTTTCCCATCTCGCGTGCGCAATCGAAGCTTTCAAGGAGTCACCATGAAAATGTCTTTCCGCTGGTATGGCGAATCCGATCCCGTCACATTGCAAAACATCCGGCAGATTCCCGGCATGACGGACATCGTGTCCGCCATCTACGAGGAGCCCGTGGGCGAAGTGTGGCCCGCGCACAAGATCGCCGCGCTGAAATCGACGATCGCGGCGGCCGGGCTGCGGTTCGAAGTGGTCGAGTCGGTCCCGGTGCACGAGGACATCAAGCTGGGCAAGCCCACGCGCGACCGCCTGATCGCCAACTACCAGCAGACCATCCGCAACCTGGCCGCGGCGGGCATCAAGGTCATTTGCTACAACTTCATGCCGGTGTTCGACTGGACGCGAACGGCGCTGGCGAAGCCGCTCGAGGATGGTTCGACATGCCTCGCGTTCAGCGTCAGTGAAATCGAAGCGATCGATCCGGAGCAGGGCATTTCGTTGCCGGGCTGGGATTCGAGTTATCGGCCGGAAGAGCTCAAGGCACTGTTGAACGAGTATCGCCAGATCGACGAAGCGCGGCTCTGGGCGCATCTGGAATATTTCCTGAAGGCGATCATTCCCGTCGCGGAGGAAGCGGGCATCAGGATGGCCATCCATCCGGACGATCCGCCGCGTCCCATTTTCGGCTTGCCGCGCATCGTCAAGAATCGCGAAGACCTGCGGCGCATCGTCGACGCCGTCGACTCGCCGGCCAATGGGTTGACCCTGTGCTCGGGTTCGCTCGGCGCCGGCCCGCAGAACAGCGTCGAGGCGCTGGTGCGCGAATTCGGCGGCATGGGACGCATCCACTTCGCACACATCCGCAACGTCAAGATCACTCCCGAAGGCGACTTCGAGGAGTCCGCGCATCTGTCGAGTTGCGGCTCGCTGGACATCGCCGCGATCGTCAAGGCGTATCACGATGTCGGCTTCACCGGCCATTTCCGCCCGGACCACGGCCGCATGATCTGGGGCGAGACCGGCAAGCCCGGTTACGGGCTCTACGACAGGGCGCTCGGCGCGGTGTACATCAACGGCCTGTGGGAAGCGACCGGCAAGCTTTGCGCGAGCAGCAAGAACACGTAGGCCGATCGCACCGGGCGGGTCATCCCGCCACCGTCGAAAAAGAAATCCGCTAACACGGACGGAGACTGCCATG
>JBPBQT010000209.1:0-11699 GCA_050955065.1 Janthinobacterium lividum | reverse complement strand
ATACCGATACCGCACCGCGGCGGTCGGCCGCGAGCCGCGGTGCCACGCGCCATGAAGCCGCAAACCAAAAAGCGGAACGGCACGTCCGATCGTCGATCGTCGTGCCGTTCCGCTTCATCACACCATCCCGAATGTGCTCCGGGGACCGCCCCCGGGATCGTCTCCCGGGTCAGGCGTCAAGCCAGCGAACAACCGATCAGTTGATCCGCTTCGCCGCCGCCCGGCCGCCGATCACGCGGGTGATGTAGTACTGCTGGGCGATCGACAACAGGTTGTTGACCACGTAGTACAGCACCAGGCCGGACGGGAAGAAGAAGAACATGACCGAGAACGCCAGCGGCATGAACATCATCATCTTCGCCTGGACCGGGTCCGGGGGCGTGGGGTTCAGCTTCGTCTGCAGGAACATCGAGACGGCCATCAGCACCGGCAGGATGTAGAACGGGTCGGGCTGCGACAGGTCCTTGATCCACAGGATCCACGGCGCGCCGCGCATTTCCACCGACGACAGCAGCACCCAGTACAGCGAGATGAACACCGGAATCTGCACGACCACCGGCAGACAGCCGCCCACCGGATTGATCTTCTCGGTCTTGTACAGCTCCATCAGCGCCGCGTTCATCTTCTGCGGGTCGGACTTGAAGCGCTCGCGCAAGGCCGTCATCCGCGGCGACATCTCCTTCATCCGCGCCATCGACTTGTAGCTCGCCGCCGACAGCGGGAAGAACACGGCCTTGATCAGCAGCGTCAGCACGATGATCGACCAGCCCCAGTTGCCCAGGAACGAGTGGATCTTGTCGAGCAGCCAGAACAGCGGCTTGGCGATGATCGTCACCCAGCCATAGTCCTTCACCAGCTCCAGGCCCGGCGCGATGCTTTCCAGCAGGCGCTCTTCCTCGGGGCCGGCGAACAGGCGCGAATCGACCGACTTCGACGTGCCCGGCGCGATCGTGCCCACCGGCAGCTTCACGCCGACGCGGTACAGCGAGTTGATCTTGTTGACGTAGACGTCACGCTGCGCGGTCGCGGGCGGGATCCAGGCCGAGGCGAAGTAATGCTGGACCATCGCGATCCAGCCGTTGTTCGCGTTCGGCGTGAAATCCGCCTTGTTCTTGTCGATGTCGCTGAAGCTGATCTTCTGGAAATGGTGCTCCGACGAATACACCGCCGGTCCGATGAAGGTGTGCGAGAAACGCGGCGTCTCGACCGGCGAATCGTCCCGCACCAGTTCCATGTACAGCGTCGGGCTCACCGGCGTCGTGCCGACGTTCTCGACCGTCTGGTCGACGCCGATCACGTAGCTGCCGCGCGTGAACGTGTAGGTCTTGACCAGCTTCACGCCGCCCGCCGCGGGCGACTCGAGCCGCACCTGCAGCTTGCCGTCGGCGCCCATCGTGCGCGCGCCCGGCGCCACGGTGAAGACCGTGTTGTGGTTCGGAAAGTCGCCGCCGATCAGCCCGGTGCGCGCCAGATAGGTGTGATCCTTGGTCTGGTCGAACAGGGTGATGTACAGGTTCGGCTGCTTGCCGTCGCCTTCCTTGACCAGCGACAGGCGCGTGAGCGTGCCGCCGAGCGTGTCGATGTCGCCGTCGTAGACGTCCGTCGAGAAACGCACCTTCTGGCCCTGCGTGGCCACCTGGGCGGCGGGCACGGCGCCGGCCGCGCCGGGAACGCCCGTGTCGGTGCCCACCGCGGCGGTGCCGCCGGGCAGGTCGCTCGGACGCGTGCCCGGCGTGGCCGTGCCCGCGGGAACCGCCGACGCGCCGGCCGGAGCCGAGGCGCCTGGCAGGAACATCGACGGATGGCCGGTCGAACGCTGCCAGTTATCAAAAAGCAGCACCAGCGATACGGCGAAGATGACCCACAGAACGGTACGTTTGATATCCATGCCCTTGTCTCGAAATCTCGAACTCGATCGGCTTGCGCGTGAGCGCTTGCCCTCAGCGCCGCGTCACCGGCCCGGGTGTTTCATGACCGGGTGGGGTCGTCGGCTGGCGGCACGGGATCGAAACCGCCCGCCGAAAAGGGATGACAGCGACAAATGCGCTTGGCGGCGAGATAACTGCCTCGCGCGGCGCCATGATACTGGATTGCGTCGCGCGCGTAATCCGAGCAGGTGGGGAAATATCGACATCGCGGCCCCAGGAGGGGGCTGATCGCGAGTTTGTAGAACCGCAACAGGCCGAACAGGAGCGTGCGCATGGAACCGGCGCGTCAGGGCGCGAGCGCCGTCCGCCGCCGCGCCACGTGCCGGCGGGCTTCATCGAGCAGGGCACCGACCTCGGCGCGGCAGGCGCGCTTCAGGGCCGGCGACGCCGCCCCCGGAAAACGCTGCTTGTCGAAACGCGCGTGCATTCTGATCAGCAAGTCCCACCCCTCGTATTCCGCACGGCGTTGCCGGAAGGTCTCGCGCAGCGCGCGGCGCACCATGTTGCGGGTCGCCGCGCGGGGCGCGGATTTCCTGCCCAGCACGAGTCCCATGCGCCCGGGCAGGACGGCCGCCGAATCGCCTGGCGCCGCGTTTGCCGCAGGCGCCGGTTCCGCCATCGTCGTCGCCACGGCCTGGCCCGTTACTTCCGCCGCCGGCCTGGACACCCGCTCGGGCGGCACGCTTGCCCTCTCGCGCGGGCGCGCGTAAACGACGAAATGCTCGGAGCGCTTCAACGGACGCATCCGAAACAAGGTCGAGAACTCGGTGGCGTGCAGCAGCCGGGCCGTCCGCGGAAACCCCTGTGCGGCCCCCTGCGCCGCATCGCGGTCCGTACCGCCGGCAACGGCCGGACATGATGTCGCCATCCGCCCCGCTGCGCCGGACCGGACACCGGCATCCGGCCGGCCCATTGCGTCGAAGGGGACGCCGATACCGCCGTCCCCTTCCTTATCCGGCGTCGAGGTCATGCCCCGTATCCGGCTGCCCGCGTCTGCCGCGTACTTATACGGCGAGGCGCTTGCGGCCCTTCGCGCGGCGGGCGTTGATGACCTTGCGGCCGCCGGCGGTCTTCATGCGCACGCGGAAGCCATGGGTGCGCTTGCGGCGCGTCACGGAAGGTTGGTATGTACGTTTCATGTTGATCTCGGTCGGATTTTTGCCGCGCCCCGCCCGTTGACGGACGCAGGCAGCACCATCGGCGTTTGTCGGCCAGGCGTCAGCCCGGCCTCCGTCAGCAGAAGACAAACATCTTCAGCCGAAGCGACAACACCTGGGAATCGGTTTTGCGGAACCAGCTATTAAATCGGGTTTCTACAATCCTGTCAATTGCTTGTCGGATGGAAAGGGGACGCGAAACCGGGGCGAAGCGGTGGATAGCCTGTGGATAAGTTGACCGCTTAGGGTGTTTTCCTCTCTACGCCGTTTGGCAAATGGCGTAAAATCCAGCATCCCAGGGACGTTCGCGAACCGCGAGCCGCTCATTGCCGAGCGGCCGTTCCCCGTCGTTCCCCGCTGTTTCTGCCGTTTCCGCTAGCCCCGTCGTTCCTGCTTGCAGGGTTGTCGCTGCTGCTGTTCCCGATTTTTCCGCGGCTTCCGCGGGTTCCGCGGCGCCTATCCCGCCGCGGCTCCTTTTTTAACATCACGGCACGCCGGTTCGAGCTGGCGCCGCCGTTGGACGTTCCCGCGTCACCCCCCGTTGATCCGCATCGGTGGGGACGCGCCGAATGTCGACCGAAGCGACCGATGAACGAATTTTGGCAACAATGCGCCGCGCTCCTGGAGCGCGAGCTGACACCGCAGCAGTATCAGACCTGGATCAAGCCGCTCGCGCCGGTCGACTTCGACGCGTCCGCCAGCGTCCTGCGCATCGCCGCGCCGAACCGCTTCAAGCTCGACTGGGTCAAAAGCCAGTTCTCCGGGCGGATCTCGGACATGGCGCGCGACTTCTGGCAAACGACGGTCGACGTGCAGTTCGTGCTCGATACGCGCGGCAGCGCGGGCGGAATGGGTGGCATGAGCGGCGCGGGCAATGGCGCGGCCAGCGGCGCGCCGCACCCGGCCGACTCTGCTTCCACATCGGCCCCCGGCGCGGGCCAGGGACCGGCGCGCCCGCCCGCCGCCGCGCCCTACGCGAACAGCGCCGCCCATCCGGTGGCCGCGCCGCGCGCCGGCAACGCGCCGCCGCTCGAATCGATCGACCCCGACGCGCCGAGCATCGACGCGGCCGAGGCCGCGGCCGGCCGGCGCAACTGGCGCAGCGGCCCGCCCGGGGAGACGTCCGCGCCCGTGGACCGCTCGAAGCTGAACGCGGTGCTGACCTTCGAGACCTTCGTTACGGGTAAAGCCAACCAGCTGGCGCGCGCCGCCGCGATCCAGGTCGCCGACAACCCCGGCATCTCGTACAACCCGCTGTTCCTGTACGGCGGCGTCGGCCTGGGCAAGACCCACCTGATCCACGCGATCGGCAACCAGATGCTGGTCGACAACCCCGGCGCGCGGATCCGCTACATCCATGCCGAGCAGTACGTGTCCGACGTCGTCAAGGCCTACCAGCGCAAGGCGTTCGACGAGTTCAAGCGCTACTACCACTCGCTGGACCTGCTGCTGATCGACGATATCCAGTTCTTCTCGGGCAAATCGCGCACGCAGGAGGAATTCTTCTACGCGTTCGAGGCGCTGGTCGCGAACAAGGCGCAGGTGATCATCACCAGCGACACCTATCCGAAGGAGATCTCCGGCATCGACGACCGGCTGATCTCGCGTTTCGACTCCGGCCTGACCGTCGCCATAGAGCCGCCCGAGCTGGAGATGCGCGTCGCGATCCTGATGCGCAATGCGCAGACCGAGGGCGCCGACGTCTCCGAGGACGTCGCCTTCTTCGTCGCCAAGCACCTGCGCTCGAACGTGCGCGAACTGGAAGGCGCGCTGCGCAAGATCCTCGCGTACTCCAAGTTCCACGGCCGCGACATCACGATCGAACTGACGAAGGAAGCGCTGAAAGACCTGCTCACCGTGCAGAACCGGCAGATCTCGGTCGAGAACATCCAGAAGACCGCCGCCGATTTCTACAGCATCAAGGTCGCCGACATGTACTCGAAGAAGCGTCCGGCGAACATCGCCCGGCCGCGCCAGATCGCGATGTACCTGGCCAAGGAACTCACGCAGAAGAGCCTGCCCGAGATCGGCGAGCTCTTCGGCGGACGCGACCACACCACCGTCCTGCACGCGGTGCGCAAGATCGCCGACGAGCGGGGCAAGGACCCGCAGCTCAATCACGAGCTGCACGTGCTGGAACAGACCCTCAAGGGCTGATTTCCGCCGCTGTCCGCCCCCCCGCCGGCACCCCCGCCTGCAGCCCTGCCAGGGGCCCCGCCCGGACGCTGATTTATAAGGATTTCTGCCTCGTTTTGAGGCACAATACAAGGGTTGCCGCGTCGACACCCAACCCCGGCCCTTACCGGTCCTTTTCCAGGCCTCTGGCGGCCTTCCCCAAGCCCGCCAGGCGCCATGTGGCGCCCGAGGATCAGGTCCGTCGCGCCGGAGGGGTATGTCGACGGGGCGCCCGTCTCAATGAAAGAAGGATTTCGAATGCAACTGGTCAAGACAGAACGGGACACGCTGCTGCGTCCGCTGCAGACGGTCTGCGGGATCGTCGAGCGACGTCACACCTTGCCGATTCTCGCCAATCTGGTCATCACGAAGAACGGCCCTTCCCTCTCCTTCCTGTCGACCGATCTCGAACTGCAGGTCACGACCTCCACCGAGTGCGCGTCGGGCACGGACCAGGCCGCCACGACCGTGGCCGCGCGCAAGCTGCTCGACATCCTGCGCGCGCTGCCCGGCGGCGACGTCAGCCTGTCGCTGAACGACAAGCGCCTGACGATCCAGTCCGGCAAGAGCCGTTTCGGCCTGCAGACGCTCGCCGCCGAGGAATTCCCCACGCTTGCCGCCGCGCAGGACTTCGGCGCCGAGATCGCGGTGCCGCAGCGCGCGTTCCGGCAACTGCTCGCCGGCGCGCATTTCGCGATGGCGCAGCAGGACATCCGGTACTACCTGAACGGCCTGCTCTTCATCGTCGAGGGCAACAAGCTGATGGCGGTCGCCACCGACGGCCACCGTCTCGCGTACTCGTCGACGACGATCGAGGGCGACTTTCCGAAACAGGAAGTGATCGTGCCGCGCAAGACCGTGCTCGAACTGCAACGGCTGCTCGAGGACATCGACGACCCGCTGAGCATCCAGATCGGCGGCGCGCAGATCCGTTTCGCGTTCGGGCCGGTCGAGTTGATCTCGAAGCTGGTCGAGGGCAAGTTCCCGGATTTCCAGCGCGTGATCCCGAAGGGCTACAAGAACCACTTCGTCATCGGCCGCGACGAACTGCAGCGCGCGCTGCAACGCGCCGCGATCATGACCTCGGACAAGTTCAAGGGCGTGCGCTGGCAGGTCGAGCCGGGCGTGCTGCGCATCAACGCCAGCAATGCCGACCAGGAAGACGCGAGCGAGGAACTGGAGATCGCGTACGACGGCGACAAGGTCGACATCGGCTTCAACGTCACCTACCTGCTCGACGTGCTCGCGAACACGAAGGCCGACATGCTCACGATCAGCCTCGGCGACGCGCAGAGCAGCGCGCTCGTGACCATTCCCGACAACGACCATTTCAAATACGTGGTGATGCCGATGCGCATCTGAGCTTGCGTTCATCCGACGTTCGAGCCCCGGAGCACGGGGACGCGGGAACGCGGCGGACGCCTGCCGGCGGCTTTTTTCCCACCATCGGCAGGCACTGGCCCAGGTGCCGAAAACCGCTTTTCAGGCCCCTGGGCGCCCGTGTCTTTCCTCTCGAAATTCGTCACATCGCCCCTATATAGAGGAGTGGCTGACCGCGTCTTCCCCGGCGCAGTCCTCGACATGATGGCAGCCACGCAGAACCGGAACAGACCATGACTGAACAGCAGAAACCGCAAGCCGAGAACGCGTATGGCGCGTCGTCGATCCAGATCCTCGAAGGACTGGAAGCGGTCCGCAAGCGCCCCGGCATGTACATCGGCGACACGTCGGACGGCACCGGTCTGCACCACCTCGTCTTCGAGGTGCTGGACAACTCGATCGACGAAGCGCTGGCCGGCCACTGCGACGACATCCTCGTCACGATCCACGCCGACAACTCGATCTCCGTGATCGACAACGGCCGCGGCATCCCCACCGGCATCAAGCTCGACGACAAGCACGAACCGAAGCGCAGCGCCGCCGAGATCGTCATGACCGAGCTGCACGCCGGCGGCAAGTTCGACCAGAACAGCTACAAGGTCTCCGGCGGCCTGCACGGCGTCGGCGTGTCCTGCGTCAACGCCCTGTCGCAATGGCTGCGCCTCACCGTGCGCCGCGACGGCAAGAAGCATTTCCTGGAATTCAACCGCGGCGCGGTCATCAACCGCACGCTGGAAGAGCACAACGGCATCGAAGTCTCGCCGATCCCCGTCATCGGCAACGCCGAGCACAACGGCACCGAAGTGCATTTCCTGGCCGACGCGGAAATCTTCGGCACCGTCGACTTTCATTACGACATCCTCGCCAAGCGCATTCGCGAGCTGTCCTTCCTGAACAACGGCGTGCGCATCCGCCTGGTCGACCAGCGCTCCGGCAAGGAAGACAACTACGCGTTCGCCGGCGGCGTGAAGGGCTTCGTCGACTACATCAACAAGTCCAAGCAGGTCCTGCACCCGACGATCTTCCATGCCGTCGGCGAGAAGGACGGCATCGTCGTCGAAGTGGCGATGCAGTGGAACGACAGCTTCAACGAGAACGTCCTCTGCTTCACCAACAACATTCCGCAGCGCGACGGCGGCGCCCACCTCACCGGCCTGCGCGCCGCGATGACGCGGGTGATGAACAAATACATCGTCGAGAGCGACGCGGCGAAGAAGGCCAAGATCGAAACCTCCGGCGACGACATGCGCGAAGGGTTGTCGTGCGTGCTGTCGGTCAAGGTGCCGGAACCGAAGTTCAGCTCGCAGACCAAGGACAAGCTGGTCTCGTCCGAAGTGCGGGCGCCGGTCGAGGACGTCGTCGCGAAGGCGCTCGAAGAGTACCTGCAGGAAACGCCGAGCGACGCGAAGATCATCGTCGGCAAGATCATCGACGCCGCCCGCGCGCGCGACGCCGCCCGCCGCGCGCGCGAGATGACCCGCCGCAAGGGCGTGCTCGACGGCGTCGGCCTGCCCGGCAAGCTCGCCGACTGCCAGGAGAAGGACCCCGCGAAGTCCGAGATCTACATCGTCGAGGGCGACTCCGCCGGCGGCTCCGCCAAGCAGGGCCGCGACCGCAAGTTCCAGGCGATCCTGCCGCTGCGCGGCAAGGTGCTGAATGTCGAGAAGGCCCGCTACGACAAGCTGCTCGCCTCCGAGCAGATCGTCACGCTGATCACCGCGCTGGGCTGCGGCATCGGCAAGGACGACTATAACGTCGAGAAGCTGCGGTATCACCGCATCATCATCATGACCGACGCCGACGTCGACGGCGCGCACATCCGCACGCTGCTGCTGACGCTGTTCTATCGGCAACTGCCGGATCTGGTCGAGAAGGGCTATATCTATATCGCCCAGCCGCCGCTGTTGAAGATCAAGCACGGCAAGGAAGAGCGGTATCTGAAGGATGAGTTCGAACTGCGGCAGTACAAGCTGAAGCTCGCGCTGAACGGCGCGGGGCTGGTCACGGCGGAAGGTCAGGAACCGATCGCCGGCGATGCGCTGGGCGAACTGGCGCGCAGCTACCTGCTGTCCGAGGCGGTGGTCGACCGCGTGCGGCGTCAGGTGGATTCGACGGCGCTGGAAGCGATCATGGACGGCGTCGAGATCCAACTCCACGACAAGGCGAGCGCCGAGGCGAGCGCGCGCACGCTGCAGGAGACGCTGACCGCCGGGCCGCTGAAGCCGGAGATCACCGTGCACGCGGTGCATGACGAGGTGCGTGAGTCGTGGGTGCTGCGGATCGCGCGTCGGCATCACGGGAACATCAAGGTCAGTACCATCGATGGGGATTTTCTGGCGACGGCGGATTATCGGCAACTGCGGACGACGGCGGAGACTTTCCGGGGGTTGATCGGGGAAGGCGCGGTGATTCATCGGGGGGAGCGCAGCCAGGCGGTGGGGAACTTCAAGAGCGCGATGAAGTGGCTGCTGGCGGATGCGGACCGGAATGTTTCTACGCAGCGGTACAAGGGCTTGGGCGAGATGAACCCGAGTCAGTTGTGGGAGACGACGATGGATCCGACGGTGCGGCGTTTGCTTAGGGTGCAGATCGAGGATGCGATTGCGGCGGATGCGATCTTTACTACGTTGATGGGGGATGAGGTTGAGCCTCGGCGGGCATTTATTGAGTCGAATGCGTTGAGGGCGGGGAATATTGATGTTTGAGGAGTGACGCGGCGGTGGAAAGGTGAGTCCAGCGCGAAAGGCGGCTCAATCGCGTGAATGACGTGTTTGTGCCGCCGTGCATGGCTTACTTTGGCCAATGTCTGGTACCCACCGCGCAGCCTGTGGGGCCATCGTCGGATGGCACAGATCGCGGAAAAGCTCACGGAATGTGGGCTTTTTTTGCTTCACGAATGGGTCACCTGGGACTGTCGGGATTTTTGTATATGAGGTGTGTGAAGCTGCCCGTGGTGTTCCAGGCAACGCGTTCATCGTAAATCAGAAATAGGGTCTGGTGAAGCGCTCCTCATACAGAATCACAAATTGATTCATGGCGCTTTTCCAGTCGTGTGCGGCACGACTCCAGCCGGCGGTGATGTTGCGCAGGACCAGCCATAGTAGCTTGGTTGCCGCTTCATCATTGGGGAAGTGGCCGCGCGTCTTGATGATCGCAGGTTGGCATTCACACTCTCGATGGCGTTGGTGGTGTAAATCACCTTGCGTACTGCCGGCGGGAACGTAAAGAAGGGAATCACGCGTTCCCAGGCCCGTCGCCTGGAAACGGCCACCGTCGGGTAACGGCGGCCCCATTCGCCGCTGTCGAAGGCATCCAGCTCGGCTTGCGCCATCTCGGCGCTTACCGCCGTGTGCTGGTTGAACGCTTACAGTTAACGAGGCTTGGGGAAACCCTTACGCTGTGGCCACAGATTAAGGTACGGTCGGACACTGGCACTTGCATAAAGCCCGGCGGCCGTGTACGGCTCACCCTTGATGAAAACGTCCGCCTCCTCGATATTCTCAAAATCGAGCACAAGCAGACTACCAACTGGGGTTACCCCGTCTTCCGCCAGCAGCGGCCCCGCGAAGGCAAACTGTTCAGCAAATTTCGCAAGGTATGCGCGGTGTACTGGACGTAACGTTGCTCTCAGGTCTGTGCCTGGTGCGTCGATGTTATAGAAAGAATAAAGCATCGTTACATGACCCTCTCTATATAAATGTTTTTTCCTCGCGTTTCGACAAGACACATTCCTGCAATTAAACCAACTCCGGATACCGCTGCCAGTAGCGCGATGGAATAGGTCATCCCTTGCATAGGAAACCGGTCTATCAGAGAACCAATGAGCGGCTGCAGGATCGCCGCTGCCAGAAACATACTGGTATTCGTGACTCCGATAGCCATACCCGCCGAATTCGGATCGTTCACCTCTTTGGCAATGGCCCAGATGAGTGTGTAACTGGTGGACGCCATTCCCTGGATTGCGAACACGACATAGCTCATGCCAGAGAACGCATCCATATGCCCCAACATTGGTATCCACGAGAGGAAATAAACAGCTCCGAGGATCAGCAGCGGCCCTTTGCGGTTACCCAGCCGATCGGATGCCTTTCCCAAAAAGAATGCCGTGACCGAATGAGAAAGAATCATGACTAAGACATGCATGGATGCCTCGTCCTTGCTCAGACCAATGAATTTGACCAGATACGGTACAGCCCATAGGCTGGTGAATGCGAAGAACGTCCCGCAAATGCCAAATCCCACCCAAAAGCACGGCCACGTTAATGTATTCGTAGCAACGTTACGCAACTGCCGGGGCCACGACGAACGGGAATACGAAAAAATGCCGGGTTGGCCATCGGGATGCGGCAGTCCAAGGTCGGCGGGGTTGTCCCGCACGAATACGGCGATGAGCGCTCCAGCGACCAAGGTAAGACCGCCTATGCCGGCAATGACGGCACGCCAGCTAACGAGCTGCGACACCATCTGTAGCGGCTCAGTCGATAATATTGATCCCAAGTTACCAAAAAGAAGGGTAAGTCCACTCAGCGTTGCAAACTGCCGCGCCGAAAACCACGATGCGTTCAACCGGAGCAACGCGACGAACGGAACAGCGGCACCGAGGCCAATGAGCCCACGCCCGATGCACGCGACTTCGACCGTATGAGCGCTCGCAAAGACGAACGCGCCGATCGCCGCCACCACACAGCCGGCCACCAGTATCCGCCGCGGCCCCAAGGTATCAGCAACGACGCCGGTCGGAACTTGCATGACCATCACGGCAAAGAAGAAAATTGCCGTGATGGATCCGAGTTGCGTACCAGTAGCGGAGAATGCCTTTTGTAGCTCAATCGATAG
The DNA here is from genome assembly GCA_050955065.1 of Janthinobacterium lividum. Taxonomy (GTDB): domain Bacteria; phylum Pseudomonadota; class Gammaproteobacteria; order Burkholderiales; family Burkholderiaceae; genus Robbsia. Next base: position 223 of record JBPBQT010000209.1, on the reverse strand, counting down.
TGCTGCAGGCGCAACTCGGTGAAAGAACGACACCATGTACGCCACAATGGTGAGCCAAAATGTCGTCCACTGTGCGAGTCGCAGTCGTCGTTGGACACTTGCTTCCATGTGAACCTCTTTCACACCGCCACCGTGGCCGATACCGCTGCCGCAATAGCGTGCTCTTTCACGTAATAGTGAATCTCAAGGAGCATGCAGCCATTTTCCGACTTAAACGGGCCAT
>JBPBQT010000208.1:0-12402 GCA_050955065.1 Janthinobacterium lividum | reverse complement strand
ATCGACCTGTCGGCGCGCACCGAGGAGCAGGCCGCTTCGTTGCAGCAGACGGCCGCCAGCATGGAAGAGTTGACGGCAACGGTGAAACAGAACACCGACAGCGCGCAGATGGCCAGCAAGCTCGCCAGCAATGCATCGAAGGTGACGATGGCAGGCAGCGAGGTCGTCCAGCGCATGGTCGACACGATGAACGACATCACCGCGAATTCGACGAAAATCGGCGACATCACCGCGTTGATCGAGGGCATTGCCTTTCAGACGAACATCCTGGCGCTGAACGCCGCGGTGGAGGCGGCGCGTGCCGGCGAGCAGGGTCGCGGTTTTGCCGTCGTCGCCTCCGAAGTGCGGACCCTGGCGCAACGTTCGTCCGCGGCGGCCAAGGAAATCAAGGACCTGATCGCCGTGTCCGTATCGGCCGTGCGTGATGGCTCGTTGCAGGCCGAGGAAGTGGGTCGCACCACCACGCAAGCGGCCGAGGCGGTGAGACGCGTGACCGACATCATCGGCGAGATCGCCTCCGCATCCGATGAACAGAGCCGCGGAATCGAGCAGGTCAACCAGGCCGTCGCGCAGATGGACCAGGTCACCCAGCAAAACGCCGCATTGGTCGAGGAAGCCGCCGCCGCCACGCAATCGCTTCAGGAACAGGCGAACAAGATGACGGAAACCGTATCCGCGTTCACGGTCGCCCGCAGTCACGCTTACTGAGAAGGCCGCACAGGCGCACGACGGCGCGCAGCACGCCGTCGTGCGCCGCGAACCGGGCTTCTCCCGGGCACGCGGCAGGCCCCCGCCGTTAGCGTCAATCCTCCTCCTCGACGCGCGTGCGCGACGATCCGCCCTCCTCGCCCGCCGTCACCGGCTCGCGGTATTGCGCGAGCGACATGCCCAGCTCGCGCGCCGTGGCGCCATCGTATTCGTCGAGCAGTTGCTCGCGCTCCTCGGGCGAGTCGATACCGATGCGCACCAGATACCGGTAAGGCTCGAGATTGTAGGTGCGCGCCTGCTGCTCGATCGCCTTTTGCAGATACACACTGCGCACCTCGTCCTCGGCCACATCATGACGCTTCGCCTCGGCAACGCTGGCCGCCTCGATGCGCTGCGCGACCGCGGGGTACTTTTCAAGAAAGCGGCGGCTTGCCTCGGCCAGTTGTTCGGCGTTCATGCGCTGCTCCGTGGGGATCGTTACTGTTATTTTATACAGTACATCCGCATGTGGCGCAACGGATTGCCAGGATTGACAGGTCCGGTCGCAGGGGTATATTGGTACGAGCAGTCCACTGCGATGCCCACCGCCCCGAATTCCCCATGAAAGCCGCGCTCTTCGTCCCCTGCTTCATCGACGCGTTTTATCCCGAAATCGCGATCGCCACGCTCGAACTGCTGGAACGCTTCGGCGTGGAGGTGGATTATCCACTGCAGCAGACCTGCTGCGGACAGCCGATGGCCAACAGCGGCGCCCAGGCCGCCGCGGCCGGCGCGGAGAGGATCTTCGCGCGGAATTTCGCCGACTACGACTATATCGTCGGCCCGTCGGCGAGCTGCATCCATCATGTCCGCGAACATCTCACCGCGATCGAGCAGACCGCGCAGGTGCGCAAGGTGCGGGCAAGCGCCTGGGAACTGACCGCCTTCCTGCACGACGTGCTGGGCGCGCGCGATTTTCCCTGGGCGGAATTCCCGCACCGGGTCGGCCTGCACAACAGCTGCAGCGCGCTGCGGCACCTGCGCACCGCCTCCGCCACCGAGGTCGCCGAACCCGCGTTCTCGAAACCGCGCACGCTGCTCGAAGGCGTGCGCGGCATCGAATTCGTCACGCCCGAACGCCCCGATGAATGCTGCGGGTTCGGCGGCACCTTCTCCGTTGGCGAAGAAGCGGTCTCGGTCAAGATGGGACGGGACAAGGTGGACGACCACCTGCGTGCCGGCGCCGAGTACATCGTCTCGGGCGACATGTCGTGCCTGATGCACCAGCAGGGCTGTGCCGAGCGCAGCGGGCGCGCGGTGCGCTTCATCCATATCGCCCAGATCCTCAACGGAGCGCGCGAATGAAGCAGCCAGACCGCGTCGATCACGCCGCCGCGGCGGCCGCCTTCATCGACAAGCCGGCGCATGTCGCGTTCCACGACAAGCGCCTCTGGGATCTGCGCAGCAAGCGCGACGCGCAGACGCAGGGCATCGCCGAGTGGGAAACGCTGCGCAGCGTCGCGTCGAACATCAAGGAGCACACGCTGTCGCATCTGGCCGACTACCTCGCGCGGTTCGCGGACCGGGCCGAGGCGAACGGCGTCGTCGTGCACTGGGCTGCCGACGCGGAAGAACACAATGCCATCGTGCACCGCCTGCTGGCCGAACGCGGCATGACTTCGCTGGTCAAGAGCAAATCGATGCTCACCGACGAGTGCCGGATGCGCGACTATCTCGAGCCGCGCGGCATCGCCGTCATGGAGACCGATCTGGGCGAGCGCATCCAGCAGCTCGACGGTCAGGACCCCAGCCACATGGTGGTGCCCGCGGTGCACAAGCTGCGCGACGACGTGGCCGCGCTGTTCGGCCGGACCATCGGCACCGACCCCGCCAACAGCGATATCCATTACCTGGCCGAAAGCCAGCGCATGCACACGCGGCCCTACTTCGTGCGGGCACGCACCGCTGGCATGACCGGCTGCAATTTCGCGGTCGCCGAGACCGGCACCGTGGTGGTCTGCACCAACGAAGGGAACGCCGATCTGTCCGCGAACGTGCCGGCGCTGCATATCGCGTCGATCGGCATCGAAAAGCTGATTCCGTCGATCGCCGATCTCGGCGTGTTCATCCGCATGCTGTCGCGCAGCGCGCTCGGCTCGCCGATCACCCAGTACACCTCGCATTTCCGCGCGCCCCGCCCCGGCACCGAGATGCATTACATCCTCGTCGACAACGGCCGCAGCGAACGCCTGGCGATGGACGATTTCTGGCATTCGCTCAAATGCATCCGTTGCGGCGCCTGCATGAACACCTGCCCGGTGTACCGGCGCAGCGGCGGCCTGTCATATGGCGGCACGTACTCGGGGCCGATCGGCGCGATCATCAATCCGACCTATGACCTGAAGCGCTACAGCGCGTTGCCGTTCGCGTCGACGCTGAACGGCAGTTGCACGCAGGTCTGTCCGGTACGGATCAACATTCACGAACAGATCTACAAATGGCGTCAGGTCATCGCCGTCGAGCACGAAGTGCCGCTCGTGAAGGCCGAGGTCCTGAAAATGGCCGGCAAGCTGCTGGCAAGCCCCACGCTGTATCGCGCGACGGTGGTCTCGATGGGCAGCGCGCTGCGCCGGCTGCCGAACTTCGTGCTCTACAACCCGCTGAACATCTGGGGCCGGCAGCGCACGCTGCCCGACGCGCCGGCGCAGACGTTTCACCAATGGTACAAAGCCAATCGGCTCGGCACGCGGGACGCGAAGCCACATCCGCAGACAGACCGGAGTGCATCCCTGACGGCAGACGCGGGGACAGGTCCCGCAGCAAACACGAAAGCACGGACGGACAAGGCACCGGAAGGCGCAGGCCGCGGCGACGACGCCGCCCCCCGCCAATGACCCGCCGCGACGATTTCCTCGCGAAGGTACGGGCAGCGCAGCCCGAGGCGGTGCCACGCGACGCGCTGCCCTACTTCCCCGCCACATGCGCTGGCGGCCGACAGGCGCGCTTCGCCGCCGCCCTGACGACAATGGGCGGTCTGTGCGTCACGCTCGACGCGGGCGTGACGCCCGCGGCCTACATCGCCGGCCGCTTTGGCGCGGGCGCAACGCTCGCCTCGGCGGTCGACAGCGTGCCCGGCACCCGTGCGCTCGCGCCGGACACGCCGCCGGCCTCGCTGGAAGACGTCGACATCGGCGTGGTGCGCGCGCGCTTCGGCGTCGCCGAGACCGGCTCCGTCTGGTTCAGCGAAATCGAATACCGGGTCAACGCGATTGGCTACCTCGCGCAGCACCTGGTCGTGCTGCTTGACCCGGCGATGCTGGTCGACGGGTTGCAGGATGCGTACCGGCGCGACGATTTCGCGCGTGCGCGTTACGCGGTGCTAGTCACGGGCCCCTCCGCCACGGCGGACATCGAGGGCGTCCTGATTCGCGGCGCCCAGGGCGTGCGCTCGTTGACCGTGCTTTGGTCCGTCTGAGACGAGACGCATTCTGCGCTCGGCGGTGCCCCACCGCCCCGGCGACGGCAAGGCGTTGCGGCTGGGCGAACTCGGCAACGATCGCGACCTCGCCGCGGTGTTCGGCTCCGGTCTCGCCCTTGGCAACTCGGGCAGGAGCGCCGCGACGCGGTAATGGTCGTTCAGCCCCTCGCCAAAGCCGGCGGCATGAAGATTGACGTCTATCGCCCGCCCGCAATCCTCGGCGCTCGTCATCGCCGAGAAATCGACGATTTTTTCCAGGCCCCAGGGGTCGATCAACAAGACTCTGTTCCGATTCGCGTGAACGAACGCGAGGAACTCGGCACGGTTCAACCGGGGCCGGGCCTGCTGACGAACCAGGTCGGTCTCCTCGAGCCTGCCGAGCCGGCTCAATACCGCGGGGTTGTCCGCGAACAACACGGCCGCATGGCCAAGTCCGCTGCCCGGAAGTTCCCGAAACTCGATTTGCAGGATTTTCGCGCGCAGCGTCGCCGATTGCATCAACTGGGCCGCCATGAAATCCGTCATCTCGTGGCACAGCGCGTCCTTGGGACGATGTGGTAGATACAGTGCCTGCGCATAGAAGGTGAAAACCTTTTCGGACACGAAGCGCTGTTTCTGCTGAATGGTCAGCGTTTGCCATTTCGCCGTTTGATACGTTTTATCGAAAAAAATCCGGCGCGTCGACACGACCGCGGACAAATCGCCGCCGGGCACCAGGCGATTCGGACGTCGCACGTTCAGGTCGACGATGCCCTGAAATGCCTCGTCGATCGCGGTGCGCAGCATGGGGCGAGCCTGAAGGAAATCGATCTTGCCGATCCGATCCTGATAACGCCGGACGCTGTCGACACTATGCTCGCTGTTCTTGCGCATCGATTCGCGCCGGCCGGAGGGCGAAAGCCGATGCATCCCGTCGACCGTGTCGCCGTGCTCCTTGAGAACGCGCTCCATCACTCCCGGCTCCGCCTCCCCCGGCACCACGTTCCAGCGTTTGCGAGCGGCATCGAATCGAACCCAGTGCCTGCCGGCGCCGTCGCCGACATAGTAGGGCCCCGTCTCGCCGTCGCGTCGCAATGCATAATAACCATGGCGTCCCTCGATCAGCTCGGTGCCGTCCGCAAGCCGAATGACGCCGGAAGCATCTGCGGCTTCCAGTCGGCTCATTTCGAGACGCGCGAACCGGCGAATGTCTTCCTCGCCGAAGATGAAATCCCTGGAGACTTCGACCGTCACGCCTTTGACGCGAATGAACTTGCGGTTCGCCATCCGAAGAAACCCATCGCTGGCGACATCGCCCTCGATGCCCGCTGGCGTCAGGTCCGCGATCTTGAGCACCCAGTGTCCCGCCGGGTCCCGCGTCAGCGGCAGCGGTGGCCAGCCGCTATGTTCGTGCACGATCCACGGCGTGCCGGGCTCGATCTCGCGAACCCGGTACGCTACGCCGTCGATGCCGACGTACGCCCGACCCGAAACGTCGAACTGCTGGGGCGCGCCGGCGGGAATCGACAAGGGGGCCGCGTATTCGGCCTGTGGCATGCTTTCCCAGGATACCGTACCCCTGCCCTGCCGTCGGCCCAGCAACGGCACATTGCCGACGCGGGTGTAAAGAAGCGGCCCCTGCGTCATGTCGTAGGCAGTGTCCGCCTCCTCGAACGAACTCCGCTCGCGATTGCCGTTGAGCCGCCAAGCGAAGCGGGGCACGGCGAACGATGCGGGCTCATCGTTCCGGTGCGACGGCGCGTTCTCGCGGGCCGTAACGCGAGCCGCGCCAGCATCGGCTCGCGCCGCTTGCGGCGGCGGCTTCTCTTGCAGCATGTCGTCCATCGCCGGCGCCTCGTCCGGGCGGGGCGCCGTAGGGCCCGTCATGCCCGTCGCCGCCGGCGCGGCTTCCCCGCGCATCCTCGCCGGCGCCCCGCCATGGGCCGCCGAGAGCCGCAGCCCCGGCGCACCATCCGGTGCTCCCTCCCCTGTTTCCCCAAACAGGAATCGCATGCTGCGGGTCTCGGACAGCTCGTCGGACGCCGCGACCACCCATTCGCCCGACATCGCGTTGCGCTGGAGCGCGAGTACGTCCAGCATGTCGGAAGCATCGGCATGACCGCCCTTGAGGAGTTTCGAAGCCATCCCGAACACCCTCAATACGTTCCGGTAGCCGTACGCCCGTGGATCGAGATTGGTCAACGCGTCGAAGATCGCGCCGATGCGCAGGAGCGTCGCGCGTCGCGCGGGATCGCGCTCGCCCGCGCCACGGGCCGATAGGTCCGCGCCGAGTGCCGCGAGCGATTCGAACGGACGCGCGCCGGAGGCCAGCGCATCGAGAATTTCGGTCGTCGAGTAGTGCGTCTTGACGGACCACGTGGGCTCCAGGGCGACGATACGGACATCGTCGCGCGGCCCCGCGGTCGTCGTGGCAACCTCGTCAACGGCGCAGGGAACGCCCGCGCGTCTGGGAACATGGCGTCTGGCCCGTCGCGCCCCGACCAGCAGCGTTTCGTACCGTGCGAGATCCGCGCCCCGAAAATGTTCGAGCACGGTTCGCGCGGCGCCGGGCCGCCGCAGCGCGCTCGCGCAGCCGCCCCCCTGCTCCGCCTGCCGCGCCGTCCCGGACACATCGGGACGCGCCGGCACCGCGTTGACTCCCACCGCCGACTGAAGCATCTTTCCTCCGACCCGTTCGATACGATATTCGATAGGTCGCGATCCGCATCATCGCGGATGCCTGCGCAGAAGAAAATTAAGATGTCGTGCCGGCACCGTCCACATCGGTCCAGCACCAGTTCGCGACCTCCGGCATGTCGCAGCCATGCGCCTTGATGTAACGCTCGTGCTCCACCAGCTTGTCACGAATCGCCTGCTTCGCATAGGCGGCGTCCGCGCCGAGTCCGGGCACGCAATCCACCACATCGCCCACCAGATGGAAACGGTCGAGCTTGTTGCGCACGACCATGTCGAACTGGGTCGTCGTCGAGCCTTCCTCGTCATAGCCGCGCACGTGGATGTTCGCGTGGTTGTGGCGCTTGTAGACCAGCCGGTGGATCAGGGACGGATAGCCGTGGTACGCGAAGATCACCGGACGATCCGTCGTGAACAGCATGTCGAAGGTGCGGTCGTCGAGACCGTGCGGGTGGCGGGATTGCGGTTGCAGCGTCATCAGGTCGACCACGTTGATGACGCGCACCTTCAGTTTCGGCAGGTGCCGGCGCAGCAGGTCGACGGCGGCGAGCGTCTCGATGGTCGGGACATCGCCCGCGCAGGCCATCACGACATCGGGTTCGCCGCCGCGGTCGTTGCTTGCCCATTCCCAAATGCCGATGCCCTGGCTGCAGTGCCGGATCGCCGCGTCCATGTCGAGCCACTGCGGCGCGGGCGCCTTGCCCGCGACGATCACGTTGACGCGGTCCCAGCTGCGCAGGCAGTGATCGGCCACGCAGAGCAGCGTGTTCGCGTCGGGCGGCAGGTAGACGCGCACGATATCGGCCTTCTTGTTGACCACGTGATCGATGAACCCCGGATCCTGGTGGCTGAAGCCGTTGTGATCCTGCTGCCAGACATGCGAGGTCAGCAGATAGTTCAATGACGCGATCGGCCGCCGCCAGGCGATCGCGCGCGAGCTCTTGAGCCACTTCGCGTGCTGGTTGAACATCGAATCGATGATATGGATGAACGCCTCGTAGCAGGAGAACCAGCCGTGCCGCCCGGTCAGCAGATAGCCTTCGAGCCAGCCCTGGCAGGTGTGCTCGCTGAGGATCTCCATGACCCGGCCGTCGGGCGCGAGATGGTCGTCCCCGGGCAGCGTGGCCGCGTTCCACGCGCGGTTCGTCGCGTCGAGCACCGCGTTGAGCCGGTTCGAATTGTTCTCATCCGGCGCGAAGACGCGGAAATTGCGGCTGTCCGCGTTGCGCCGCATGACGTCGCGCAGAAAACCGCCCAGCACCCGCGTGGCCTCGGCGTTCGCCTGGCCCGGGCCGGCCAGCGCCACCGCGTGCGCGGCGAAATCCGGCATGCGCAGCGGACGCATCAGTTCGCCGCCGTTCGCATGCGGGTTCGCGCTCATCCGCGCGGTGCCGCAGGGCGCCAGCGCGGCGATGTCGGCGCGCAGCGCGCCCCGCGCATCGAAGAGCTCCTCCGGACGATAGCTCTTCATCCAGGTTTCGAGCAGCGCGAGATGGCCGGGATGGGTCATGTCGGAGAACGGCACCTGGTGCGAGCGCCAGGTGCCCTCGGTTTTCAGGCCGTCGACGGTCTTCGGCCCGGTCCAGCCCTTGGGACTGCGCAGCACGATCATCGGCCAGCGCGGCCGCTGTCTCCCACCGTGTTCCTCGCCGTGTTCGCGGGCCGCGCGCCAGATCTGCGCGATCTGCGCGAAGGCCGTGTCCATCGCCGCCGCCATCTTCCGGTGCATCGCCATGTCGTCGTCCGCGCCCCCGCCGCCGCCTTCGACGAACAGCGGCGCGTAGCCGTAACCGCGCAGCAATGCCGCCAGCTCCTCGGGATCGATGCGGGCGAGCACCGTCGGGTTGGCGATCTTGTAGCCGTTCAGATGCAGGATCGGCAGCACCGCGCCGTCGCCCACCGGGTTCAGAAACTTGTTGCCGTGCCAGGAGGTGGCCAGGGGCCCGGTTTCCGCCTCGCCGTCGCCGATCACGCATGCGGCAATCAGTTGCGGATTGTCGAGCACCGCGCCGTACGCGTGCGACAGCGAATAGCCGAGCTCGCCCCCTTCATGGATCGACCCCGGCGTGTCCGGCGCGGCGTGGCTGGGAATCCCGCCGGGAAACGAGAACTGCCGGAACAGCCGGCGCACCCCTTCCTCGTCCCGCGACACGTCGGGATAGGTCTCGCTGTACGTGCCTTCCAGCCAGCTGTTCGCGACCACGCCCGGCGCGCCATGGCCCGGGCCCGCGAAGAACAGCACCTGCGCGTCGGTCCGGCGGATCAGGCGGTTGAGATGGACATAGATGAAATTCAGGCCCGGCACCGTTCCCCAATGGCCCAGCAGTCGCGGCTTGACATGCGCCAGCGTCAGCGGCTCGCGCAGCAACGGGTTTGCCAGCAGGTACACCTGTCCGACCGACAGGTAGTTCGCGGCGCGCCACCACGCGTCGAGCAACGCGCAGTGTTCGACATCGAGCGGCGCGACGGTCGAAGGCGCAGTCGAGGACGCAGTTGCGACGGTGGAGATGGGTGCAGCGTCAGGCGTGGAAGCATCGGCCATGGAGATGTCCCGGTGGGGTGCCGCGGCGACATTACCGCCCGTTTATCTTATCAGCCGGGGCCGGCGGACTCCTTGATCGGAATCAATGCGCCGCCCAGCGCCTGCTGGAGCGTCACCGCGTCGACGGCCAGGTCGTAGCGCAGACGCAGCAGCGTCGCCTCGGCGTCGCGGCGCGCGGCCCGGCGTTCGAGCCACGGCGCGATGCCGGTCTCCCCCGCCCGGTAGCGCGCGCAGGCGAGCTCCGCCTCGCGCGCGGCGGCGGCCAGTCGCGTCTGCATCGCGGCGCGCTCCGCGAGATGGCGGCGGCGCCCGGACAGACCATCCTCGACCTCGCGCAATGCCTGATGCAGGGTGTGCGCGAATTCGCTGAGCGCCAGTCGTGCCTGCGCGTCGGCGGCGCCGATGCGCCAGGGCCGCGCCCGCCATTCGAGAACCGGAAACGACAGCTCCGCGATCAGGGTCGCGACCGGGTGCCGCAACCAGTTCGACAGGCTGTCGCTCGCCGTTCCGAGGCTGCCCGTCAGGGCCATCCTGGGATAGAAGCTCGCGTGCGTCGCGTCGACCAGCCGCGCGGTCTCCCGCAGCCGCCACTCCTGCGCGCGCAGATCCGGCCGGCGCGCCAGCAGATGCGCCGGCAGGCCGGGGTCGATCGCGGGCAACCGAGCGACCTCCGGCAGCGTGAAACGGTCCCGCAGGGGCGCCGCCGCGGGGTCGGCCACGGCCAGCAGACGGCGCAGCGCGTGACGGGCGCCCGCCTGCTCCCCCGCGATCGCCGCGCACGCACCGCGCCGCGCCGCGACCTGCCGGGCGGCCCGGGCGACGTCGTCGCCGCTCACCTCGCCCAGGCGATGCCGGGTCTGGACGAGCGACGCGAGCTGGAGCGCGTCGCGCAGCGCGGCGTCGCGCAGCGCCGCCTCGCGGTCCAGATAGGCGATGCGCCAATACGCACCGCTGACCTCGACGACGAGACGGCGCTGCACATCCTCGCGGGCAAACTCCAGCGCCACGGTCTGCGCGTGCGCCGCCTGTGCGCGGCGCGACAGTTCGCCGCCGATATCGAGGGGCTGCGCCAGCGTCAGGGAAGCCGAGGTCTGCGAAAAGCGTTCCCCGCCGACGCGGCCCCCGCCGCCGGCGCTTTCGCTTTGCCGGACGGCGAAGCCCGGGGTGGGCCAGCGACGCTGCTCCGCGAGTCCGCGCGCCATCCGCGCGACGTCGAGCCGCGCGCGGGCCGCCTCGACGTCGTCGTTGTGGCGCAGCGCCTGCGCGATCAACGCCTGCAGCATGGGGTCGTCGGCCCCGACCGGCGGTGGCGGCATACCCGCGTCCTCGTCGCGCGCGGACATCCCGGCGTCACCGGCATGCTCAGGTGTCCCGGCGTCACCGGCCTTTCCGGACATCCCGGCGTCACCGGCATGCTCAGGTGTCCCGATGGGATCGGCATGCGCGGGCACTGCCGGGCCATCGTCCGCCCAGGGTCGCTGCGGCGCCGGCGCCAGCGTCGCGAGCTGCGCGCTCACCCGCTCATCCGCCGTGCGCGGCGGCATCGCGCATCCCGCCAGGCCCATTACCACGATGGTCAACGAGAGCCGTACTCTAGTCATGATGTTCCGTCCTGTGTCGTGCCGCGCCGCAGTTCTCAACCCTGCGCCAGCGCCCGGATCGGATCGAGGCGCGCCGCGTTGCGCGCCGGGATGTAGCCGAAAGCGATGCCGACCGCCATCGACGTCACGCAGGCACCTACGATCGCCGACCATGAAAAAATCATCGGCAGCAACGGCAGCCATAACGGAAAAAGCTGCTGCACGGCCACCGAGATCGCCACCCCCGCCACGCCGCCGAGCGAGGACACGATGATCCCCTCGTAGAGGAACTGGCGACGGATATCGGCCTGCCGCGCGCCCACCGCCATCCGGATGCCCACCTCGGCGGTGCGCTCGACGACCGAGACCAGCATGATGTTCATCACGCCGATGCCCGCGACCAGCAGCGAAACGCAGGCGATCGAGAGAATCATCCAGTTCAGCGCATCGCTGCTGCGCTGATAGGCCTTGATCTGCTTGTCATACGAGAAAACGAAGAAATCCTTCACGCGGTGCCGCATGGTCAACAGGCGCTCGATCACCGCTTCGGCCTGCGCGGGCGTGACGCCCTCGCCGGCCTTCACCATCAGATAATCGATGTCGTGCCGCCCGCTGATCCGGGCGCCGACCGTGGTGATCGGCATGTAGACGGTCATCTGCTCGGGGCCGCCGCTTTCCCCCTGATCGGCGGCCAGTACGCCGACGACGGTGCTCGGCACGCCACCGACGAGCAGCGTGCGGCCGAGCGGATCGGTGCCCGGCGGGAAAAACGCCCGGCGCGTGGGCGCGTCGATCACCACCACGGCGCGCATCCGCCGCAGCGCGTCCGCGCGAAAACCCGCGCCGGCCTGGAATACGCTGTTGCGGATCGCGAAATAGCGATCGTTGACGCCGACGATCGACACCCCCGCCGCCACGTTGCCGCCGCGCGCGCTGCGCGTGGTACGCAGCATCGGCGTGACGTCGGCGATGCCGGGCTGCGCGCGCAGGAGATCGACGTCGGCCTGGCTGAGGGTGCGCACCGCCTTTGCGCGCCGGTCGTCGAACCCCTCGCCAGGCAGTACGAAAATGGCGTCCGCGCCAAACGATTTGATTTCATCGAGCAGTTTCGCGCGTGCGCCCTTGCCGAACGCGACCATCGACACCACCGCGGCGATGCCGATCGCGATGCCCAGCATCGTCAGCGCGCTGCGCAGCCGGTGGCGGGTCAGCGCCGCCCAGGCCATCGCGCCGCAGTCGATGGCGCGTGCTCCCGGGGACGCGCGGCGGCGCGGCGCTTCCGGCGCTTCCGGCGCTTCCGGCGCTTCCGGCGCTTCCGGCGCTTCCGGCGCTTCCGGCGCTTCCGGCGCTTCCGGCGCTTCCGCCATGTTCACACCCCCTTGCGGATTCGCCGCGCGCGCTTCAATCACGGTCGACGCCGCGGTCTCGCTCACCGCCGCGCC
>JBPBQT010000207.1:0-12531 GCA_050955065.1 Janthinobacterium lividum | reverse complement strand
GGCGCCGCTACTCTAGGCGGCCCCGGACCGCGGAGCGCGCCGGCGGTCGGGCATCCGGCCGGAGCGGGAAATACCGGACCGCAAGGTGTGAGACGGCCCCGCTCAGACGCCCCAGAGGATGTCGGCGTTCTGCTCGTGCGCGTGGCGCATCATGTCGAGCAGCGGAAACGCGCGCTGGGCCAGGCCGACGCCGTCCTGCGGCACCGAATCGTCGCTCGCGCCCGCGTAATGCGTCGTGTGCGAGACGGTCCGTTCCCTGTCGTTCGCGACCGCGCTTTCGAGCCGCGTGATCGCGGCCGCCATGTTGTCGTGATGGATGACCCCGCGTACGCCAAGCTCCTTGCCGAGCAGCCCGAGCAGGTACTGCGCGAGCTGCTCGGTCATGACGATTTCCGGTGCCGCAGGTGATTTGAAAGCGATCAGCATGACATGTATTCCTTTTTTACGGGTACTCCCGAATCGGCGCTCGGATCATCCATCATCCGATTTCTCTACGACGACGAAGCGGGAACCCTCTGCCTTCATCATAGCACCTGCTAAAATCCTCCATCCGAGGCGCGCGGCCACCCCGCCGGGTCGACGTCAGCCGCGCGCCCTCCCAGGATTCACCCGGACCGTCCGATGCTGCCTGAACACAAACATACTCTCGAATCGATCCTGTCCGACGCCGTGACCCGGCTGGTCGACGCCGCCCGTGCGGCGGCCGATGCCGCCGACGGCGCGGCGCCCGTTGCGTCCGCCGCACCCGCCGTGACCATCCTGCTGGAACGTCCGAAGAGCGCCGCCCATGGCGATGTCGCCTGCAACGTCGCGATGCAGATCGCCAAGCCGCTGCGCAGCAATCCGCGCCAGCTGGCCGAGCAGATCGTCGCGGCGGTGCTCGCCGACCCCCGCGCCGCCGGCTTGCTGGCCGGCGCCGAAGTCGCCGGACCGGGCTTCATCAACTTCCGGCTGGCCGAGGCCGCGCGGCAGGCCGTGGTCGTCGAGGTGCTGACGCAGACGCGCGCCTACGGGCGCTCGAGCGCGCATGCGGGCGAGCGGGTGCTGGTCGAGTTCGTCTCGGCGAACCCCACCGGCCCGCTGCACGTCGGCCATGGCCGGCAGGCGGCATTGGGCGACGCGCTCGCCCATGTGCTCGAAACGCAGGGCTGGGACGTCTGGCGCGAGTTCTACTACAACGATGCCGGCGTGCAGATCCAGACGCTCGCCCATTCGGTGCAGGCGCGCGCGCGCGGCTTCAAGCCGGGCGACGACGGCTGGCCCGAGTCGGCCTACAACGGCGAGTACATCGGCGACATCGCCCGCGACTATCTGGCGAAGAAGACCGTCGCCGCGAACGACGGCGCGCCGGTGCAGGGCGCGGGCGACATCGACGACTTCGACGCCATCCGCCGTTTCGCGGTCGCCTATCTGCGCCACGAACAGGACATCGACCTGCAGGCGTTCGGGGTACGCTTCGATCACTACTACCTGGAATCGTCGCTGTACGCCGACGGCCGGGTGGACGGCACGGTCGCCGGGCTGATCGGCAGCGGCAAGACCTACGAGCAGGACGGCGCGCTGTGGCTGCGCACCACCGACTACGGCGACGACAAGGACCGCGTGATGCGCAAGTCCGACGGCACCTTCACGTACTTCCTGCCGGACGTCGCCTATCACGTCGCCAAGTGGCAGCGCGGCTTCGCGAAGGTGATCAACGTCCAGGGCTCGGACCACCACGGCACGATCGCGCGGGTGCGCGCCGGGCTGCAGGCGCTGTCGATCGGCATCCCGGCGGGTTATCCGGACTACATCCTGCACAAGATGGTGACCGTGCTGCGCAACGGCCAGGAGGTGAAGATCTCGAAGCGGGCCGGCAGCTACGTCACCGTGCGCGACCTGATCGAATGGTCGGGCGGCGCGCCGGTGGACGGCGAGACGCCGGCGGCGTCCGGGACCGACGGCGCGAGCGGCGATGCGTCCGCCGCGGCGGCTCCGGCCGACACGGGTGGCGCCGGCGGTACGCCCGATACGTCCGATACGCCCGCGATCATCCAGCGCGGCCGCGACGCGGTGCGGTTCTTCCTGATCTCGCGCAAGGCCGACACCGAATTTGTATTCGACGTCGACCTCGCGCTGAAGCAGAATGACGAAAATCCGGTGTATTACGTGCAGTACGCGCATGCGCGGATCTGTTCGATTCTCGCGACGTGGGGCGGTGCGCCGGCGACGTTGCGCGACGCCGATCTGACGCCGCTGACGAGCGAGCGCGCCATTGCGCTGCTGGCGCGTCTGGCCGAGTACCCGGACATGCTCGCGCGTGCCGCCGACGAACTCGCGCCGCACGCGCTGGCCTTCTATCTGCGCGACCTCGCCGGGGACTTCCACTCGTTCTACAACGCCGACCGCGTGCTGGTCGACGACGAGCAGGTCAAGCGCGCGCGCCTGGCATTGCTCGCGGCCACGCGCCAGGTGCTGGAAAACGGTCTGGCGACCATCGGCGTCTCGGCGCCCGTCAAGATGTAACCCGGGAAACGCCGGCAGAAACAAACGGACGGCGGCGACGCCTGACATCGCCGCCCGGCGCATGCGGGCCACCGCGTCCGCTCGACTGATTCATGCAATCACTGTAGGGATTCTAGATGGCAAGCAAACAACGTCGGCCTTCCGCGCCAGGCAACGTCAGGCAACATGGCGGCACGTTCCTGGGCGTCGTGCTCGGGCTGATCGTCGGTCTGGCGATCGCCGTGGTCGTCGCGCTGTACATCACGCGTTCCCCCACGCCGTTCGTCTCGCGCAGCCCCACGGCGGCGAGCGGCGACGCGGCCAGCGGCAATGTCGATCCGAACCGGCCGCTCGCCGGCGCGAAACCGGGCATCGCGGTGCCGCAATCCGCGCAACCCGCGCCGCCCAATACCGCGCCGGGCCAACCCGCGAATCCGTCGACGGGCCTGCTTGACGAGCCGAAGATCGTCGAGGTGCCCGCGCCCGCTGCGCCTACCGCTCCCGCGGCTCCCGCGGCCCCGGTCGCGCCCGCGCCCGCCGATGACGACAGCGACGCCGCGACCCCGCACTGGCCGAGCGCGCCCGCCAGGACGACCGCGCCCAAGCCGAGCGCGGCGAAGCCGAATGCGTCCACGTCGAGCGCGTCCCCCGCGCATGCACAGACGCCGTCGTCCGCGAGCGCCACGCCATCCGCCCACCCGAAGCCGTCCGGCGCCACGTCGGGTCCGTCCGCCGGCACGTCGTCCGGCGCAAACCCGTCGACCGTCACGCCGGGCGACGCGAACACCGGCTATCTGCTGCAAGTCGGCGCCTATCGTACCGAGACCGACGCCGACCAGCAGCGCGCCCGCCTGGCCCTGATGGGTTACGACGCGCATGTCACGCGGCGCGACAGCGGCGCGGTCACGTTCTTCCGGGTGCGTGTCGGTCCGTTCGCGAAGTTCGACGACATGAACGGCGTGCGTCAGCGTCTTTCCGGCGCCGGCGTCGACACCGCCGTGATCCGGTTCACCAAGCAGTAAGTCGCGGACCCCGGCCCCATCGGGTCGGCCGGGGTCGAAAGACACGCCGGGGCGGTCTGCCGGACGCCGGCGTGCAGTGCGCGATGCGCTGGCTGCATGACGGTTGCACGACCCTCGCCGGTGCCCGTCCATGGCGCGCTCCCGGCACGGCCTCCGGCCGACTTGGCTATACTCGGTCGCGCAGCCGTTGAATTTTACCGGGCGATTCCCCTCGCCCTTTCCTCTTCGATAGCGGAACCTTGCAATGAAAAAACTCCTGGGTATCTTGTTTCTTTCGATGGGCCTGATGGCGGGCGCGGCACAGGCGTCGCCCGACGCGCCGAAGCTCGGCACCGACTATTCCGTGCTCGCGCAGCCGCAGCCGGTCTCGACGCCGCCCGGCAAGATCGAAGTGACCGAATTCTTCTGGTACGGCTGTCCGCATTGCTACGCGCTCGAGCCGCTGATCGAGGCGTGGGCGAAGCAGAAGGGCGACGACATCGTCTTCCGGCGCATCCCGGTGGCGTTCCGCCCGGACTTCGAGCCGCACTCGCGCATGTACCACGCGCTCGACGCGCTGGGCATCGCCGAACAGATGACGCCGAAGATCTTCAACGAGATTCACGTGAACAAGGATTACCTGCTCACGCCCGACGCGCAGGCGGACTTCCTGGCGAAGAACGGCGTCGACCGCAAGAAGTATCTCGACGCGTACAACTCGTTCGGCGTGCAGTCGGCGGTCAAGCGCGACGCCGGCATGCTCGCCGACTACAAGATCGAAGGCGTGCCGACGATCATCGTGCAGGGCAAATACGTGACGTCGCCGGCCCAGACCAACAGCCTCGCCGGCACCATCAAGGTCCTCGACTGGCTGGACGCGCAGGTCCGCGCGAAAAAGCTCTAAACGCGCTCAGGCAGCCGGCCGGCCAGCTGCCTGAAAGCGGCACGCGCATGGCACAAGTCCGGCATCAAGCCGGCGCCGTCTCCGGGGGTAGTCCATGAAAGTCTTTCTCACCGGCGCCTCGAGCGGCCTCGGCTGGGCGCTGGCCACCGAATTCGCGCGCCGCGGCGCGACGCTGGGGCTGGTCGCGCGACGCGCGGACCTGCTCGAACGCTTCGTGCGCGCCCATCCCGGCCAGACCGTCGTCCCCTATGCGCTCGACGTGACCGACAGCGCGGCGCTCGCCGCCGCGGCCGCCGATTTCACCGCGCGCCACGGCCGGCCGGACATCGTCGTCGCGAACGCCGGCATCAGCGCCGGCTCGGTCAGCGGACTGGGCGATCTGGACGTCTTCCGCCGCGTGATGGACGTCAATTATCTGGGCATGGTCGCCACCTTCGAGCCTTTCGTCGGGGCGATGCGCGAGGCCCGCGCCGGCATCCTGGTGGGCATCGCCAGCATCGCCGGCGTGCGGGGCCTGCCGGGCGCCGGTGCCTACAGCGCGTCGAAGGCCGCCGCGATCCGCTATCTCGAAAGCCTGCGCGTCGAGTTGCGGACCGCCGGCGTCGCGGTGGTGACCATCGCGCCGGGCTACATCCGCACGCCGATGACCGATCACAACCCGTACCCCATGCCCTTCCTGATGGAGCCCGATGCGTTCGCGACGCGCGCGGTCGACGCGATGCTCGCGCGCCGCCGTTTCACGGTGCTTCCCTGGCCGATGCGGCTCGTGTCGATGCTGCTGCATGTGCTGCCGCGCTGGCTGTACGACCTGGCGTTCGCGCGGGCGCCGCACAAACCCCGTGCACCCCGCGCCGCCGGCGATTGACGCAGCCACCGAATATCCCCGATCACTCACCTGGAGCCCGTATGCGCCTCACACCGACCGCCCCCCTGCTCGCCGCGCTGACCGGCACGCTGGCCGCCGCGCTGCTCGTCCTGCCCGGTACCGCCGCCGCCGCGCCCAAGCCGCTGACCGTCTGCACCGAGGCCAGCCCCGACGGCTTCGACGTCGTCCAGTACAACGCGCTGACCACCACGAACGCGTCCGCCGACGTGCTGTTCGACGGCCTGGTGGCGTTCGACGAGAGCGGCGGCAAGGTCGTGCCGGCGCTCGCGTCGCGCTGGGACGTCAGCGCCGACGGCCTGAGCTACACGTTCCATCTGCGCGACGGCGTCGCCTTCCAGACGACCGACTATTTCAAGCCGAGCCGCCCGCTCGATGCCGACGACGTCGTGTTCTCGTTCGCGCGCATGCTCGACGAGGGCAACCCGTGGCACAAGGTGGCGGGCCCGGGCGGCTTCCCGCACGCGCGGTCGATGCAGCTGGACAAGCTGGTGAAGTCGGTGGAGAAAGTCGACGCGCACACCGTGCGTTTCGTGCTGAATTACCGCAGCGCCACGTTCCTGCCGGTGCTGACGATGGGCTTCGCGTCGATCTATTCCGCCGAATACGCCGACCAGCTGCTCAAGGCGGGCAAGACCGCGCAATTGAACGACAAGCCGGTTGGCACCGGGCCGTTCCAGTTGCGCAGCTATCAGAAGGACGCGGTGATCCGCTATGACGCGAACCCGACCTACTGGGGGCCGAAACCGCACGTCGACCGGCTGATCTACGCGATCACGCCGGACGCGAGCGTGCGCGCGCAGAAGGTCAAGGCGGGCGAATGCGACATCGCGCTCTCGCCCAAGCCGCAGGACGTCACCGCCGCGAAGAACGACGCCAAATTGAGCGTGGTGCAGACGCCCGCGTTCATGACGGCGTTCGTCGCCCTGAACACGCAGCACAAGCCGCTCGACAACCCGAAGGTGCGCCAGGCGATCAATATGGCGTTCGACCGCACGACCTATCTGAAAGCGGTCTTCGAGGACTCGGCGGCGCCGGCCGTCAACCCGTTCCCGCCGAACACCTGGAGCTACGCGAAGGATGTCGCCGCCTATCCGCACGACATCGAAAAAGCCAAACAGCTGCTCGCGCAGGCGGGCTTTCCGAACGGCTTCGCGACGACGATCTGGACGCGGCCCAGCGGCAGCGTGCTGAATCCGAACCCGAAGGTGGGCGCCGAGCTGCTGCAGGCGGACCTGGCGAAGATCGGCATCAAGGCCGAGGTGCGCGTGATCGAATGGGGCGAGCTGATCCGCAACGCGAAACAGGGCCAGCATGACATCCTGTTCATGGGCTGGGCCGGCGACAACGGCGACCCGGACAACTTCATGACGCCGCAGTTCTCCTGCGCGGCCGTGCAGTCGGGCACCAATTTCGCGCGGTATTGCGATCCGAAACTGGACAAGGAGATCGGCGACGCGAAGCTGACCGACGACCGCGCCGCGCGCACGCGCCTGTACGAGAGCGCGCAGAAGACGATCCACGACGAGGCGCTGTGGGTGCCGCTCGGCTATCCGGTGGCCGCCGCGATCACCCGCAAGAACGTCGCCGGCTATCGGGTCAGCCCGTTCGGGCGCCAGCATTTCACCCAGGTCGTCCTGCCCTGAGGACCGGGCGGAAACGGTAGACGTCGTTTTCCTCGACCCGCTCCAGTTCGCCGCGATGCCACAGGAAATGCAGATGCGCGAGCGCCTCGCCCAGCGCGAAGGTCAGCTGATGCGCATCCAGCGGCCGCCGGAACATGACCGGCAGGATGTCGGCGGCCGAATGGGGCCGTTCGGCGCACGCGCGTCGGACCTCGTCGAGGCGTGCCGCGTGGTGCGCGCGCAACTGGCGCAGGCGCACGTGCAGCCCGCGAAACGGCTTGCCGTGCGAGGGCAGCACCAGCGTGTCGGCGGGCAGGTCCTCGTAGCGGTCGAGCGAATCGAGAAAGCCGCCGAGCGGATCGCTCTCCGGCTCGACATCGAACACCGAGACGTTCGTCGAGATGCGCGGCAGCACCATGTCGCCGGCGATCAGCACGTTCAGCGCCGCGCAATGCAGCGCCGCGTGTTCCGGCGAATGCCCGTAGCCGATGATGACCCGCCAGGTCTGGCCGTTGATGTCGATCAGGTCGCCGCCGAGCATGCGCCGAAAGCGCATCGGCACCTTCGGCACCAGTCCGGGGTAATAGGTCTTCCGATGGGCGATCTGATCGAGCACGACGGCATCGGCGAAGCCGTGCCGGCGCATGTGTTCCGCAGCGTCGTGGCCGCCCGCGCCCGAGCCGGCATCGGTCGTCGAGAGCAGGCGGCCGGTCGCGTACTCGCCGAGCGTCATCCACAGCCGGGCCTGCCAGCGCTCCCGGGCGCCGCCCGCGCACAGCCAGTGCGCCAGCCCGAAATGATCCGGATGACTGTGGGTGCACAGCACGCGCTGCACCGGCGCGCCGTCGAGCGTGTCGTCGAACAGCGTTTCCCAGTGGCCGCGCGTCGGCGCGTCGTCGATGCCGCAGTCCACCAGCGTCCAGCGTTTCTGGCCGGCGCACGCGTCCTCGAGCAGCCAGACGTTGACGTGGTCGAGCGCAAACGGCAACGGCATGCGCGCCCAGACGATGCCCGGCGCCACCGGCAGCGCCGCGCCCGGCTCGGGCACCTGGTCGGCAAAGCAGTAGTCGAGTTCGCGTTCGCTGGCATTCATGGCGGGGTCCGGAATCGTCAAGGGAACCCCGATTGTAACGGCTCGGGGCGCGACGCCGCGCGACAGGCACCGCTGTCGCGCAGATCGGACCCGCGACGCGTCGCGAGGGTGCCGCACTTTCGCGCTTCACTTTCGCGCTTCACTTCCGCGCTACAATCCGCCGCTGGAGGACGCGCCGCATCGCGCCCTCCGGAACCGCCGCACCGCACCGCGCCGGCTCTACCCGCCGCCCTTCCGCCGACACGACGATGACGACGCCACACGATCCGCCCCGCTGCGAAGACGACCACGCGCTGACCCAGCTGTTCCAGAACAACCGCGACTGGGTGGATCAGATGCTGGCGTCCGATCCCGCCTACTTCGTGCGGCTCGCCGACCAGCAGTCGCCGGAACTGCTGTGGATCGGCTGCTCGGATTCGCGCGTGCCGGCCAACGAGATCATCGGTCTGCCGCCGGGCGAGGTCTTCGTCCACCGCAATATCGCGAACGTCGTCGTGCACTCGGATCTGAACTGCCTGTCGGTGATCCAGTTCGCGGTCGACGTGCTGAAGATCCAGCACATCATGGTGGTCGGCCACTACGGTTGCTCGGGCGTGAGCGCCGCGATGACGGGCCTGCGCGTCGGCCTGGCCGACAACTGGCTGCGCCACGTGCAGGACGTGCGGGACAAGCATGCGGCCATGCTCGAGCGCTGGCCGATGGGACCGGCGCGGCACCGGCGCCTGGTGGAACTCAACACCATCGAGCAGGTGGTGAACGTATGCCACACGAATATCGTTCAGGACGCCTGGGCGCGCGGCCAGCCGCTGACGATGCATGGCTGGACCTATGGCGTGCACGACGGCCGCCTGCGCGACCTGGGCATGACCGTCGCGAGCCCGCGCGATCTCGATACCTGCTATCCGCAGTGCGTCGCAGCGATCAGCCAGCAGGGCAGCGGCCCCGCGGACCCGGTCGAGGCGGCCGCCACCCCTGTCTGACACGTGACGCCGATCGGCGGCGCCGCCGCCCTGATCCGTCTGCTCCGCCGCCTGGCCCCCGTGCTCGCGCTGACCACGCTGGCGCTGCTGCCGCTCGCACCCGGCACGGCGGCGGGCGGTGTCGTCGACGCCAACGCCAACGCCGACGCCAATGCCGACGCCAACGCCGAGGCCGACGCTCCGCCGAGCACCACCTCCGGCATGAACGAGACCGTGGTCACGATTCCGGGTGACGACCCCGCCGCCGCGGCCATGCTCGAAACCACCCTCTTCACGCCGGACGGGAACGGACCGTTTCCGGTGGTGATCTTCAACCACGGCAAGGAACGCGGCGATCCGCATCGGCAGCCGCGCAGCCGGCCGCTCGCCTTCGCCCGGGAATTCGTGCGGCGCGGCTACATGGTGGTGGCGCCGAACCGGCGCGGCTTCGCCCGTTCGGGCGGCACCTATGCCGAACAACGCTGCGCGATCGACGCGAACGGGCTGGAACAGGCTGCCGACATCGCCGCGACGGTGCGTTACGTGCAGCGGCTCCCGAACGCCGACGCGACCCGCATCGTCATCGCCGGCGCCTCGCAGGGCGGTCTCGCGACACTGGCCTACGGCGTGCAGCCGGGCGCCGGCGTGCGCGGCCTGATCAATTTCGTCGGCGGCCTGCGCCAGGACGGCTGCGTATCCTGGCAGCAGTCGATGATCGACGCGTTCCGCGACTACGGACGGCGCTCGCGTCTGCCGACCCTGTGGTTCTACGGCGACAACGACCTGCTCTGGCCGCAGGCGCTGGCGCAACGTCTGTTGACCGTCTACCGGGAAGGCGGCGGACTGGCGACGATGATGGATTTCGGCGACTACAAGGACAATGCGCACCGCCTGGTGGGGGACCGCGACGCGGTACCGGTCTGGTGGCCGGCCGTCGAGAACTTCCTGGTGGCGCTGCGGCTGCCGGTCGCGGCGCGCTATCCGGTCATGCAGACGCTCCGGCCGGCCGCCACCGGCTTTGCATCGATCGACGCGGTGGCGGCCGTCCCCTATCTCGACGACAGCGGCCGCGAGGGCTATGCGACGTTCCTGCGACAGTATCCGACCCGCGCCTTCGCGCTGTCGGCGAGCGGCGCCTGGTCCTGGGCCGAGGGCGGCGACGACCCGGCGGCCGTGGCGCTGGACAGCTGCCAGCGCAACAGCCGCGAGCCCTGCCGCCTCTATGCGATCGATTCTGACGTGGTCTGGAACGAAAGATAGCCGCACTTCAGCAACGCACGGTAGAGACACACGTGGCGCGGCGCGTGCGAATGCGCGACCGACCCCGCCGCCTCGCGCGCGATTCCCATGGTTTTCTTCCGGATCACGGAGGAGAATGAAACGATCCCTCCCGTCGGAGGGTGTGATGCACTTTGACGCGCTTAACGATCGAGGTTCGCTTCCATGTCACGCATTGTCACGATCGGCGATACGTTCTCGAAGGTCCTGCGGCTGGCCGCACAGGACATCCGGCTTTTTGCCGAACATGTCGACGACATGCATCCCCTGCACCACGATGAGGAACAGGCGCGCCGCGCCGGATTCGCCGGCCTGGTCGCCTCCGGCTCCCATCCCACCGCACATTTCCTCGCTGCCGCCACCACCCACTTCACGACCTTCGCGCAACCGCTGCTGCTGGAATTCACTGTGCAGGTGAAGAAACCCGCGGTGGCCGGCGACCTGCTGACGATGACCTGGACGGTCGTCGACGCGTTCTGGAAAAACACGCTCAATGGCGACCAGACGACGCTGGAGGGCGTGATCATCAACCAGCGCGAACAGATCATGCTGAGCGCGACCGTGAAACTCCTGGTGAAACCGAAATCGGGCGATCTGTCGGGCGGGGAAGGCTCGCCGTGACGCATCGCACGACGCGCGCCGGCATGCCGTAGCGCACGCCGCCGGCCCGCCGGAGGAACCGCGGGCGGACGCGGACACAAAAAAGCCGCCCCGGGGAGCGGCTTGCGCCGGACGGGCGCCTGCCCGGCGCGGAGACGGGCACAGGGCCCGGCGCGCAATCAGTCGTCGAGCAGCGACAGATCGCGCACCGCGCCCTTGTCGGCCGACATGACCAGCTTGGCGTAGGCCTTCAGCGCGCCGGACACCTTGCGCGGACGCACGTTGACGGGCTTCCACCCCTTGGCGTTCTGCTCTTCGCGGCGCTGCGCCAGTTCCGCGTCGGACAGCAGCACGTTGATCGTGCGGTTCGGAATGTCGATGCGGATCCTGTCGCCATTGCGCACGAGGCCGATCGCCCCGCCCGCCGCCGCTTCCGGCGAGCAATGGCCGATCGACAGACCCGAGGTACCGCCCGAGAAACGGCCGTCGGTCAGCAGCGCGCACGCCTTGCCCAGACCCTTGGACTTGATGTAGCTGGTGGGGTAGAGCATCTCCTGCATGCCCGGCCCCCCCTTCGGACCTTCATAGCGCACGATGACGATGTCGCCGGCCTTGACCCGGTCGTTGAGAATATTGTCCACCGCCTCGTCCTGCGACTCGGTGACGTGGGCCGAACCCTCGAACACGTGGATGCTCTCGTCCACCCCGGCGGTCTTGACCACGCAACCGTCCACCGCGATGTTGCCCGTCAGCACCGCCAGCCCGCCTTCCTGCGAGAACGCGTGCTCGTTGGAGCGGATGCAGCCCTCGGCGCGGTCCAGGTCGAGGCTCGGCCAGCGGGTGTTCTGGCTGAACGCCACCTGCGTCGGGATGCCGGCCGGCCCGGCCATGTAGAAATGCCTGACGGCCTCGTCCTGCGTGCGCACGA
The DNA here is from genome assembly GCA_050955065.1 of Janthinobacterium lividum. Lineage (GTDB taxonomy): Bacteria > Pseudomonadota > Gammaproteobacteria > Burkholderiales > Burkholderiaceae > Robbsia. Next base: position 776 of record JBPBQT010000207.1, on the reverse strand, counting down.
TGTCCCACTTGTCCAACGCGTCCTTCAGCGTGGGGGCGTGCACGGTGGGCTGCCCGGTGTGCAGCCGGCCGGCGCGGTCGAGTTCGCCCAGGATGGCCATGATGCCGCCCGCCCGATGCACGTCCTCGATGTGGTACTTGTTGGTGTTGGGCGCCACCTTGCACAACTGCGGCACGACGCGCGAGAGGCGGTCGATGTCGGCCATCGTGAAGTCGATCTCCGCCTCGCGCGCGATCGCCAGCAGGTGCAGGATGGTATTGGTGGAGCCGCCCATCGCGATGTCCAGCGTCATCGCGTTCTCGAACGCCTTGAAGCCCACCGAGCGCGGCAGGACGCGCTCGTCTTCCTGCTCGTAGTACTGCCGGGCCAGTTCGACGATGCGGCGGCCGGCGCGCTTGAAGAGCTGCTCGCGGTCCGCGTGCGTGGCCACCACCGTGCCGTTGCCGGGCAACGACAGACCCAGCGCCTCGGTGAGGCAGTTCATCGAGTTGGCCGTGAACATACCCGAGCACGAACCGCAGGTCGGGCAGGCGGAGCGCTCCACCTCGGCCACGTCGGCGTCGGAATAGGCCGGATCCGCCGCGATCACCATCGCATCCACCAGATCGAGCTTCTTGAACTCGATCGTCTTGGTGACGGGATTGGCCAAGCGCGTCTTGCCGGCCTCCATCGGGCCGCCGGAGACGAAGATCACCGGAACGTTGAGCCGCATCGCGGCCATCAGCATGCCGGGCGTGATCTTGTCGCAATTGGAGATGCACACCATCGCGTCGGCG
>JBPBQT010000206.1:0-12856 GCA_050955065.1 Janthinobacterium lividum | reverse complement strand
CGCGTAATCGAGTTTCTGGAATTTCTCGATCTGGGCGTCGGTGAATCCCACGCGCGCCTGCAATCCGGCGGGCAGGCCGGCGTTGCGGATCGTCGGCGCATAGCCCATTTTTTCGGCAAATCCCACCTGGGCGCGCGGATCGAGCATGCCGCTGAGAAAACGGTAGGCGACGTCCGGCTGCCGGTTGTTTTTGGGGATCGCCGCCTGGAACACGGCGGGCAATGCGCCCTGCTTGTCGAATGCGAAACCCAGGGGCACGCCGGCCTGCTGCCACTGCAGCGCGCGCGCCTTCCACATGCAGGTCATCCAGATCTCGCCCGATTTCAGCGCCGCGGCAACGGCCTCGTTCGACGGATAGACGCGTGGTTTGTTCGCCTTCAGCTGGCGCAGGAAATCCGCGCCGGCCTTCAGATCGGAGGCACCCTTGCCGGCGCTGAGCGACCCCATCATCGCGTTGAAGTTGTACAGAATGTCGGAGAAGCCGACCTTGCCCTTGAACTTCGCATCGAACGCCGCGGTGAAACTGTCGGGCGCGGTCTTGACGTGGTCCGTGTTGTAGACGATCACCATGCCGCTGAAAATATGCGGCACCGCGAACGGGCTGCTCAGCGTGGGAAAGATGTTTCTGGCGTTCTCCACCTTCGACAGGTCCGGCGCGAGCAGCAGGCCCGCCTCGTTCATCGTGTACATGTCGATGTCGGCGAGGCAGGCGACGTCCATCGACGGCCGGCGCGCGGTGCGCTCGGCGCGCAGCTTGGTCATCCGCGAGACCTGGTCGCCGGTCAGGAACGACGTGTCGATTCCCTCCGGCTTGAGCAGCGGCGTGGCGATCTGCGATTCGAGCAATGCCTGATAGTCGCCGCCCCAGGTGCCGACGGTGACATGCGCGGCGTCGGCCGCGCGCGCCGGGAAGCTGGCCGCGCCGAGCGCGGGCGCCAGCGCGAGGCCGGACGACAGTTTGAGAAAACGGCGGCGGGCGAGGAGAGGGTTTTCCGAGGACATGGGACGGGGCCGGTCAGTGAAAGGAGACGCAGTCTTGCGCGTCGAAGCAGGCAAACGCCCGGTCGCCGGGCATGAGCCCGCGCGCGGGATCATGACTGGCGTTGTGGGTATGGCAGGCAAGCGTGTCGCCGCGCTCCGTGCGCAGCCGCCATTCGATGACCGATCCCATGTACACCTGGGCGGTGACCGCGACGGGCAGCATGTTCGCGCGCAGTGGAACCGATGGCAGGCGGCTGAGCACGATGCGTTCGGGACGGATGCCGATGGTGACGTCATGCCCTGGCGGGGTCGCCGCCGTCGCGGCCACGCGCAGCAGCGTGCCGTTGCCGGTCTCGAAGCCGTCCGCGCCCAGGCGTCCCTCGTAGAAATTCATCTTGCCGAGGAAGTCGGCGACGAAATGGTTCGCCGGCCGTTCGTACAGTTCGTCGGCCCGGCCGACCTGCTGCACGCGCCCGTCGTACATGATGGCGAGCCGATCCGAGATGGTCAGCGCTTCCTCCTGGTCGTGGGTGACGAAAATCGTCGTCAGGCCCAGACGCTGCTGCAACGCGCGGATTTCCTCGCGCACTTCGACGCGCAGCTTGGCGTCGAGATTCGACAGGGGCTCGTCGAGCAGGAAGACCTTGGGGCGAATCGCCAGCGCACGCGCGATGGCGACGCGCTGTTGCTGGCCGCCGGACAGCTGGCGCGGGTAACGCTCGGCGAGCGGCGACATCTGCACCATGGCGAGTACTTCGGCCACGCGTTGCTTCCGGTCGCTTGCCGACATCCTGCGCATTTCCAGCCCGAATGCGACGTTCTGCGCGACGCTCATGTGCGGGAACAACGCATAGCGCTGGAACACCATGCCGGTGTCGCGCCGCTCGGGCGGCAGACCGGTCACGTCCACGTCGCCGATGCGGATCGCGCCGGCGCTCGGCGCGACGAAACCCGCGATCATCCGCAGCGTGGTGGTCTTGCCGCAGCCGCTCGGGCCGAGAAAGGCGACCATCTCGCCCTCGGCGATGTCGAGCGAGAAATCGCTGACGGCGACGGCGCCGCCGTATTCCTTGCGCAGGTTCTGTAACGAAACGGTTGCCATGCGTTCATACCACCTGACTGAGCTTGACGAAACGATCGGTGATCAGCATCACGATGCCGAGCAGCAGCACCTGCACCGCGGCGACCGCCGCGATCGTCGGATCCAGATTGAATTCGAGATACTGCATGACGGCGATCGGCAGCGTCGTGTGGTTCGCGCCAACCAGGGGCAACGACACCTCGAGATTCTCGAACGAGACGATGAAGCTGAACAGGAAGGCGGCGATCAACGCGGGGCGCAACGCGGGCAGCGTCACGCGCCGGAAGGTGGTCCAGGCGTTCGCGCCCAGATTGCGGGCGGCTTCCTCGATGCTCGTGTCCAGATTCGTCAGGCCGGCGGTGACGAGTCGCAGCGTCCAGGGCAGCGTCAGGCAGACATGGGCGGCGATCAGGCCGCCGAACGTACCGACGATATCGAGATCCAACAGGTTTTCCGCGCGCAGATAGAACAGGTAGATCGCGATGCCGGCGACGATGCCGGGGATCAGCAGCGGCAGCATCAGCAGGTTTCTCACCGCGGCGCCGCCGCGAAAGGCGAAGCGCACGAGACCGAATGCGGCAGCCACGCCGAGTACGACGCCGATGACCGCCGCGACCAGGGCGATGCGCACGCTGAAGAGAAAGCCGTTGGCGAACGCATGGTTGCGCCACGCGCCCGCGTACCAGTGCAGGGTGTAACCCGACGGCGGAAACGTCAGAATCGCGTCCTTGAAGAAACTCAGCCAGACGACGAAGACCAGCGGGCAGAGAACGAACAGATAGACGAGCGCATTGAATGCGATCGCGGCGCGGCGCGGCCAGGCCGAGGATGGGGAAACGGACGCGGAGACAGGGGTGGGAGCGCGAGCCGTGCGGTCGGTCGACGAGGCCATGCGCAACCCTCCGGCGGTGTGTTCAGGGACGGACGGCCATGGCGCGGGATCAACGCCGCACGTCGTGGTTCATTCGTTCATGAATAAGATAGCCCGCCGTAATTCCAGGACAAATAAAAAAATAGGGTTTCGCCGTTCTTCGGCCCTGCGCCCGCGGTTCAGAATTCGTAGCCGATGTGCGTGCGCACGCCCGTGTCGCCACGGTCGGTCAACGCCAGCGCAGCATGTATCAGCCAGCGGCTGTCGCGGGTTCGGTAGGTGGCGCCCGCGGCAAAGGCGTTGCCGGAGCGATAACGCGCGGCGCCGGCCGCGACCAGGGTGCCGCCGGGCTCGCGCGGGGTGAGGTTGGGCATCGCCATCGCGGCGGCGACGCCGGAATAGGCGCGACTCGCCACGCGCTCGATCGATTGCTGCGTCAGCGCCAGACGCTTGTCGAAGTGAGCGGCCAGGGCGGCGCCCCGGGCATCGACGTAGCGCCGCGCAGCGGCGTGGTCGTCCAGGTCGTCCATGCGGTGTGGGTGCCCGCTCGCCGCGGGGCCCGCCGAACGGGCAGGACCGCTCTGCTCCTGCAGATCGTCCTGAGCGCTTTGTACGCTCTGGCTACTCTGACTTCCTGGCGTCTCGCCACTGGCGGGGCTGGGGAAATCGGTTTTGTCCGGATGGGCGAGCGGCGTGCTGGACGCATCCGTCTGCGCGGCTGCCGCGTCGCGCGTCGCGCCGCTCGACGTGGGAGCGGATGCAGCGGTGGCGGGCGCATGGGCCGCGCCAGCCGCCTGTGCCTGTGCGTCTGCCTGCGCCTGTCGCGCGGCATCCGCCTGTGCCTGTGCGTCCGCTTGCGCCTGTCGCGCAGCGTCCGCCTGTGCGTCCGCGTCTGCCTGTCGCACAGCATTCGCCTGTGCTTGTGCGTCCGCCTGCGCCTGTCGCGCAACGACGGCACGTGCCGTCGCAGCCCGGGTGCGTGCTTCTGCAAGTGCTTGCGCCTCCAGCATTTCAATGCGTGCGGTCTCGGCCTGGGCGGCATGCTTCGCGGCGATGTTTGCGCGCGCCAGCGCCTGAAGTTGGCTGAGTTTCAACGGTGCGGCATGTGGATCCTTCGCGCGTTCGTTTCTCAGTCGCAGGACTTCATGCATTTGTTCCTGAACGGCCGCCATGCCGCCGCCGGACGGCGCGCTCTGGTGCGCGTTGCCCGAAGACGCGAGAGGCGCCCCGGATGGCGGCGCCGACGGGGCCAGGGGCGCGATCGGAGGGGCGATCGGAGGCGCGATCGGAGGCGCGATCGGAGGGGCGATCGGAGGCGCGATCGGAGGGGCGATCGGGGGCGCGGTCGGAGCGGCCGCCGAGGGTGCCGATTCGGCCGATGCGACGACCAGCATCGACGCGAGTGACAGCGACATCGTCATCAGCAAACGAAAGGAAGAATGACGGGACATGGTGGATTCTGCGGTATGAGGGAGGACAGCCGGGACGGCGCGAGTCGCAAGAATAGGAGCAGTCGGGTTCGTTTGACCTATCCATGGCGAACCGGCGTCGCGGGCAGCGACGACCGCGCGGGAACACTCCGCCGTTGCTTCGCCACGCGCATTTTCATGCGCGTCGACGGCGTGTCTGGCCGCTTCCGCATGCCCGGGCATGGCGGCCACGACGCGATTGCGCTTTTCTTCGCCCCGGTTGTCGTCAATAATCGCAGTTCGTTTGTGCAGGCAAACGTAATCTATTCTTTCCCATCCGGTGCTGCGGCCCGCTTGCAGGACCGGCCGACGCCCCCCCGTCCGAGAGTCGCGCGATGTCATCGATCAACTTCAACTGGTCCAATCCTTATCCCACCGTGCGGATCCCCATGTTCGCGCGCAACGCCGTCGCCACATCGCACCCGCTGGCGGCGCAGGCGGGGGTACGGATGCTGCTTCGGGGCGGGAGTGCCGTCGATGCGGCAATCGCCGCCGCGGCGGTGCTGACGATCGTCGAGCCGGTCTCGTGCGGCCTCGGCAGCGATGCGTTCGCGATCCTCTGGGACGGCGAAAAGCTGCACGGCCTGAACGCCTCCGGCACCGCGCCGCAGGGCTGGACGCTCGACTACTTCCGCAAGAAACATGGTGTCGACGGCACCATCGTCCAACCGCAGCGCGGCGTCGACACCGTCACGCTGCCGGGCGCGGTGTCGGCCTGGGCCGCGCTGCACGAGCGCTTCGGCAAGCTGGCGTTCGAGGAGGTGCTCGAACCCGCGGCCGAGATCGCCGAGCGCGGTTATTCGGTGCCGCCGATCGTCGCGCACAAATGGGCCGCGGCGATTCCCGCGCTGCGCGACCAGCCGGGCTTCGCCGCCGCGTTCATGCCGCGCGGCCGCGCGCCCGAGGTCGGTGAGCGTTTCGTGTTTGCCGACGCCGCACGCACGCTGCGCGACATCGGCAGGACCCGCGGCCGTTCGTTCTACGAGGGCGAACTCGCCGAGAAGATCGTCGCCTTCAGTCGCGAGAACGGCGGCGTCATGTCGCGCGAGGATCTCGCCGGCTATCGGCCGGAATGGGTCGACCCGATCGCGAAACGCTACCGCGGCTACGACGTGCATGAAATTCCGCCGAACGGCCAGGGCATCGCCGCGCTGATCGCGCTGGGGATTCTGGAGCGTTTCGACCTCGGCAGCCTGCCGGTCGATTCGCCGGAGTCGCAACATTTGCAGATCGAGGCGATGAAACTGGCGTTCGCCGATCTCTACCGCTACGTCGCCGATCCGCGCAGCATGGAGGTGACGCCGGCGCAGATGCTCGACGATGCCTATCTCGACAGCCGGGCCGCATTGATCCGACCCGATCAGGCAACGCATTTCGACTTCGGCATGCCCAAGGCGGGCGGCACGGTCTATCTGAGCGCGGCCGACGAGAACGGCATGATGATCTCGTTCATCCAGTCGAACTACATGGGTTTCGGCTCCGGGCTGGTCGTGCCGGGCACCGGCATCAGCCTGCAGAACCGCGGTGTGGGATTCTCGATGGATCCGAACTCCGCGAACGTGGTCGGGCCCGGCAAACGGCCCTTCCATACGATCATCCCCGCCTTCCTGACGCATGCAGGCAAACCGGTGATGAGCTTTGGCGTGATGGGCGGGGACATGCAGCCGCAAGGCCATCTGCAGACGCTGGTGCGTATGCTCGATTACCGGCAGCAGCCGCAGGCCGCCTGCGACGCGCCGCGCTGGAAGGTGAACCGGGATTTCTCGCTCGACGTCGAGGCGACGATGAACCCGGCGACCGTCGCGGCGTTGCAGGCGCGCGGGCATGCGTTGAAATCGGTCGACGACCCGTACATGGATTTCGGCTCGGGCCAGTTCATCTGGCGGCTGTCCGAGGAAGCCGACCACGGTTATGTCGCGGCCAGCGACAGCCGTCGTGACGGACACGCGGCCGGTTTCTGATTTCGCACGCTTGCACTACCCGCATGGCCCGCATGGCCCGCTTGCCCCGGGTGGCCCGCATGGCCCGCTTGCCCCGCATGGCCCGCATGGCCCGCTTGCCCCGGGTGGCCCGCATGGCCCGCTTGCCCCGGGTGGCCCGCGTGCCCCGCTCGACCCGCTCGACCCGCGTGGCCCATCCGGCCCACGCCGGGCGCGTCGCTTTGTCGGCGACGACGACGCGCGGCCCCCATGTCCGTGAAAAAATTGAACCGATCCCGCCGGCCCGACACTCATGAAGATGCACGGGCATGCGTCTCGCCGGCCGTCCCCTCGGTTCGTCCTGCTCCCATCCGCCTTTCCGCCTGTGAAAATGACCATGAATGAACGCCAGTTGATCGTCCTCGGCTCCCTCAATATGTTCGTCGCCGTGGGGGCCGGCGCGTTCGGCGCGCACGGGCTGCGCCGCATCGTCAGCCCCGAGATGCTCGCGGTCTGGCAGACGGCGGTCACGTATCATCTGATCCACGGGCTCGGCCTGCTGGTGATCGCCCTGCTCATGCCGCGCGTCGGCGTGGCGGCGTTGTCGGGCGCGGGAACGACGATGTTCGCCGGCATCGTGCTGTTCAGCGGCAGCCTGTACGCGCTGACGCTGACGGGCATCAAGGTGCTCGGCGCGGTGACGCCGATCGGCGGCGTCGCGCTGCTCGCGGCCTGGGCCTGGATCGCCGTCGCCGCCTGGCGTGCCGCCTCATAACCTTTTCCCGGGAGACCCGATGCTGCATCACACGCCCCTGATCGCCACGATTGTCGCGGGCCTTTGCATTGCCTTCGTTTTCGGCGCCATCGCCAACCGTCTGAAAATTCCGCCGCTGGCAGGCTACCTGCTGGCCGGCATCGTGGTCGGGCCGTTCACGCCGGGCTATGTCGCGGATCAGGGGCTCGCACCGGAACTGGCGGAGATCGGCGTGATCCTGCTGATGTTCGGCGTCGGGCTGCATTTTTCGTTGAAGGACCTGCTGTCGGTCAAGAACATCGCGATTCCCGGCGCGCTCGTGCAGATCGGTTTCGCCACGGGGCTGGGCTGGATGCTGGCGCGCCTGTTCGGCTGGTCGACCGGCGCGGGCATCGTCTTCGGGCTGTCCCTGTCGGTCGCCAGCACGGTGGTGCTGCTGCGCGCGCTCCAGGATCAGCGCATCCTCGATTCGGAAAAAGGCAAGGTGGCGATCGGCTGGCTGATCGTCGAGGACCTGGTGATGGTGCTGGCGCTGGTGTTGCTGCCGCCGTTCGCCGGCCTGCTCGGCGGACACGCGGACGGCCAGCCGGTGACGCTGACCACGGCGACGCTGCTCTGGACGCTCGGGCTGACGCTGGCGAAGGTCGCGGCCTTCGTCGCGGTGATGCTGATCGTCGGGCGGCGGGTGATTCCGTGGGTGCTCGTGCAGATCGCGATGACCGGCTCGAAGGAGCTGTTCACGCTCGCGGTGCTGGCGATCGCGCTCGGCGTCGCGTTCGGCTCGGCGGCCATCTTCGGCGTCTCGTTCGCGCTGGGGGCGTTCTTCGCCGGGATGATCCTCGGGGAATCGGAGTTGAGCCACGATGCGGCGGCCGACATCCTGCCGCTGCGCGATGCGTTCTCGGTGCTGTTCTTCGTCTCCGTCGGCATGCTGTTCAATCCGCACGTGCTCGTCGACGCGCCGCTCGCGGTGCTGGCCACGTTCCTGATCATCGTCGTCGGCAAATCGCTGGCGGCGCTGGTGATCGTCAGGCTGTTCGGCCGGACCACGGATACCGCGCTGACGATCGCCGCGAGTCTGGCGCAGATCGGCGAATTCTCGTTCATCCTGGCAAGCCTGGGGATCAGTCTGAAATTGTTGCCGGAACACGGCCGCGACCTGATTCTCGCGGGTGCGATCCTGTCGATCATTCTCAATCCGCTGGTCTTCGCCGCCGCGCGCCGAATCGCCGCCTACACCGCCGCGCGCGCGCTGCCGCCGGGCGCGCCGGCCGACGGCGCGCGTCCGGATACGGCCGCGCACGGCACGTTGCCGCCGGTGGCCGCCGGCCACGTGATCATCGTCGGGTATGGCCGGGTGGGGCGCGAAGTCGCGAAAGCGCTGCAGGCAGAGCACGCCGCCTTCGTCGTGGTCGACGACCGGCTCGACATCGTCAGCCGTCTGCACGACGAGGGGACGACCGCGGTCTGCGGCAACGGCGTGATGGTCGATGTTCTGGAACAGGCGGGCATCGCCAGCGCGCGCTATCTGGTGATGTCGATCCCGAACGCGTTCGAGGCGGCCGAGGTCATCCGGCAGGCGCGGGAACTGGGACCGCAGGTGCATGTGCTGGCGCGCGCGCACAGTTCCGCGGAGATCGCCCATCTGGAGCAGCACGGCGCGCACCGCGTCGTGCTCGGCCAGCGCGAGATCGCGCGCAGCATGACGAACTATATCGCCGGTCTGGGCGCCCAACCCGGGCCGGGCGCCTTCCCGGCTTCGGCGTCGGCCTAGCGGAACATGAACGCGTTCAGCAGAACGATGTTGCAGATCAGCACGGCGATGGCGGTTGGTGCCTGCACCTTGATCACCGCGTTCTTGTCGGGCAGCTCCAGCAGCGCGGCGGGCACGATGTTGAAATTCGCCGCCATCGGCGTGAGCAGCGTGCCGCAATAGCCGGAGAACATGCCGATCGCGGCCATTACCGCCGGGTCGCCATGGTAGACACCGACCAGGATCGGCACGCCGACGCCGCCGGTCATCACCGGGAACGCGGCGAAACCGTTGCCCATCACGATCGTGAACAGCGCCATGCCGACGCAATACACGATCACCGCGACCAGCCGGTAGTCCATGTTGATGTACGCGGTGGTCAGGTGCGCGACCGCCTTGCCGACACCCGCGTCGGAGAAGACCAGCCCGAGCATGCCGAGCATCTGCGGCAGCACCACGGCCCAGCCCAGCGCGTCGATCAGGCGCCGCGTCTCCTGCATCGATTGTCCCACCGTGTCGCGGGTGATCGCGCACGCCACGCCGACCGCGACGATGCAGCCGATGCCGAACGCGACCAGCGTGACGTTCTTCGGATCGATCAGCGGCACGCCGCCGAACACCAGATGGGGAGCGAGCAGCGTGCCCACCACGGTGATGACCGGGATCGTCAACGCCGGTACGAACAGCCGGTTGCCGAGCCGTTTCGCGTTCGCGCGCCGCACGTCCTCGCGCAGCACGCGGGATTTCGCCGCGGTCACGCCGCCGAAGCCGGCGATCAGCGCCATGATCACCACCGCCGCGCCGACGACGGCCGGCGGCAGACGGTCGCCCACCAGGAACGTCAGCGCGTAGATCAGCCAGAAGCCGCCGGCGAGAAAGCGCCGCGGATGCTTGCGGTCGGTGAGGATCATCCCGGCGACCACCACCAGGATGATGCCCAGCAGCCAGAACAGGTATTGGATCGACAGGGTCATCGACGTTCTCCGCGTGCGGCGCCGGCGGCGCGGGTGACCTTTCTGGAGGGCGCGGCATGGCCGTCAGCGTTGGCGTCGGTGCTGGCGGCCAGCGGCGCCCCGTCCACGCCTGCCGGCGGCTGCAACTCCTGGTACAGACGGCGATCAAGGCGCCACAACCGGAACGCGTGGATGCAGAACGCGCAGATCGCGGTGGGAATGCCCCACATCGCCACGTGCAGCGGCTGCGTCTCGATGCCCGCTTCGCGCAGGAAGGTCACCATCAGCACGATCGCGCCGAACGCGACGAAGATGTCCTCGCCGAAGAACAGACCGACGTTGTCGGTGGCGGCGGACCAGGCGCGCAGCCGGTAGCGCATCGCGTCGCTCAGTTTGCCGAAGCGCGTCTCGGCCGCGCCTTCGGCCATCGGCGCGAGCAGCGGTCGCACCATCTGCGGATGACCGCCCAGACCGGTCAGTCCGATCGCCGCGGTGAGCTGGCGCACCAGCAGATAGACGATCAGCAGGCGACCGGTGGTGGCGGTGCGGATGCCGGAAATCCACGCCTGCGCGCGCTCGCGCAGCCCATGCCGTTCGAGCAGCCCGATCACCGCGAGCGGCAGCAGGATGATCAGCGGCAGCGCACGGGCCTTGATGAAGCCCGTGCCGATCTCGGCCAGTACCCGCTCGAGCGGAAAATGCGCGGCGAACCCGGTGATCAGCGCGGCGGCGGCCACCACCAGCATCGGGTTGAAGCGCAACAGGAAACCCGCAATGATCGCGGCGACGCCGATCAAGGGCCACAGGCTGATTTGCATCAAGTACTCCAGAACGAAAGGCGAAGCGTGGGGGGCAGATGAAATAAAACAGGGTAAGCCAAGGCAAGACGAAAACGATAGTCCGATCAAAAATCGCGCGAGCGTCAGCCGGCGCGCACGTGAATCCGGTTCGTTTCCAGTGTCGTGCGGATGCGTCGGGCGAACGCGAGCGCATGCGGACCATCGCCATGCAGACAGAAGGTCTGCGCGTTCACCGCACACCAGCTGCCGTCGACGGTGCGCACGCGTTTTTCGTGGATCATCGTCAGGATGCGTTCGATCATCGCGTCCTCGTCGTGGATCATCGCGCCGGGTTCGCTGCGCGGCACCAGCGAGCCGTCGGCGCGATAGCCGCGGTCGGCGAAGGCTTCCTCGACGACCGCCAGGCCGGCCCGTCGCGCGGCGGCGACGAGCTCGCCGCCCGCCAGGCCGAAGATCGTGAGCGACGCGTCGAAGGTCCGGACGGCCCGCACGATCGCATCGGCCAGGACGCTGTCCCGTGCCGCCTGGTTGTACAGCGCGCCGTGGGGTTTGACATGGGCGATGCGCCCGCCGGCTGCATGGACGATGGCCGACAGCGCGCCCAGTTGGTAGAGCATGCCGGAGTGCACTTCGTCGGGCGTCAGCTGCATCTCCGCGCGACCGAAGTTTTCCCGGTCCAGGAAGCTGGGATGCGCGCCGATCGCCACCCCTCGCGCTACCGCCCACTGCGCGCAGTCGCGCATCGCGTCGGCGCCGCCCGCGTGCCAGCCGCAGGCGATGTTCGCCGAGCTGACCAGATCGAGCAGCGCTTCGTCGGTGGTGCAGCCTTCGCCCAGATCGGCGTTGAGATCGATTTCCATGATGCTCCATCGAGTCGACGGGCGCGCTGCAGCGGGAGTGCTGATCGCGCTGTCGGGCCTCGGGGTTGATGAGTCGTCGGACGGCTAGCGGCGGCGTTCGGTACGCAGCCGGATCGCCAGTTCCAGTTGATGAAAATACGTTTCGATATCCAGCGACGCCTGGCGCGCGTCGGCGTGCGAGCACTCGACGAAACGCAGGGGCGCGTTCAGCCGCGTCTGGGCAAGGTGCCAGAGGTCGGCGGTGATCACCATCGCGAGCTTCGGATAGCCGCCGGCGGTTTGCGCGTCGCTCATCAGCAAGATGGGCTGACCGCCGGGCGGTACCTGGAGCGTACCGGGCAGGACGGCATGGGAAAGCAACTCGCCGCCGCTTTCACGCGCCAGCGCCGGGCCGCCGAGACGATAGCCCATGCGGTTGCTGGCGGGCGTCACGGTCCACTCCGCGTTCCACAGCGCATCGTGCGCGGCGTGCGTGAAGCGGGCATATTCGGGTCCGCGCAGAACCCGCACCCACTGCGCCTCGGCGCCCGAGCGCGGATGGTCGCGCGCGATCCGGGACGCCATCCGGGATGCCACCCGGCGCGCGGGCAGGACCTGGGCGAAACGGCACCAGCCCGGCGGCTTGACGCCGAAAGGCGACGCGTCGATCGGTACGGTCGCGGCGGCCGTTTCCGCGGCGGCGACGTCCGGCGGCAGGTGATCGCCATCGCGCAGTGCGCGCCCGTCGTGGCCGCCGAAGCCGGATTTCAGATCGGTGCTGCGCGAGCCCAGCACGAGCGGCACCCCGATGCCGCCGGCGACGCCGAGATAGGCACGCATGCCGCGCGACGGCACGCCCAGCGACAGCACCTGTCCGGCCGCCACCGGCTGACTCCACCAGGCATGGATCGGCTGGCCGTCGAGCGTCGCCGCGCAGTCGGCGCCCGTCAGCGCGATCCGGGTCGCCTGGATGAAACGCAGCTGCACCGGCTGCCCGACGGTGAATTCGATGCCTGCCGCCCCCTCCGGGTTGCCGACCAACCGGTTCGCGACGCGCAACGCCACCGTGTCGAGCGCGCCGCTGCGGGTCACGCCCGTATGCCGATGTCCGGTACGCCCCAGATCCTGGACCGAACTGAACAGTCCCGCACGAATGAGTTCGATCATGCCGTCACGCTCGCGATGGTGAAGCGTACCTGGTCGCCCGGTTGCATCAGGCAGGGCGGTTCCCGTTGCGCGTCGAAGAAAGGAAGGTCGGAGTACCCCACCAACTGCCAGCCGCCCGGCGACACCGCCGGATAGACGCCGGTCTGTTCGCCGCCGATACCCACCGAGCCGGCGGGGACCTGCAGGCGCGGTGTCGCGTGGCGTGGCGTATGGAGTCGCGGGTCGAGTCCGCCCAGATAGGCGAAACCCGGCTGAAACCCCAGGAAATA
>JBPBQT010000205.1:0-12966 GCA_050955065.1 Janthinobacterium lividum | reverse complement strand
GCAACGTGATGTCGGATCTGGAGGAGCAGGGGCTGGTGATCAGCCCGCACACGTCCGCCGGACGCGTGCCGACGCCGCGCGGCTATCGCCTGTTCGTCGATACGATGCTGACCGCGCAGCCGTTGTCCGACGATGCCGCGGTCAAGTTCAAGGTCGCCCACCATCTGCAGGCGGGGCAGCCGCAGAAGATCGTGGCGGCCGCGGCCAGCGTGCTCTCCAGCCTGTCGGAGTTCGCCGGCGTGGTGCTGACGCCACGGCGCAGCCAGACCTTCCGGCAGATCGAGTTCATGCGCCTGTCCGACAAGCGCATCCTGCTCATCATCGTCACCCCCGAGGGCGACATCCAGAACCGCATCATGGCGACGCAGCGCGAGTACACCGCGTCGCAGCTGATCGAGGCGTCGAACTACATCAACGTCAACTACGCCGGTCTGTCGTTCGATGCGGTGCGGCGCCGGTTGCGCGAGGAGATCGACGCGGTGCGCACCGACATGAGCACGCTGATGCAGGAGGCGGTGGAGGCGAGCAGCGAGGAAGCGTCGGCTCCCGGCGACAATCTGCTGATCTCGGGCGAGCGCAATCTGCTGGAGATCACCGATCTCTCGTCGAGCATGGAGCGCATGCGCCGGCTGTTCGACCTGTTCGACCAGAAGACCGGCCTGCTGCAACTGCTCGACGTGTCGAGCCATGCGCAGGGCGTGCAGATCTTCATCGGTGGCGAGTCCCATCTGGTGCCCATGGAGGAAATGAGCGTGATCACGGCTCCGTACGAGGTCGACGGCAAGATCGTCGGCACGCTGGGCGTGATCGGACCGACGCGCATGGCGTATCACCGCGTCATCCCGATCGTCGACATCACCGCGAAACTGTTGTCCCAGGCGCTCAGCCAGCACTGAAGTCAGTCGCGGCTTGCCAGAAAAAGGAAGAAGTTCGATGTTCGCCAATACCCGTGCCGGCACGACGCTCGCGTCCGACGCCACCGACCCCGCCACCGCGCCGGTCTCCCCCGAAACGATCTCCGACGCGCATCCCGGCGCGACCGACTTCGCCGCGGCGAACCTCGAGGCCAATGCCGGCTCGCCCGCGGCGGCGCGCGCGCTCGCCCTCGCCATCGCCGCCAGTGAGGGTGACGGCGCGCCCCGCGTCGCGGTGCTGCTGATCAATCTGGGCACCCCGGATGCGCCCACGCCCAAGGCGGTCGGCCGCTATCTGGCAGAGTTTCTGTCGGACCCGCGCGTGGTCGAGATACCGGCGATCGTCTGGCAGGTGATCCTGCGCGGCGCGATCCTGCCGCTGCGCTCCCGGTCGTCGGCGAAGAAATACGCGTCGGTCTGGATGCCGGAAGGCTCGCCGCTGCGCGTCTACACCGAGCGCCAGGTCACCGCGCTGCGCGCCCGGTTCGCCCGCGACGGCTGCGGCGCGACGGTCGACTATGCGATGCGCTACGGCCAGCCGAACATTCCGGACACGCTCGACCGGCTGATCGCGTCCGGCGCCGAGCGCATCCTGCTGGTGCCGATGTACCCGCAGTACTCGGCTTCCACCACCGCGACCGCCTTCGACGCCGCGTTCACCGCGCTCAAGCGCATGCGCAACCAGCCCGAGCTGCGGATGATCAAGGGGTATGCGGCGAACCCGGCCTATATCGCGGCGCTGGCCGAGCAGGTGGCGCGCCACTGGCGCGAGCACGGCGAGCCGGATTTCGCCGCCGGCGACAAGCTGGTGCTGAGTTTTCACGGCGTGCCGAAGCGCACGATCAGGAAGGGCGACCCGTATTACGCGGAATGCCTGGAAACCGGCGCGCTTCTGACGCGCGCGCTGGCGCTCGACGACACCCGGTGCCTGATCACGTTCCAGTCCCGTTTCGGCAAGGAGGAATGGCTGCAACCGTACACCGAGCCGACCCTGATCGAACTGGGCCGCGCCGGCACGCGCCGCGTCGACATCTTCTGCCCGGGATTCACCGCGGATTGCCTGGAAACCATCGAGGAGATCGGCATGGAGGTACGCGACGCCTTTCTCGGCGCCGGCGGCCAGGACTATCGCCGGATTCCCTGCGTGAATGACGCCGATGGCTGGATCGCGGGCCTGTCGACCATCTGCCGCGACAACCTGGCCGGCTGGCCCGGCGTCGAACGCGACGCGCAAGCGGGCGCCGGACGCGACGCCGCGGGCCATCCCATGACGGCACAGGACGCATCATGAGCAAGGTCACCCCTGCCGGGAACGGCACATCCAGCGGCAAGTCGCTGGCACTCACCCGCGTACGGATCGACAAATGGGTCTGGGCCGCGCGCTTCTTCAAGACGCGGTCGCTGGCCGCTCAGGCGGTCGAGAAAGGACGGGTGCGGGTCGGGCCGGACGGCGGCGAC
The DNA here is from genome assembly GCA_050955065.1 of Janthinobacterium lividum. Classification (GTDB taxonomy): domain Bacteria; phylum Pseudomonadota; class Gammaproteobacteria; order Burkholderiales; family Burkholderiaceae; genus Robbsia. The sequence continues at coordinate 10,594 of JBPBQT010000205.1, read as the reverse complement.
ATCGTGAAGTCGTCGCGGGACGTGCGGGTCGGCGACCTGGTGACGATCGACATCGAGCGGACGGTGTGGGAAGTGACGGTTCTCGGCATCAGCGACGTACGCGGGCCGGCGCCGGTGGCGCGCACGCTCTACGGGGAAACCGAGGCCGGCCGCGTGCGACGGGAAGCGGAAGGGACGCGGCGGCGCTTGTACAGCGAGCCCGGTGCGCAACGGGAGGGGCGGCCCACGAAACGTGAACGTCGCACTATCGACAGAGTTGGCACGCCGGATGGAGATTGAACCAGTCGCCGGTGACCGCGCGGGCGCTGCCGTATTCCGACGTGCGCGCCGTCACGACACCCGACATGCAGATGGTCGTGGTGCCGGCGACGAGCACCGCCAGGACAAACGCCACCGCGAAGGTCAATTTCATTTTCGATCTCTGTATCCGACTTACCGTATCCCGTGACACGACCCGCCCATTCTACCCTGCAATAAGCGGGCCACAAGCCTGCAAGCCGTTGATTCGTGTAAAGAATGTAACCGTGCATAGTCTGTGTTGCCAAAGCAACAGGCGTTTCCTGCCAGACCTTGAAAAAAGGCGCGGCGGCCCCATGTCGGAAGGCATGGCGCCCTGCGCCGTACCGCCGTGACCGGCGGCGCCGGGCCACGCGGCCGATGCCGTGACCGATGCATCGGCCGATCCACCCCCAGACACCACCAGACGGGAAGACAGCATGCAAGAGAACGCCGCGAATCGTGATCAGGACCCGAACCACGCCGAAAGCGCGCATGACGCGACGCAGGCCCCGCACGCGGGTGCGGCCGGCCAGGAGACCGCCCAGGCGGCAACCGATCAGATCGATGGCGCCGTAGACGACGGCGCCGCCCACGCAGCGGCGCTCGCGGAAGCGCAGGCGCAGGTCGCGGCGTTGAAGGAGGATTTCCTGCGCGCGAAGGCCGAAACCGAAAACGTCCGTCGCCGGGCGCAGGAAGACGTCTCGAAGGCGCACAAGTTCGCGATCGAGAATTTCGCCGAGCACCTGTTGCCGGTCATCGACAGCCTCGAGGCGGCGCTGGCGGATCAGGCGGCCGACATCGGCAAGCTGCGCGAGGGCGTCGAGCTGACGCTGCGGCAATTGACCTCGGCGCTCGACAAGGGGCGCGTCGTCGCGATCGCGCCGGCGGTCGGCGAGAAGTTCGACCCGCATCGCCACCAGGCGATTTCGATGGTACCCGCCGATCAGGAACCCAATACGGTCGTGACGGTGTTGCAGAAGGGCTTCGTGATCGCCGAGCGCGTGCTGCGTCCGGCGCTGGTCATGGTGGCGGCGCCGAAATAAGTTTTACCTGCGCCGCGTGCAGGGTCTTGAAAAAAGCCGCCCCGCATCCATTTTCTGAACATATCTGAATACCGAGAGGCACTGCCTCGCAACATGGCCCGAGGGCCAGGAGAAATATAAAGATGGGCAAGATCATCGGCATCGACCTGGGCACGACCAACTCGTGCGTGGCTGTGATGGAAAGCAAGCAGTCCCGGGTCATCGAAAACGCGGAAGGCACGCGCACCACGCCCTCCATCATCGCCTACCTGGAAGATGGCGAGATCGTCGTCGGCGCGCCGGCCAAGCGCCAGGCCGTCACGAACCCGCGCAACACCGTCTACGCGGTGAAGCGCCTGATCGGCCGCCGGTTCGAGGAAAAGGAAGTCCAGAAGGACATCGGCCTGATGCCCTACAAGATCGTGCGCGCCGACAACGGCGACGCATGGGTCGAGGCGCGTGGCGACAAGCTCGCGCCGCAGCAGATCTCGGCCGAGATCCTGCGCAAGATGAAGAAGACCGCCGAGGACTACCTGGGCGAAGCGGTGACCGAGGCCGTGATCACGGTGCCGGCCTACTTCAACGACAGCCAGCGTCAGGCGACCAAGGACGCCGGGCGCATCGCCGGCCTGGACGTCAAGCGCATCATCAACGAGCCGACCGCCGCGGCGCTGGCCTTCGGCCTGGACAAGACCGAGAAGGGCGATCGCAAGGTTGCCGTGTATGACCTGGGCGGCGGTACGTTCGACGTGTCGATCATCGAGATCGCGGACGTCGATGGCGAAAAGCAGTTCGAAGTGCTGTCGACCAACGGCGACACCTTCCTCGGCGGCGAGGACTTCGACCAGCGCATCATCGACTACATCATCTCCGAGTTCAAGAAGGACCAGGGCGTCGATCTGGGCAAGGACGTGCTGGCGCTGCAACGCCTGAAGGAATCGGCGGAAAAGGCCAAGATCGAACTGTCGAGCGCGCAGCAGACCGAAATCAACCTGCCGTACATCACGGCGGACGCGAGCGGCCCGAAGCACCTGAACCTGAAGATCACCCGCTCGAAGCTCGAAGCGCTGGTCGAGGACCTGATCGAGCGCACGATCGAGCCGTGCCGCGTGGCGATCAAGGACGCGGGCGTCAAGGTCGGCGAGATCGACGACATCATCCTGGTCGGCGGCATGACCCGGATGCCGAAGGTGCAGGAGAAGGTCAAGGAATTCTTCGGCAAGGATCCGCGTCGTGACGTGAACCCGGACGAAGCCGTCGCCGTGGGCGCCGCGATCCAGGGCGAAGTGCTGTCGGGCGATCGCAAGGACGTGCTGCTGCTCGACGTGTCGCCGCTGTCGCTGGGGATCGAGACGCTGGGCGGCGTGATGACGAAGATGATCACGAAGAACACGACGATCCCGACCAAGCACACGCAGGTGTACTCGACGGCCGACGACAACCAGCCGGCGGTGACGATCAAGGTGTTCCAGGGCGAGCGCGAGCTGGCCTCGGGCAACAAGCTGCTGGGCGAGTTCAATCTCGAGGGCATCCCGCCGGCGCCGCGCGGCACGCCGCAGATCGAAGTCACGTTCGACATCGACGCGAACGGCATCCTGCACGTCTCGGCCAAGGACAAGGCGAGCGGCAAGGAAAACAAGATCACGATCAAGGCGAACTCCGGTCTGTCGGAAGCCGAGATCGACCGGATGGTGAAGGACGCGGAAGCGAACGCGGCGGAAGATCACAAGCTGCGCGAGCTGATCGATGCGCGCAACTCGGCCGAGGCGCTGGTGCATAGCACGCAGAAGGCGCTGACCGAGCATGGCGACAAGGTCGATGCCGACACCAAGGGCAAGATCGAGGCGGCGATCAAGGACGTCGAGGAAGCGTTGAAGGGCACCGACAAGGCGGCGATCGACGAGAAGGTCGGCACGCTGAGCCAGGTCTCGCAGCAGCTGGGCGAGAAGATGTATGCCGATGCGCAGGGCCAGGCAGGCGGTGACGCCGGCGCGGCAGCGGGTGCGGCAGGTGCGGCCGGACAGGCGGGCGCCGCCTCGGCCAAGCCGGCGGACGACGTCGTCGACGCCGACTTCAAGGAAGTCAAGAAGGACTGAGTTGGGAAAGCAGGACTGGCTTCGGACGCGCGTCAGGACGTACGGTAGGACGTATGCGACCGAGTCAGGCCAAGCCGCTCAAGGCGGTGCGTAGTGGCGGTCGGGCCTGGAGGTGGCGACACTTCCGGGCCCGATCGCCATGCGTTTTTTATCGCCACACTACGGCGCACACGCCCTCTCGGAGGGACCTGACAAGGCACGACCATGGCAAAACGCGATTTTTACGAAATTCTTGGCGTCGCGAAGACCGCCACCGACGACGAACTGAAGAAGGCGTATCGCAAGCTCGCGATGAAATACCATCCGGATCGCAACCCGGACAACAAAGAGTCGGAAGAGAAATTCAAGGAAGTCAAACAGGCTTACGAGATGCTCTCGGACCCGAACAAGCGGGCCGCCTACGACCAGTACGGGCATGCGGGCGTCGACCAGAGCATGGGCGGCGGCGGCGCGCAGGGTTTCGGCGGTTTCGCGGACGCGTTCGGCGACATCTTCGGGGATATCTTCGGCGGTGCGCAGGCGGGCGGCGCGCGCGGCCGGGGCGGTCCGCAGGTCTATCGCGGGGCGGATCTGCGCTACAGCATGGAAATCACGCTGGAGCAGGCGGCGAACGGCTACGACTCGCAGATCCGCGTGCCCGGCTGGACCGAGTGCGAGGTCTGTCACGGCCACGGCGCGAAGCCGGGAACCTCCGCGCAAACCTGCCCGACCTGCGCGGGCCAGGGCAGCGTGCGCATGTCGCAGGGCTTCTTCAGCGTACAGCAGCCCTGCCCGAAATGCCATGGCACCGGCAGCTACATCCCCGAGCCATGCGGCGCCTGCCACGGCGCGGGCAAGATCAAGCAGACCAAGACGCTCGAGGTCAAGATTCCGGCCGGCATCGACGAGGGGATGCGGATCCGCTCGGCGGGCAATGGCGAACCCGGCGTCAACGGGGGGCCGTCGGGAGATCTCTACATCGAGATCCATATCAAGTCGCACGAGGTGTTCGAGCGTGATGGCGACGACCTGCATTGTCAGATGCCGATCTCGTTCACGACCGCCGCATTGGGCGGCGACATCGAGGTGCCGACGCTGGCCGGCCGGGTGACGTTCCCGGTGCCCGACGGCACGCAGTCGGGCAAGACGTTCCGGCTGCGCGGCAAGGGCATCAAGGGGCTGCGTTCCAGCATTCCGGGCGACCTGTACGTGCATGTCGTGGTCGAAACGCCGGTCAAGCTGACCGACACCCAGCGCGAACTGTTGCGCGACTTCGAGCGTTCGCTCGACGAGGGCGGCTCGCGGCACAATCCGCAGAGCAAGAGCTGGTTCGACAAGGTCAAGAGCTTTTTCGAATAGGCGATGACGTCGGCGGGCGGGACCGGGCCGCACGCGGGCGCGGCGGGCATGGCGGACGTGGCAACGGCCCCTTTCGCCCTGCTCGACGACGCGCAGGCGGAAACGGCGGCCCGTAGCCGGCTGTATACGGACTTCGCTCACGAGCGGCGTTGCACCGATCCCGCCATGCTCGATGCGTTCTGGGAACGGGTCGAGTCCGATCTGCGCGACGGCTTGTTTGCGGTCGTATTCGCGGATTACGAATGGGGCGTGGCGCTGCACCATCTGCCCGCATCCGCATCCGCATCCGCATCCGCATCCGCATCCGCACCTGCATCCGCACCTGCACGCGAACCCGCATCCGCGTTCATTTCCGGATGTGCCGATGCCGCCCGGGCTTCTCCGTCGGAATTGTCTCCCGCGCCCTTGCGTGCTGCCGCTTCACGCGGCGGCGACCCGGCGCTGCGCGTCCTGCTCTTTCGCGCCATGCGACGGTTGAACGCCGCCGAGTGCGACGCCTGGCTCGCCGCGGCCGCGCCGGTCGCGCCCGCCGGCATTCTCGATGTCCGGCAGGATACGAGCGCCGACGACTTTTCCCGGGCGATCGACCGTATCCACGCGGCGCTGGCGGCTGGCGACTGCTATCAGGTCAATTACACGTTCCGCCTGGCCTTCAAGGTATTCGGCAGCCCGATCACGCTTTACCGGCAACTGCGCCGGCGGCAACCGGCGCCCTTCGGCGCGTTGATCCATACCGCGGCAGGCTGGACCCTGTCGCTGTCGCCGGAATTGTTCCTGCGGCATGCGGCCGGGACGCTGCTCGCCAAACCGATGAAAGGTACCGCCGCCCGTGGTTCTTCGGCCAGTGCGGCTGGCTTGGATGATTCCGATGACCCGGGCGACGCGGGCGACTGGAATGACCCGGGCCATCCGTTCGATGCGTCACGCGCACGTGTCGCCGATGCGCAGCGCGGCGTCGATCTCGCGAACGACCCGAAGAACCGCGCCGAGAACCTGATGATCGTCGATCTGCTGCGCAACGACCTGGGCCGCATCGCACCGCCGGGCGGTGTGTCGGTCACGGCGCTGTTCGCCGCCGAGGCATGGCCCACGGTGTGGCAGTTGACGTCGACGATCGAGGCGAGCGCGCCCGCGACCACGACGTTCCCCGATATCCTGCGCGCGCTGTTTCCCTGCGGCTCGATCACGGGCGCGCCGAAACGCGCGGCCATCGCGCAGATCGCCGCGTTGGAAACCGCGCCGCGCGGCCTGTATACCGGCGCGATCGGGTGGATCGAGCGACCGCTCGGGCGGCGTTGCGGCGACTTCTGCCTGTCGGTGGCGATTCGCACGATCGACATCGCCGCGGCGTCCCCGGACGGGCTCGCCGACGCGTCGGCCGGGATCGGCGCGGGTATCGTGCTCGATAGCCACGCGGCCGGGGAATATGCGGAATGCTGGTTGAAAGCGCGGTTCCTGACGGCGGCCGATCCCGGCTTCGCGCTGTTCGAGACGATACGGGTCGTGGCGGGACGGGCGCCGCATCGCGCACGCCATGTGACGCGCCTGTGCGAAGCAGCGCGGCGGTTGGGGTTTCACCCCGGACCTTCCGGCCGCGTCGTTCGGGATGCCGCGCAGGGCGCGCGGCCACACGCGACGGTGGGCCCGGTGGCCGAGATCGACTCCCGGGCCATGGGCGATGCGGCGCTTCGGGATGCCATCGAAACGGCGCTGGACGCGGCGCTTGCCGCACTTGCCGACGCGGCGCCGCACCGGCTGCGGCTTGCCCTGTCGAAAGCCGGGGCCGTGACATGCACCGCCGCGCGTCTGACGCCGCTCGCGCCGGGCCCGGTGAGCGTGCTGCTCGCGCGCGAGCGCGGTTTCCCCGATACCCGGATGGACGACCCGCTGCTGCGTTTCAAGACGACCCACCGCGCGCTGTACGACGCCGCATGGCGGGCGGCGGAGCAGGAGGGCGCGTTCGACCTGCTTTTCGTCAACGCGCAGGGCCGCCTGACCGAAGGGGGCCGGAGCAATCTGTTCGTCAAACTGGAAGGGCGCTGGTTCACGCCGCCGGTCGCCGACGGCCTGTTGCCGGGCGTGATGCGCGCGCTCGTGCTGGAGGATCCGCGGTGGAACGCCGTCGAGCGCTCGCTGACGCTCGACGATCTGCATCGGGCGCAGGCCCTGATGCTCACCAATGGTCTGCGCGGCCTGTTGCCCGCCGTGTTGTTGCGGTCCTGACGCGCGTCCATTGCCCGGCCGCCGCGCCTATCCCGCGCCGCCCGGGTGCTTCCCGCGCCGTTGGCGGGTTGACCGGAACCTCAGAACACGTGTTCCTGGTCCGGAAACGCCCCTTCCTTGACCGCGCGCACGTATGCCTCGATCCCCGCGCCGATCGACACCTCGCCCGAGACGAAATCCTTCACGAAGCGCGGCCGCTTGCCGGGAAAGACCCCCAGCAGGTCGTGCAGCACCAGCACCTGTCCCGAGCACTCCGGCCCGGCCCCGATGCCGATCGTCGGAATCGCGAGCAGGTCGGTCAGTTCCGCGGCGAGCGTCGCCGGTACCGCCTCGATCACCAGCAGCTGCGCGCCCGCGTCCTGCAGCGCCTCGGCGTCGGCCTTCAGCGCGTCGGCGGCCAGCAGCGTGCGTCCCTGCACCTTGAAGCCGCCGAACGCATGCACCGACTGCGGCGTCAGGCCGATATGCGCGCAGACCGGCACCGCGCGCTCGACGAGAAAGCGCACGGTGTCGGCCAGCCACGCGCCGCCTTCGAGCTTGACCATGTGCGCGCCGCCGCGCATCAGGCGGACCGCCGACGTGAACGCCTGCTCCGGCGTGCCGTAGGTGCCGAACGGCAGGTCCGCGACGATCAGCGGCCGCCGCGCGCCGCGCGCCACGCAGCCCGTGTGGTAGACGATGTCGTCGAGGCTGACCGGCAACGTGGTCGCGTGTCCCTGGAGAACGTTGCCCAGCGAGTCGCCGATCAACAGCACGTCGACGCCGGCGCGTTCGAGCAGCGTCGCGAAACTCGCGTCATAGCAGGTCAGCATGGCGATCTTCTCGCCCGCATCGCGCATCGTCTGCAGCCGCGGGACGGTGACCGGGCGTTCCGAAGGGTCTTGCAGATAGGTCATGCTAGAGCGAGCCTTTGACGAAAAACTCACGCGGCCCGCGCATCGCGTTCAGATGATCGAGCAGCAGGCCCAGATCGTCGTCGTTCTCGGCGGGCTCGAGGTTTTCGGTGTTGACGGTCAACAGCGGCGCTTCGCTGTAGTGATAGAAGAAATGGTTGTAGGCCTCGCACAGCGCCCGCAGATAGGCGTCGGAGACCTGCAACTCGATGCCGCTCGTGTGCCTTTGCAGGCGCGCGAACAGCGTCTCGGGGCTGGCCTGCAGGTAGATCACGAGATCCGGCGTGCGGATCGGCGCGGCGAGCCGCGTGGCGAGGCGTTGATACAGCGCGAACTCCGCGTCGTCGAGGTTCAGCCGCGCGTAGATCACGTCTTTCTGGGGCAGGAAGTCGCCGATGAGCGGCGCCGACTTCTCGGTGTTCGCCGCGGCGAGCGCCGCCGCGTGCGCGCTGCGCTCCAGCAGGAAATGCGTCTGCACCGCCAGCGCATGACGCGCCGGATCGCGATAGAACCCCTCCAGGAAGGGATTGTTCTTCGGTTGCTCGAAATCCGGCGTCATCGCCCAGCGCTCGGCGAGCACTTTGGCCAGCGCGCTCTTGCCGATGCCGATCGGTCCTTCGACCACGACGTACCGGTAGCGCGGACGGCCATCGGTGGCGACGGGCATTTCCGGTGCCGTCACCGGCATCGTGGGGGCGGTCATGGGCACGCGTTGTTCTCGCGATTGCGCGGCACGCCGCGCAGGAAGGGGCAGTGGGCGGTCGCGACCGTCTCGATCGACTGGTCGGCGACCGCGGCGACGAAGCGGCTCGCGCGGCCCATGCCGGGGATCATCACGTCGGCGTCGAGCTCGAGCAGCGGCACCAGCGCGAAGGCGCGCTCGGTCAGACGCGGATGCGGAATCGTCAGATGGGCCTCGTCGATACGCTCGTCGCCATACAGCAGGATGTCGATGTCGAGCGTGCGCGGCGCGTTGCGGTACGGACGTTCGCGACCGAATTCATGCTCGACGCCCAGACACAGGTCGAGCAGCTGGCGCGCCGGCAGCAGTGTGCCGACCGCGACCACGCAGTTATAGAAGTCGTCCCCATCGGCATCGATGGGACCGGTGCGGTACAGGCTCGATTTGGCGAGCACGATGATGCCTGGCCGTTGCGCCAGGGATACCACCGCGTCCTTCAGGCATTGCCGCGCGTCGCCGAGGTTCGCGCCGAGTCCAAGATAGGCTACCGTCATAGCTGAGGCCTTTTGCAAAGGTCGTCGAACGTCAATCGTCTTCGAAAGCCGGGCTCGGGCGGGACGAGGCGGGAGCGACGTTGCCGTTCGCTCCCTGCGCAGATCCGCCTCCCGACCGGCCACCGCGGCGGCGTCGACGCGGCTTGGACTTGGTGGCGTCGCGCGGCCCGCCGTTCAACAATATTTCACGCGCGCCGGGGTCGCCCTCGATGAAATCGGTCCACCATGCCCCCAAAGTAGGATCCATTTCTCCGGATTCGCAGCGTAATAGCAGGAAATCATACGCCGCTCTGAAGCGCGGGTGTTCCAGCAGCTTCAGGGCGCTGCGGCCGGCACGCTTCTCCAGGCGCGGCTGCATGCCCCAGATTTCCTTCATGTCCGACACGAAGCGGCGTTGAATGGCGAGCTTGCCGGTCTGCGCGTCGAGCACCTCGTCCATTGCCCGGTGCAAAGCCGGAATCGGGTATTCGCCATCGGCCACGTGACGCTGCCAGCGTTGCTGCGTCTGGTGCCAGAGCAGGGCGGCGAACAGGAAGCCGGGCGAGACCGTCTTGCCGGCGCGCACGCGCGCGTCGGTATTGGTCAGCGACAGCGTGATGAATTTCTCGCTGTGCGGCTGTTCCAGCGCCACGTCGAGCAGGGGCAGGAGGTCGCGATGCAGGCCCTCGGCACGCAGCCGGGTCAGGCAGGCGAGCGCGCTGCCCGAGAGCAGCAGTTTCAGGATCTCGTCGAAGACCCGCGCGGCGGGAACATTGTTGATCAGTCCGGCGAGTTCCGCGATCGGCGCCCGGGTCGCGGCCTCGATCTCGAAATCGAGCTTGCCGGCGAAACGCACGACCCGCAACATCCGCACCGGATCCTCGCGGTAGCGGGTGGCCGGGTCGCCGATCATGCGCAGCAGTCGGGCGCGCATGTCGGCCATGCCCTCGTGATAGTCGAGCACCGTCTGTTTCGCCGGGTCGTAGTACATCGCGTTGATCGTGAAATCGCGGCGGCGCGCGTCTTCGTGCTGCTTGCCCCAGACGTTGTCGCGCAGCACGCGGCCGCTGGCGTCCACCGCATGCAGGCGACGGTCCGGATCCTCGCGCCGGCGACGACGACCGCCCCGGTCGCCCCGACCGCCCCGGTCGTTGCGCTCGCCCCGGTCGTTGCGGTCGCCGCGGTCGTTGCGGTCGCCGCGGTCGTTGCGGTCGCCGCGGTGTGGCGAGTCATTGCCCGGGCCGGCGACGCTTGCGCGCTCGCCATTCTCCGGGTCGCTGTCGTCGTCGGCCTCGTCGTCCTCTCCCAGCGGGTCGTTCCCCGGCGGGTCGTTTCCGTGAGGCACGCTGACATACGCGGCGGCGGCGTTGTCGCCGATGTCGGCTGCCTGCGTGGTAATGCGCAGGGCGGTGCGTTCGGCGCCGTCGGCGTCAATGGCGGCCTGCACCGCGTTCGCCGCGGCGGTGGCGGCTTCGGCGGCCGGATCGACCAGTGCGCGGAACGTGGAGACCTCGATGATTTCCTGACC
>JBPBQT010000204.1:0-14926 GCA_050955065.1 Janthinobacterium lividum | reverse complement strand
CCTTGACGATCAACCCGTAGGCCGGAATCTCGCCGCCCGCGGTCACGTGTTGCGCGAGTACATCGCGATCGATCACCATCGACAGCGCCTGCCGCACCCGCACGTCCTTGAGCAGCGCGTCCTTCATGTTGAACGTGAAATAACGCAGACCCAGCATCGGCACGTTGCGGATGTCTTTCGGGTACTCTTGCTTCAGACGGGGAAAGGCGCCCGGCGGCAACTGATACTCCCAGTCCTCGCTACCCGACTGGAACATCTTGACGTCGGCATCCTCGCTCTCGATCGGCAGGAAGGTGATCTGCGTCAACTGCACATTGGCGGCATCCCAATACTGCGGATTCTTGACGACCACCACCCGGTCGTTGACCTGCCAGGATTTCAGCGTGAATGCGCCGTTGGTGACGATGTTGCCCGGCTTTGTCCAGTTCGCGCCATTTTTCTCGATGCTCGCCTTGTTGAGCGGGGCGAGATTGGTGTTCGCCATCACGTCCGGGAGAAACGGCACCGGATAAGGCGTCTTGATTTCCAGCGTGGTGGCGTCGATCGCGCGCACGCCCAGCGATGCCACGGGTTTCTTCCCCGCGATGATGTCCGCCCCGTTCGTCAGGAAAATCCCGTACGTGCTCGCATACGACGACGCGGTTTTGGGATCGACGAAACGCTGCATGCTGTAGACGAAATCGCCTGCCGTTATCGTCTCGCCGTTCGACCATTTCGCATTCTTGCGCAGGTGGAAGATCCAAGTGGTCGGATCCTTCTGCTCCCACTTCTCCGCCACGCCCGGCACGGTCGCGCCATGGTTGTCGTTGGCGGTCAGGCCCTCGAACAGATCGGCCAGTATGGCGTGCGCCGGTACGGTCTCGGCCAGGTTCGGGTCCAACGTCTCGACTTCCGAACCATTGTTGCGAATCAGCACCTGGTTCGGCGCGAGCGTGACGCCGGCGGGAATGCTCGCCGCGGTGGCGAGCGTCGGCGCGCTCAGTACGCCGGACATGACGCCGGCGACGAGCCAGGCGGCCGCACGGCTGTAATTGGGGGACTTCACGTTACGCATACATCATCCTGTTGGAAAGCACTCGCCATCGGGTAAGGCGAGACGGTCGCCGAGGCGCCGCATTCCCGGCACCCCGACCCACCGGCACGCCGGAGCACCGGGGCACCGGAAACATGCCGCAAACGGATTGCCGGATCGCAGCGCTTCGTTTACGGCATGCCTGTCGCCGCCGTCCCGATCGGATCGATCGCGGCGGCGGCCACCATGACGGCCTCACTGCAAGGGCCTCGATACCACGGCCCGCGGAACATCCTACTCTTCGTCGCCGCTCGCGGTCGTCTTGAACGAGAAGGTCACTTCGCCCACATAGGCGTTCCCGTTCTTCTGGCAGCGGTACGACTTGGCCGCCGTGATCACCGCCTGGTTGAACACCGAGGTGGGCGGCACGCTGCGCACGATCGTCACGTCGCCCACGCTGCCGTCGGGATTGATCGACAGATGCGCGGTCACGTCCGCGGAGATGCCCTGCTGCAACGCGCGCGCCGGAATCACCGGCTGGACCGACTGGCAATGGCCGCGGCCGTCGACGACGCCATGCAGGGACGGCGGCGCGGGAGGCGCGACGGGCGCGGGTGGCGCGGGCGGTTCCGGCGTCGGCGCCGGTCCGGTCGCAGCCGTCGGCGGAGAGGGCGTCGAATCCGCCGGCGCGGTCGCGATCGCCGGCGCATGCGCGGTCGGATGCGCGGCCGCCGCGATCTTCGCGGGCTTGGGCACCGCCGCCGGCTTGGCCGGTGGCGGCGGCTTCGGCGTCGGCTGCTTCTGCGGCGCCGGTGGCGGCGGTTCCAGCTTCTTGACTTCCGGCGGTGGCGGTGGCGGCGGCGGCGGCGCCATCCGGATCCGCATTTCCTTCGGCGGCGGCGGCGGCGGCGTGATGCTCATATGCGAGATGCCGAAGATGATCGCGCCTTCGACCAGCAGCGCGCCGAGCAACGCCAGATACATCGCCTTGCGGCTATGCCCGGGCGCCTGTTCCTGCGACGCCCATAGCGCGCCGCCCAGACGGGGGAGTGATTCGCTCATGTCATCGCCCCGGCGTCATGTGGGATTGGTCACCAACGCCACCGAACTGATGCCGGCGGCGCGGACCACATCCATGACCCCGATGATTTTCTTGTAGTCGACGCCTTCGTCGCCGGCGATCGCCACATCGACATTGCTGTTGTTCTGCACCAGCTCCTTGAGGCGCGCCGCCAGCGTATTGGCATCGATCGGCTTCGCGTCCATATAAAACTCGCCGGTCTTCGTGACGCCAATCGATACCTTGACCGTCTTCTGCAACTGTTCGGCGGTGCTGGATTGCGGCAGGTCGAGCTTGATGCCGGCGCCCTGAATCATCTTCAGCGTCGCCAGCATGAAGAAGACGAGCAGGAACATCATGATGTCGATCATCGGAATGATCTCGATGCGTGCCTTCTCCTCTGCGCCCAGATAATGACTGCGATGGCTTCTCATTTACGACCTCTCTATCTCAATGGCCTGGACCGGTCTGGCCTCAGGCGGCAAAGCGCGACACCAGCATCGACTTGATCAGATCGAACTGATTCACCGTCATCCGGATGCGCTTGTTGAAATAGTTCAGGAAGATCACGCAGACGATCGCGATGATCAGGCCGCAGGCGGTGGCCGTCAGCGCATGGCCGATACCGCCGGTGACGCCGTTCGGGTTCGACGTGCCGCTCGCGCCCAGGACGTTGAACGACTGCACCATCCCGAAAATCGTTCCCAACAGACCCAGCAGCGGGCCGAGCGTGACCGCCGTATCCAGCACCCAGAGATTACGGTCCAGGCGCGGCATCTGGAACATGATCGTTTCTTCGAGTTCCCGCTCGACGTTGGCTTCAGGCTGCCCTCTCACCTTGAGCGCCGAACGCACCAGCTCGGCCTGCACGGTCGATGAATAATGCGTGACCAGCTTTTCCGCGTCCGCGGCATTGTTCGCCGTAACGTGCTTGAGGTCGTACTCGATGGTCTTTCCGGTACGCACGGCTCTCGCGAAAAACACGAGGCGCTCGATGATGATCGCCACGCCTAGCAAAAAGATGAGTGCCAGTAGAGGAATGAGACCCATCGACTGGGACGAATAGTTGATCAGGGTTTGCAGCACTGCGGACTCCATTTAGGACAAGTGACGGTTCGGCGTGAATAACGGATGGTCATCGCGCGGGCGGGTTCCGGATAGGAGCCGCTCCAAGAAGCGGCACCACAAAAGCACCGTTCATGCCAGTTCATGGCACAGGTGAATGCGTGCAGAAAAGCCCGCTTCTCAACTCCATGATCTTACTGACCATTTATAGGTGGACAAGGGTAAACCAGCAAATCGTTGTCGTCATGCAGCCGGTACGCAGGCAGGTGATTCGGTCAATTCGTTTCTTTTTTCAAAAAACCTTTCAAACCATGGAAATCGCGGTTTCTGGGCATTTTCCGTCGATATTGGTGCACGGTAAGCAATATGTAATTCGACGCACCCGAACAGTGCCGATGCCGCATGCTAGCACTTGCCAGGCAACATCCTTTTCTCCTTTATATCTTTGTATATGAAGGAAAAATACAAAGATCGAGAGGCTTTTGAACTACTCTCCCCTTCTTTCGCACCCCGCCTTCGTTCACCGGATACGACCCTCAAGCATCATGCACCAAATATGTGATTGCCGAATTATTATGGTGCATCACCTACCCACTTGAAAGCATGCCGGGGTCACGTATTTTCCACATAAAAAACATGCAGAATTATTTTCTATGATATGCGTCCATGACATTACATTCCTGAAAGGAATTTTTTTCATTACAAACCGTTACCTCAATTCCTAATAATTTCAGATTGTTACGACGGAAAGAATGATGCGATCGTTTGATTTTTCACGATCTCCCTCGTTAGTTGGCATACCTCATGCATTTGATGCCACCGCTTTGATGACCGGTCCCTTCGACACAATCGTTGGGGCTTTCGCCAACGATGCAATGCGACGGCGATTCAAGACCCGGCCCCCACATACGACATAAGCCGTGGCCCACCGCACTGTATGCGCTGCCCCGCGACGACCGTGGCGGCATAGTTGGTTCACCAAAATATGGGATTTCAGACCTGAAGGGGTAGCACGTGAAACAGAAGAAACTGGTAACGGCAATCAAGCGGATCGTGGGCGCCGAGCTCTTGTTGAGCGCGGCATTGAGCCCGCTTGCGCAAGCACAATCCGCTGCGTCGACGGATACCGGTCTGGCCGGGACGACGTCGACCACATCGGCGCCGTCGTCCGCTACCTCGGCGGCGACACCGGGGGTCAGCCAGTTGCAACGCGTGGAAGTGACGGGGTCGCTGATCCGCACGGCCGACAAGGTGGGCAGCACGGAAGTGCAGACCGTCACCGCCCGCCAGATCCAGGAATCCGGGTATACGACGGTCGCCGACTTCCTGCGCGGCGTGTCCGCGAACTCGGCGAGCAGCTGGTCGCAAGCGACCTCGTCGACCACCGCGCCGGGGGGTGCGGGCATTGCGCTGCGGGGCCTGAGCGAGAAATACACGCTGGTGCTCGTCGACGGCCAGCGGGTGGCCAACTATGCCAAGGCGGTCAATTTCACCGACACGTTCTTCGACGTCAACACGATCCCGTTGAACATGGTCGAGCGCATCGAAATCGTCAAGACCGGCGCCGTGTCGCAATACGGCTCGGACGCGATCGCGGGCGTCGTCAACATCATCACGAAAAAGAATTTCCAGGGTCTGCAGATCGACGGCCAGCTCGGCAAGGCTCAGCATCCGGGCGACGGCCAGGGCAACTTCAGCGTGCTCGCCGGCAAGGGCAACGTCAATACCGACGGCTGGAACGTGACCGCCGCCGCGAGCTGGTATCGCGACTCCGGCTCGACGCTGGCCGACCGCGACATGACCGCGAACAGCGATTTCTCGAACTACGCCGGCGGCACCAACCAGCCGCCCAACCAGAAACAGCAGTACTGGACGCTGGCCGACGGCAGCACCGCGCCGGCATCCAATTGCGTTGGCGGCAGCACCACCCTGACGGGCGGTTCTTCGTGCTCGTACAAGACCACACAGGACACGTCGCTGAACCCGGCGATCACGCGCCTGAACGCGAAGATGCGCGCCACGTTCCGGCTCGACGACACCACGCAGGCCTATGTCGACCTGTGGGGCAGCCGCAACGAGACGTACCAGCTGTCGGGCATCGCGTCGCTGACCAGCCTGACGAACGTGTACAACCCCACCACCGGCACGGTGTCGCGCGTTTCGCGTCTCGTCCCGGCCAGCAATCCGTACAACCCGTACGGCACGGCGACCACGCTCAACTACGCGTTCCCGAACGCGACGACCAGCAACGACACGGTCTCGACCTACTGGAAGGCATCGACCGGCGTCAAGGGCTCCTATTCGATTCCGAAGGCGGGCGACTGGGACTGGAACATCGATGCCGGCCATTCGCAGAGCACGGTCGACACCACGTACACCAACGTTCTGAACACCGCCGCCATCAACAACATCGTCAATAACGGTGTTCTCGACTTCGCGAATCCGTCGCTCACGCCGAACGGCGAGAACGGCCTGTTCCAGCGCGACTACCAGCAGGCGATCTCAAAGACCGACTCGGTCTCAGCGACCACGTCCACCGGCAATCTGTTCCATCTGCCCACGGGCGATATCGGCCTGGGCTTCGGCACAGAGTTCCGTCACGAAAGCTCGGTGATCAATCCGCAGACCTACTCGTCGCTGGGCATCACCGCACCGGCCAACGTGCAGTCGGTCCAGGGTTCGCGCAACGTCGCGGCCGTCTACTACCAGATGCAGATTCCGCTGCTGCACAACCTGGTCTTCACGCAGGCCGGCCGCTACGACCACTACAGCGATTTCGGCGGCGCGTTCTCGCCGAGTTTCGCGCTGCGCTATCAGCCGGTGCAGGCGATCACGACCTACGCATCGTTCTCGCGCGGCTTCCGGGCGCCGACGCTGGTGGAAAACTCGCAGGCGACCTACATCGGCCACCAGACGCTGCTGGACCCGTACGCGCCGGGCGGTTCGACCAAGGCCTTCACAACCGAGGACACCAACGGCAACAAGAACCTGCAGCCGGAGCACACGAAGAACTACAACCTCGGCTTCGAACTCTCGCCTGATCGCACGACCGATTTCGGCGCGGCCTTCTACAAGGTGCATATCGGCGGCGTGATCGGCACAACGGATCCGCAGGCGTTGATCGATGCGAATAATCCGACGAGCGTAGTGCGCAACGCGGCGGGCAGCATCGTCTACATCAACGAGCAGTTCGTGAATCTGGGTTCGCTCGACACCGACGGCTTCGACTTGAACTTCCGCAAGACGGTGGGCACGCCGGTGGGCAACTTCACGCTGGCCGCCGACTGGGCCTACGTGTGGCACTTCAAGCTGCACAACACCGATGGCACGTCGCAGGACTTCGCGGGCAACAACTTCGCGCTGAACCAGCCGTTCGGCGCGAGTAATCCGCGCTGGAAGGGCAACACGACGCTGACCTGGGGTTACCAGGGCTTCACGACCACGCTGACGTGGCAGTACACGGGCGGCTATACCAACGCGGTTGCCGTGCAGAACCAGGACGGCGGCAATTATCAGGTCGCGTCGTACAGCCAGTTCAATCTGTTCACCGCCTATCGCGGCTTCAAGAACTGGACGATCTACGGCGGCATCAGCAATCTGTTCGACAAGCGTCCGCCGTTCGACATCGAGTGGGAAGGCTATCCGTACTACACGGGCTACGACCAGTCGCTGTACACATACGTCGGCCGCACCTTCCAGGTCGGTGCGACCTACCGCTTCTAAGGAAGCGGCCGCCCCGGACACCGGTCTCGCCGCCGATGTTCCGCCGCAGCGCCATTCGTCGCACCACGAGGCCCGCGTCCGTCGACGCGGGCCTCGTCGCATCCGGCCGGCGAAAGGACGAAAGCCCCCGCCCTACGCGGGAAAAGCGGATGTGGGAGAATGCCGTCAGAACCCGATGGACGGAACAGAACAACGGAACATGGACACGCTTCAGAACATGAAGCAATTCTTGGCGGTCGTGGAAGCGGGCAGTTTTACGGCAGCGGCACAGATTTGCAACACCTCCACCGCGGCGACTTCCCGGGCGGTATCGGACCTCGAAGCGCACCTGCGCACCCGGCTGCTGCACAGAAGCACGCGCAAGCTGGCCCTGACCGAGGCGGGCAGCCGGTACTTCGCGAGCTGCAAGGAAATTCTCGAACGGGTGTATCAGGCGGAAGCGGCCGCAAGCGCGGCGCATGCGCAGCCGCACGGGCAGATCCGCATGCATTCGACGGGCAGTTTCGGCCAGCATTATCTGGTGCCGGCGATCGCCGAGTACGTGCAACTCTTTCCCAACGTCTCGTTCGACCTGACGATTTCCTCGCGCATTCCCGACCTGATCGAGGAACGCTACGACCTGTCGCTGCAACTCGCCGACGCCCTTCCCGATTCACAACTGGTCTCGCAAAGACTCGGGTGCGTGCATAGCGTGCTGTGCGCGTCCCCCGCCTACCTGGCGCGGCACGGCATTCCGATGACGCTCGCGGACCTGGGCGCGCATACCTGTCTGCGGATGACGGTCGACATGTATCCGGTCGACGAATGGGATTTGTCCGGCCCGCAGGGCCAGGACATGTTTGCGCTGCCAGCCACGTCCCCGCTGCGGGTCAACAGCGCCGAGGCGCTGGCCGTGGCCGCGTTCGCGGGACTGGGCATCGTGGCGCTGCCTGCCGCCAGCGCACTCGCCGGCCTGCGCGCGGGCACGCTCATACGGGTGCTGCCCGAGCATGAACTGCAGCGCAAGAACGTCTACGTGGTCTACCCGTCGCGGCAGTATCTGGATGCGAAGGTGCGGACCTGGATCGAATTCCTGCAGCGCTTCCTGCCCGGTACGCTGGCCAGCAACGCCCGCCTGACCGGCTCCGGCCTGTCCTGCGTCGAAGCGGCCGCGAAGACGGTCTAGGCGGCGGCGACACCGCGTCCGTCATGAACGTCGCGGACGTCGCGCAAGTCCGTTCAGCTGCCGCCGAAGTAGACGCTGCAGAACGATGCCGGACCCGCGCAATCGCTCTGGCGCGGCGCGTCGGCCGCATTGCGGTAGCCGGCGTGCGTCGCGGTCTGGCTGTCGTACGTGGGTTGCGCGGCGTCCTGCGAAGTGGGCTGCGAAGTGGGCTGCTGGGCATACGCTGCCGAGACCGACAGAAGTGCGGCGGCGGCGAGAATCTTCGAGAATTTCATCATCTATCCTGGTTCAGTGCGGTGATCTACCGCAGTGAAAGGATTGTAGAGAGGCCTTGCGCGAAGAATAACAGCGGGGTAGTCAAAGGATCTTTACGCAGCCTGCAACGACACCCACGCCATGCCGGAACCGGCATGAATGCAGACCGCCGGCCGCAGCGTGTATCGCGGGCCCCGCGTCACAGCAAGTTCTCGTACCGGCAGTTCACCAGGATCTCCGCCACACTCGCGGTGTTGGGCAGTGCCACCGTGTCCGCGACGATCCGCGCGACATCCTCGGGCTGCGTCATGACGTCCGGGCCGATATCCGCCACGCCGCCACCCGCCATGTCCGTGTTGACGTAGCCGGGGCAGATCGCCGTCGAGCGGATGCCGTCGTGCCATCCGGCGCGCCGCACCGCGTGGTTGAGCGCGATCACCGCATGCTTGGACATCTGGTAGCCGACGTTGAGATTGCTCACCCGCTTGCCCGACAGCGACGACAGCAGCACGACCCGCGCGTCGCCGCGCTTGCGCAGATGCGGCAGCGCGGCCTGAACCAGACGAAACGGCGCCTTCACGTTGACGTCGAGCGTTTCCTCGAGCATTGCATCGCTGCCCTCCTCCAGCCCGACGTGCTTGCAGATGCCCGCGCTGCACACCAGCACGTCGATGCGGCCGAAACGCGCGAGCGTGGCGGCCACCCAGTCGCGCGGCGCATCGAGCGCGCGCGCTTCGTAGGGGAACGTCAGCGTGTCGGCGCCCGTGAATGTGGCGAACGTGGAGGCTGCCGCCGCGGGGTCGCGCGCGCCCAGCGACAGCCGATAGCCGCGCCGCGCGAATTCCTTCGCGATTTCCAGGCCGATACCCCGGTTTGCGCCCGAGATCATCGCGACCTTGCCGGGTATCTGATGTGCCGTCCGATCCACTGGCCGCCCCGCTGTCCGATCCATCGCCTGATTTACCGCCTGAGCCATATAGCCGTCCTTAAAATCCCGCATCGATGACGATTTTCGTGCCGTCGCTGAAACGGCTCAGACGAAACGCCCGGGGGTCGACCAGCGGCGTATCGTTCATCACGAGATCCGCCATCAACTTGCCCGCGGCCGGCCCGATGCCGAAGCCGTGTCCCGAAAACCCGGTGTTGATGAAGAGTCCCGGAATCCGTTCGACGCCCGAGATCACCGGAATCGCATCGGGCGTCACGTCGATATATCCCGCCCACCGCTGCGCGATCCGCGCGGCGCGCATGTGCGGGAAGACCTTGATGAATTCGCGCAGGCCCAGATCCGTGTAGGCCACGATGGGTTCCGGGTCGAGCGTGCGTACGTCTTCGAAAGCCGTGGGCCGATCGAGCGCCCAGTGCCGCGGGCGCCGCAGCTCGTCGAAAAACCGCGCGCCGATGCCCACCCGCATCGCCCCCATCTGGCTGCGCAGCGCCGGCAGATACTGGGGCAGCAGGCGAAAACAATCGGGCGTCAGATCGCTATGGGTGCGAAACCCGGCCGCGATCGTATAACCGCCGTCGGCACGCTTGCGAAACGCGAAGGACTTGTCGCTCGCGCTGACGGTGGGGCCGCCGTCGATCGGCGCGGTGCGCAGCACCGACGCCCGCACCAGCAACTGCGGCACCGCCACGTCCAGATTGCCGCAGAACAGACGCGACCACGCGCCGCCGGCCACCACCACGCTCTGGCAACGGATCGTGCCGTGCTCGGTCACCACCGCGCTCACGCGCCCGGCGCTGGTCTCGATGCCGCGCACCGCGCAGGGCGTAAGGATCTTCACCCCGCGACGACGCAGCGCGTTGGCGATCGCCGGCGCCGCGCGCTGCGGCTCGGCACGACCGTCGCCGGCGGTGTAGAGACCGCCCTTGAACTTCGTGGTCGCGCCCGGCAGCAGGCCCGCGACCCGCTTCGCGTCCAGTTCCACCGTATCGAACGCGTCGCCCGCCGTCTGGCGCGCGCGCTCGAGCCAGACGCGGTGGCTCGCCAGCGTCGCGTCGTCGTCGGTCATGTACAGAATGCCGCACTGATTGAAGCCCGTTTCGATACCCAGCGTGCGGTCGAGCGTGCGCCACAGTTTCAGGCTCTCGATGCTCAGCCGGAATTCGCGGATGTCGCGGTGCGTGACGCGCACCCAGCCCCAGTTGCGGCTGGACTGCTCGCCCGCGATATGGCCCTTCTCGCACAGCGCCACGCGCTGTCCCTTCTCGCTCAGATAAAGCGCCGTGCTCAGGCCGACGATGCCGCCTCCCACCACCACCACATCGACTTCGCGGGGCAATGTCCGGTCGTCGGCGACGATTTCTACTTGCGGTCCCATGGTTCTCTTGCCTGAAAATGGGCGGCATTGCCCGGAATGACCCTGCCGGCCGGGGTGTCGTCGGGCCCGGCCCGACGCCTGTCGTTCAGCGCGCGCCGCCCGCGCCTGCCCTGGCGCCCGGATGTGGGGTTCGCATGACGATTGGTCCAGCGGTCCAGATGATTGATCGCATGCGTGAGCGGGATCGTGATCACCAGGTACACGGCCCCCGCGGCCACCAGCGGCGACAGATTCGCGGTGTTGACCGACGCATTCTGCCCGATCGTGAACAGGTCCCGCTGCGACATCAGCAATCCCAGAAAATACACCAGGCTCGAATCCTTGACGATCGAGATGAACTGGTTCGCCAGCGCCGGCAGGATGCGCCGGATGCCCTGCGGCACGATCACGTGCCGCATGCTGCTCCAGTACGGCATGCCCAGCGCCTGGCAGGCGGCGAGCTGGCCCTTGCCCACGCTCTGGATGCCCGAGCGGAAGATCTCGGCGATATACGCCGACGAAATCAGGCCGAGCGCGACGATCGCCAGCGGATACGGGTTCGGGCCGAAGAGCGCCAATCCGAGCGGCGCCAATCCCTGGCCCACCAGCAGGATGACGAGCGCCGCCGGCAGGCCGCGGAAGACATCGACGAACACCCGTGCCGGAAATTCCAGCCAGCGCTGATTCGACACCGCCATCAGCGCGATCGCCATCCCGAAAACAATCCCGACGAGCGTCGAGAACAGCGACAGCACCAGCGTGTTCACCAGCCCCGTGCCGAGCAGCGCCGGCAGGGAACCGACGAGCAACGGCCAGTCGAGGAAATTCGACAGGAAGGCATTCATCGCATGCTCCTTGTGCTTGCGGGACGCACGGTCCCTTTGTGCTTCACCCGGTCAACCCGCGGACTTCACCGGGTACGGCGGCAGGCTTTCGGGTTTCGGATAACCGGGATTGAACTGCATGTAGAGCTTCAACCAGGTGCCGTCGGCGACCAGTTCGTCGATCGCCTTGTTCACCGCCGCCTCGAGTTTCACGTTGCCCTTGTGCATGGGATAGCCCGCCGGCAGGTTCGCCGCGGAAATGTTGAGGGGGCTGGCGAGTTGCAGGTCCGGATATTTGCTGCGCAGGCCATCGGCGAGAGTCTTGTCGATGAAATAGCCGTCGATGTATTTCGAGCGCAGCGACAGGAAACCCGCGTTCACGTTCGGAAACCGCACGATGTCGGCGCCCGGCAGATAGGTATCGGAATACGTGTCCTCGATCGTGCCCTGGACCACGCCGATGCGCTTGCCCTTGACCGACGCCTTGTCCGCCGTGATGGCCGTGCCGGGCAGTGCCGCGACGCTGAGCAGGCCGGTCAGATAGCCTTCGGAGAAATCGACCATCTTCAGCCGTTCCTTGGTGATCGAGATCGACCCCCCCGCCAGGTCGAGCTGCTGGTTCGCGACGCTGGGCAGCAACGCGCTGAAGTCCTGCGCGCGGAATTCGGCGCTCAGGCCGAGCTTTGCCGCGATCGCCCGGATCAACTCGACGTCGAAACCCGTCATCCTGCCGTTGTCCACGTACGAATACGGCTTGCTGTTCGCATCCACGCCGGCCATCAGCTTGCCGGGCGTCAGGGTACCGAGGTCCCCGGCGGCATGGGCGAGCGTCGTCGCGGCAGCGAAGCTCAGGGAAACGAGGACCAAGGCGAGCCTCGGCGAGGAACGTAAGCGCATCGTGTTTTCTCCGTTGAAGGGACCTGCGTCAATTACAGTGCGCCGCGCACGCGTGCGTTCCAGCGGTCGTCGAGCGCGTACAGCGCCGCGCCCACCGGCACCGTGACCTGCTTGATCATGCCGCCGGGACTGATCGGAAACGCGCCCTCGCCGAACGCGCCGAAGCTGCGCTCCAGCCCTAGCAGGCAGCGCGCCACCCGGTGGCCGAGATAGCTCATCAGCGCCACGCCGTTGCCGTTGCAGCCGGTGGCGAAATGCACGCCATCGCGCACGCCGATGTGCGCGAGCCGGTCGCCGGTCATCGCGACATAGCCCTTCCACGCGTGCGTGACGCGCACGTCGCGCAGCGCCGGCCAGAGCTCGACCATTTTCGCGTGCAGGATCCGCGCGCCGGCGCGTTCGTCGACCTCGCGGATCGCCGGGCGCGAACCGAACAGCATCCGCGTGCCGTCCGGCGACGGGCGGGTGTAGAAGAGATTGCGTTTCGAGTCGCTGATCATCCGGCGTCCGGGATTGAGCACCGCCATCAACCCGACGGGCAGCGGCTCGGTGGCGATCTGATAGCTGGCGACCGGCAGCACGCGCCGCGCCAGGAACGGCAGCAGCGGCCCGGTATAGCCGTTGGTGGCGACCAGCACCTGCTGCGCGGCGATCGTGCCGCGCGCGGTATGCACCAGGAAGCGCCCGGCGCTGCCTGCGATGCGCGTCACCGCCGCGTGCGAATACAGCCCGGCGCCGCGCCGCCGCGCGAGGTCGCGCAGCGCGCGATGATACTTGGCGGTATGCAGGCCACCGTAGTCGTCGACGATGATGCCGCCATAGTAGAAATCCGAACCCATGATGCCGCGCTGCTCGGCGCGCGAGACCAGGTGCACGGTGACGCCGGTCTTCTCGCGCAGCAGTTCGCCTTGCCGGCGCAGCCTCTCGAAATGCGCGGGCGTGTACGCACCGAAAAAACGCCCCGTGAGCTGCAGATCGGCGTCGAGCTGCTCGTCGGCCACCAGCCGCTTGAGAAACTCGAAACTCGCCAGGGACTCCGTCATCAGGCGCGCGAGGCGCTCGGGCGACACGCCGCGCATCGCGTCGGTCAGCGCCAGCTTCTGCCCGCTCGACACCATGCCGCCGCTGCGCGTGCTGCCGCCCGCGCCGATCTCCGCGGCGTCGAGCACCGCGACCGAGCGGCCCGCCCGCGCCGCCTCGGCCGCCGCCGACAGACCGCAATAGCCGCTGCCGACGATCACGACGTCCGCCGCCGCGGGCAACGCCGCGCGCGCCGTCTCGGGCGGCGCCGCGTCCCACCAGTACGGCGCGGCACGAAAATCGTCGTGGAAAAGCAGGGTGTCGGGGCGCATGCGTTGTTCGCAAAGAGGTGCTGTCGAAGCAGTCTAGATTTGCATGGCCCATCCGGTCAAATACGGTCAAAAACCGCTGCCATTCATTTTTGATATGACATGCTGGCGCAGTGGCGCGCCGCCTGGAAGCGCGAGATGCGGAGGCACGGCGCGGGGGAAAACACGGAAGCAAGGCATGAGGCAAGACATGAGGCGAGGCAGGCGAAGCGGATGAATCAGAAACAGATCGAAGCGTTCCGGGTGGTGATGCTGCGCGGCTCGATGACGGCCGCGGCAGACGAGCTCGGCACGTCGCAACCCAGCATCAGCCGTCTGATCGCGGAACTGGAGGCATCGACCGGTCTGGCGCTGTTCGCGCGCAGCGGCGGGCGCATCCAGGCGACCGATGCCGGCAGCGCCTTCTATCGCGAGGTGGAGCGTAGCTTCGTCGGGCTGGAAAAGCTCGCGAACTCGGCGCGTGAAATCCGGCAATTCGGCACCGGGCGGCTACGGCTCGTGGCCGCGCCGGTGCTCGCGCTCTCCTTCATCCCGCAGGTCATCGAGCGCTTTCTCGCCATCTATCCCAATATCTCAGTCTCGCTGGAAATGCGCAGCGAGGGAACGATCCAGCGCTGGGCATCGTCGGCGTACTGCGATGTCGGCTTCTCCACCATGACGCCGGACGCGTTCGGCGTGACCAGCGCGGAACTGTACCGGCTGGCGGGCGTCTGCGCGTTGCCGGCGGCGCATCCCCTTGCCGTGCGCAAACGCATTCAGGCGAGCGACCTGAAAGGCCAGCGGCTGGTCCTGCCCTCCTATGTCGACGATACGCGCAAGGCGCTCGATCACGCGCTCACGCAGGCGGGCGTGCACCAGGTACCGGTCATCGAGACGCCCTATGGCGCGACGATCTGCGCAATGGTGTCGCGCGGGCTGGGAATCGGCGTGGTGAACCCCCTGGCCTGCATCGACGCCGATCCGCGGCGCATCGTGTTCCGCCCGTTCGCGCCGCGCATCCTGTTTCGCGGTTTCACCGTGTGCCCGCAGATGCAGCAGGCCAACCCGATCGTCGCCGCGTTTCTCGAATTGACCGGCGCGACGATGCGCGACGCCACGGCCGGATGGCGCGACGCGGGCGCGGCAGCGTAGACGTGGTCGGCGGGGGCTGCCGATCTGCGTATAATCACCAAAGCAGGCCGACATTTTTATCTCGACCATTCTCAAGGAATTCGATGACTGATCCCCGTAATGTCGCGCACGACAAAAAAGTGCAACAGGAAAAGAAGAACCA